>DASYWA010000158.1:0-7909 GCA_035936475.1 Rubrobacter sp. | reverse complement strand
TCTTGAGCCGCGATCCCGGCAACCTTGGAGACGACGCCGTCCTGGATCGTGGTGCTGCCCCGCTCGGTTTTCAGCGGGCTCTCTTGCTGCTGTCGCCCGTCGCCAGTATCTTGTTCGCTCATACTTCCCTCTCCTCGACGTACATCGCCTTGTACCGACCAGCGTAGCGAGCCTTCGTTAAGGTCACACCCGCTACATGGTTAAGGTTTGCTAAGGAACTCGCCGGGCATAAGCGAACTTTGGAGAAGCCCCTTCTGAGACTGGCTGAATAGGGCTCGAGCTAGCCGCCTCACCATCAGGCGAGTCATCGCCACGTAGAGGGGAGCCTTGCTCACGGAGGCCGGTATGGGCGCGGCGCCGCACGGGTTGGCGAAGGCGGCCTCGCTGCGCGACCGTTCGGGGGCGTCGCCGCCGAACGCGCCGGTTGGCCCGATTAGATGGAAGGCGCCGTAGAGAGCGCGACCGAGACGGCCCGCCGCGTACTCGCGGAGCTTCGGCGCCCACAGCACGGTTATGCTCCCTGACCGGTTCCCGCGGCCCGGCGGCGCATACATCCTGAATTCGAGAAGTCCCCGTTTGGGTCGGCGTTCTCCCGACAGCATCGGTCTCGCTACGGGTCGCACACGTTACGGCGAGGTCTCTTGGGAGAGGCTTCAAATTCCTCGGCTATCAGGTCTTCCCTGGCAGCGTACATCGGGCTTGCGGCTTACTACGGTCTTGCGCTAGAGGAGTGCCCTTACCTCGGGAGTCACGGGCCCTCGGAGGCCGCGGAGGGCTAGTAAGCAACGGCGGCTTCCCTAGCGGCTTCGACGGCCTCTCTGACCCGCCCGCCGTCCGGGAGCCCCGCCGTGAGGTCGGCAAGCTCCTGCAACTCCGGGCTCACCGTCGCTTGCAGTTCCGTCTTCAGCAGCGGGGCTCCGACCGCCACGGCCCGGCAGGCCAGCCGCGCGGCGTCCCGCGGATCGGGGACCTGACTCGGGGCAAGCCTCCCCACGGCGAACGCCCTCTCCCACAGGGCCCTCTGGCGCCCGGGGAGGTCGTTGGCCCCCAGCGCCCGCCCGAGGACCTCCAGCAGCCGCTCCAGCACGGCTACCTGCCCGCTCGTAAAGGACGCGCGTCGCAGCTGGTCGAAGGCCAGCCCCACCGCGTCCTCGAAGCCGTAGCGGCCGACCTTGAGGAGCACGCGCGACCCGTCGTCGCGGTCTTCCTCCCACAGGCGCGGGGGCATGGCCTTCTCGCCCAGGGCGACGAAGATGGCCTCCATCTGGTCCATGGCCTGCATCGCGGTGGTCGGGTCGTTGACCCCCGGCGAGACGCCCTTGAGGGCGATGTCCGAGAGCTGCCTGAGGCCGAAGGCGAAGTCCTGACCGAAGGAGCGCTCCTCGCCGAAGACGATCGCGTCGCGGGCTGCGTCCTCGCTATCGGGGTCAAGCCCCCCCTCGGGTGCGGGCCAAATCTTCAACAGGGGCAGCCCGGCGGCGACGAAGTTCCCCGGGCCGAAGGGGATCTCGATTGCGCTCGTCTCCGAGGCGCCGCCCACCGCCCCGACGACGGCGTCGGCGTAGACGTACTGCACGTAGCCGCTGTCTTTCGCCCGCACCACCAAGGGCTCCCCGCGCAAGAGCTTCCGCACCCCCGGATGGTCCTCCCAGTCCTCCGGCTCCACGGGTGAGCGTTCGAGGTCTTCCAGGTTGGCGAGGGACTTCAGCGTGTCCCACCGGACCCGCCGCACGATGGTCGAGGACTGGATGAGGCTCGCTATGTGGTGGATAAAGTAGACGAGCAGCGCGACGCAGATCAGCGCCAGCACGACCGCGGTGGTGATGGAGATGATGGGGACGAACGCCCCGGTCGTGCCCTTGGGGGTGCGGATCACCCGCAGCACGAGCAGCGCGTAGGTGAAGGTGCCTATGTACGCTCCCAGAACGACCTGCACCCCGCGGTCAGACGTGAAGTTCCTGAGCAGGCGGGGGGAGTAGTTGGCGGAGGCGAGCTGCAGGGCGACTATGGTGAGGGAGAACACGGTGGCCACCACCGTTATGAGGCTGCCCGAGATCACGGAGAGCACGTTGCGGGCGGCGTCGGCGCCTCCCGAGAAGACGATGGGCAACCCGGACACGTTGGAGGGGATCAGCCCCTCGAGCTGCAGGGTAACGACGAACAAGAGCACCGCCCCCGCGGTCATGAGGCTCGGGATGAACCAGAAGCTGGAGCTCAATCCTTCCCAGGCGGAGCTCGGCCGCCTCATCCCGCGCCCCCTCCTCGTCTCTTCCCTTCCGCGCCGGGCGACGGGCGCGCGACCGCCGGAGGGGGTACGGAAGGGACTAGACGCGTTGGGTACACGGGCCGCAGCACGGGCGACAGTTTACCCTCCGGCGCAAGCTTCGAAATCGCGAAGCCCCGCTTCGGAGCCGGCGCCCCGGGCCGGGAGGGGCCCGCGGACGGGGCCACACCTACGGTGTGCGGGGGCGATCGCGCGGGGCTGGGGGCGGGTCGTCGGGATAGCTTAACCGAGGCCTTACGGTTCCTTAATCCCGGCTTTACAGAGGAAGCGCAGAAGTCCCAGATAATGGGGTCGCCGGGCGCCGGTCGCGTCGAAGGCGGCGGTTGCGGCGCGAACGGCAGAGACCGGCCGCGCAAGAGGTGTGCCGGGTTTCGCGCCTTAGGAGGGGGCTGCGGCCCCGACCGTGGCGAAGCAGACGCGGCTAACGGGGGCCCCTGAGGCGGCGTCTCCGGAGCCGGGTCTGAGATGGCGGGTGGCAAGGTTCGAGGGAAGGAGCAAGGGTGGGGATACGAGATCTGATCCCGGCCTGGTCGGTCGTCGGACAACTGCGCGGCGGTGACCGGCTGGGGCTGGGCAAGGCGGCGCGGTCCTCCCGCCAGGCGAACCTCGAGCCGCGCACGGCGGAGGCCGACCACGTGACGCAGTCCATCTGCCCCTACTGCGCCGTGGGGTGCGGGCAGAGGATCTTCGTCAAAGACGGCGAGATCACCCAGATAGAGGGCGACCCCGACAGCCCGATCTCGCGCGGCAGGCTCTGCCCCAAGGGCGCCGCCTCGCGCAACTTCGTCCAGAGCCCCATCCGCGAGTACAAGGTCAAGTACCGCCCGCCCTACGCTACCGAATGGGAGGACCTCGACCTCGAGACGGCGGTCGACATGATCGCAGACCGCATGATCAAGACGCGCGAGGAGACCTGGGAAGACAAACAGGAGATGGAAGGCGGCGAGGAGGCCAAGCTCCACCGCACTCTGGGTTTCGCCCACCTCGGCGGCGCCACGCTCGACAACGAAGAGAACTACCTCATGAAAAAGTTCTACACGGCCATGGGCGCCGTGCAGATCGAGAACCAGGCGAGGATATGACACTCCAGTACGGTCCCCAGTCTGGGGACCTCGTTCGGCAGGGGCGGGGCGACGACCTTCCAGCAGGACCTCGCCAACTCCGACTGCATCGTGGACATCGGCTCGAACATGGCCGAGAACCATCCCGTAGGCTTCCAGTGGGTGATGGAGGCGCGCATGCGGGGCGCCACCGTGATCCACGTGGACCCGCGTTACACCCGCACGAGCGCCGTCTCGAACCTGCACGTTCCCATCAGGGCCGGCACCGACATCGCCTTCCTCGGCGGCATCATCAACTACATACTCGAGAACGAGAGACACTTCGAAGAGTACGTCAAGGCCTACACCAACGCGCCCGTGATCATAAACGAGGAGTTCGCCGGCACCGAAGACCTCGACGGGCTCTTCAGCGGGTGGGACCCGGAGAGCCGCTCCTACGACACCGAGACCTGGCAGTACGCGGGCATGGAGGTCCAGGGCGCCTCGGGCAAACGCGAGCAGGGGGGAGCGACCGGCGAGCAGGCCCACTACGCCCAGGGCGGGGACCTCGAGCACGGCATGCCGCCGGAGACCGATCCCTCGCTGCAGCACCCTAGATGCGTCTTCCAGCTCCTCAAGAAGCACTACCGCCGATACACGCCAGAGAAGGTCGAGGAGATAACCGGCATCAGCAAAGATCTCTTCGTGCAGGTGTGCGAGGCCGTCTGCGAGAACTCGGGGCGGGAGAAGACCACCTCCTTCGTCTACGCCGTGGGCTGGACCCAGCACACCCACGGCGTCCAGAACATCCGCGCGGCGGCGATAGTCCAGCTCCTGCTCGGCAACATCGGCAGGCCGGGCGGCGGCATCATGGCGCTGCGCGGCCACGCTTCGATCCAGGGCTCGACCGACATCCCCACCCTCTTCAACATCCTCCCGGGCTACATCCCGATGCCCCACGCCCACGCCCACGAGACCCTCGAGGACTTCGTGGAGCTCAACTCCGCCCCAAGCGGCTACTGGGGCAATATGAAGGCCTACGCGGTAAGCCTGCTGAAGGCGTGGTACGGGGACGCGGCCACCGAGGAGAACGATTACTGCTTCGATTATTTGCCGCGCCTCACCGGGGACCACTCGATCTACCCGGCCGTCATGGGCATGGTCGACGGCTGGTGCAAGGGCTTCCTCGTCATGGGCCAGAACCCCGCCGTGGGTGCGGCCAACGGCAAGCTCCAGCGTCTGGCCCTGGCCAACCTCGACTGGCTTGTCGTGCGCGACCTCGTGGAGACCGAGACCGCCTCCTTCTGGTACGACTCCCCCGAGGTAGAGACAGGGGAGATCAAGCCCGAGGACGTGGGCACCGAGGTCTTCTTTCTCCCGGCGGCGGCGCACACGGAGAAGGCCGGCACGTTCACGAACACCCAGCGCCTGTTGCAGTGGCGCAACAAGGCCGTGGATCCCAAGGGCGACTGCCGCTCGGAGCTGTGGTTCATGTACCACCTCGGGAAGAGGATCCGGGAGAAGCTCCAGGACTCCGAAGACCCGAAGGACCGGGCGATCCTCGACCTCACCTGGGACTACCCGACCGAGACGGAGGGGGGCATCGAGGAGCCCGACCCCTACTCGGTGCTGCGCGAGATCAACGGCCGGGACGAAAACGACGACGCCCTCGGCACCTACCTCGACATAAAGGACGACGGCTCGACGAGGTGCGGGTGCTGGATCTACTGCGGCGTCTACGCCCAGGAGCAGAACCAGGCCAACCGCCGCAAGCCCTGGACCGAGCAGTCCTACGTCGCCCCCGAGTGGGGCTGGGCCTGGCCCCTCAACCGCCGCATCCTCTACAACCGCGCCTCCGCCGACCCGAGCGGCAAGCCCTGGTCCGAGCGCAAGAAGTACGTCTGGTGGGACGAGGAGAACGGGCAGTGGACGGGCAAGGACGTGCCGGACTTCTCCCCGACCAAGAGGCCCGACTACGTGCCTCCTGACGACGCCAGGGCCCAGGACGCCATAAGGGGCGACAAGCCCTTCATCATGCAGGCCGACGGGATGGGCTGGCTCTACGTCGCCGCCGGCCTCACCGACGGCCCCCTCCCGGCGCACTACGAGCCGGAGGAGTCCCCCTTCGAGAACGCCCTCTACGGGCAGAAGTCCAACCCCGCGCGCCAGCGGTTCCCCAGGGACGACAACCCCTACAACCCCTCCGGAGGACAGCCAGGGGCTGACGTCTTTCCCTACGTCCTCTCGACCTACCGCCTCACCGAGCACCACACGGCGGGCGGGATGAGCCGCTCGACGGAGCACCTCTCGGAGCTTATGCCCGAGATGTTCTGCGAGGTCTCGCCGGAGCTCGCCGAGATCGCCGGCCTCGAGAACGGCGGCTGGGCCACGATCGTTACCACGCGCACGGCCATAGAGGCACGGGTGCTGGTAACGGACCGGCTCGCGCCGCTCTTGGTGCAGGGCAAGAAGACGTACCTCGTGGGTATGCCCTACCACTGGGGCAGCAAGGGCGTCGTGACCGGCGACGCGGCGAACGACTTGCTGGGGCTCGCCCTCGACCCGAACGTCCACATCGGCGAGTACAAGGCCGCCACCTGCGACATCCGGCCCGGCAGGAGGCCGCGCGGCGAAGCCCTCGTCGAGTTCGTCGAGGGCTACCGGCGCAGGATCGGGGCCGAGCGCGTCGGGGAGTTCGCCGACCGTCTGGACGCAAGCGACAACGGAGGAGGTGGGTCGTGAGCGAGGCGACGGGCGAAGCGAACGTCATCCCGGGCTCGGGGACGACCGACGCCATGAACGTCGAGGGCCGCGAGACGCCGCAGACGCGGCCCGTGATCCCGCTCGGCCACAAGACCTACGATGGTGAGCAGCAGCCTCGCATGGGCTTCTTCACCGACACGAGCGTGTGCATCGGCTGCAAGGCCTGCGAGGTCGCCTGCAAGGAGTGGAACGACGTCCCCGACACCATAGGAGAGCTCACCGGCAACTCCTACGACAACACCGGCGAGCTCGGCGCGGACAACTGGCGCCACGTCGCCTTTATCGAGCAGCGCAAGCCCGTGTTCGTGCAGCAGGAGGCGGGGCTCGGTACCCCCTCCATAGTGGGCGAGCCGGACTTCCGGTGGCTGATGAGCTCGGACGTCTGCAAGCACTGCACGGACGCTCCTTGCCTGGACGTTTGCCCGACGGGATCGCTGTTCCGCACAGAGTTCGGTACGGTGGTCGTCCAGGAGGACATCTGCAACGGCTGCGGCTACTGCGTGCCGGCCTGCCCCTTCGGCGTCCTCGACCAGCGCGAGGGGGACGGGCGGGTGTGGAAGTGCACGATGTGCTACGACCGGCAGAAGGGCGGTCTCGAGCCCGCGTGCGCCCAGGCTTGTCCCACCGATTCCATCCAGTATGGTCCCCTCGACGAGCTTAGGGAGAAGGCCAACGGCAGGTTGGAGATGCTCGTCGAGGCCGGCGCCGAGGGCGCCCGGCTCTACGGGGCCGACGAGGAGGAGTACGGCATGGGCGCCTTCTTCCTCCTGCTCGACGACCCCGAGGTCTACCGCCTGCCGCCCGACCCCGAGGTGGTCACACGCCGGTTCGGCAGCCTGTGGGGGCCTGCGGCGGTCGCGGCGGGGGCCCTGGCCGCCGGGGTGGCCGCCGCGTTCTTGGGGGGCAACCGATGAGCGGGTCGCGGAGCGGGGGCTACTACGAGCCGGTACACTCGGCGACCCAGCAGGGAGCCCGGCCAGACGGGCGGGGCCGGGTGAGGGAGGTTCCCGAGGAAGCGGTGCGAAACTACTACGGCAGGGCCGTCCTCAAAGAGCCGGTATGGAGCTGGGAGATCCCGTGGTACTTCTTCGCCGGGGGCCTCGCGGGTGCGTCGGCGGACCTCGCCCTCGTCGCGCGCCTGGCCGGCAACGACAAGCTCGCGCGGCGCGCGCTCCTCGCCGCCCTGGGCGCGGTTGTGGTTAGCCCGGTCTTGCTCATCTCCGATCTGGGCAGGCCGGAGCGCTTCTACAACATGCTCAGGGTCGTAAAGCCGACCTCTCCGATGAGCGTGGGGACCTGGGTCCTCTCCGCCTTCGGTACCGCGACCGGCATCGCCGCGACGAGCGAGGTGCTCGGCGTCTTCCCGCGGCTCGGACGCGCCTGCGAGGTGGTCTCGGCCCTGCTGGGCCCGGCGCTCGCCACCTACACGGCGGTGCTCATCACGGACACGTCTGTGCCGGTGTGGCACGAGGCCCGTCGAGAGCTTCCGCTCGTCTTCGCGGCCTCCTCCGCGGCGAGCGCGGGGGCGGCCGCCGCGATCCTCACGCCGGTGGGCGAAGCCGGCCCGGCCCGCCGCCTGGCCGCCGGCGGGGCGCTCGCCGAGATCGGGGCCTCCGCGCTCATGAAACGCCGGTTGGGCGGGTTCCTGGCCGAGCCCTACGAGAAGGAGGAGGCCGGGCGCTTCGACAAGCTCTCGAAGGTCTTCTCCGTGGCCGGGGCGGTCCTCACGGCCTTCGCCGGCCGTCGGCGACGCCCGGCGGCGGTGGCCGGCGGCGCGCTGGTACTCGCCGGGGCGACGCTCGAACGCTGGTCGGTCTTCAGG
>DASYWA010000157.1:0-28474 GCA_035936475.1 Rubrobacter sp. | reverse complement strand
GTGTCATGCTCATGCACGGGTGCAAGGAAGGGCAATGCTCTGCGTGCAAGTCGTTCGTCCTGGAGGGCGACATAGAGATGGCCCGTTATTCCACCTTCGCGTTGCCCGAGTACGAGAGCGAGGAGGGCTACGTCCTGCTGTGCCGCGCCCACGCCTACAGCGACATGGTGATCGAGCTCATCAACTTCGACGAGCACATGCTGGAGTCGGGCGTGCCCATCCAGACGGTGCAGGCCGAGGTTGAGGAGATCGGGGAGCTGACACACGACATCCGCCGGCTGGTGCTCAAGCTGGTGGATCCGCCGGAGATGAACTGGATCACCGGGCAGTACGTCGAGATCACGCTTCCCGGAAGCGAGGAAACCCGCTCCTATTCCCTTTCGAACGTAGGTACCGCTGTTCCCGCTGCTCGCGACGACGTTCTGGAGTTCATGATCAAGCTCTACCCGGGTGGAAAGATGTCGACCCTTTTTCTGGAGGACGAGCTCAAGGTCGGCGATAGGCTGCAGGTAACAGGACCGTACGGCACCTTCACGTTGCGCGAGGACTCCGAGCGCGACATGGTTTTCGTCGGAGGCGGTGCCGGTATGGGACCGCTCTGGGCGCTGCTCAGCTACATGGACGCGCAGGGCATCGACCGGAAGGTTACCTACTACTACGGCGCCCGTACGCGGAAGGACCTCTTCTACCTGGACAAGCTGCAGGAGATGTCCGAGCGCTTGCCCAGGTTCCGGTTCGTGCCGGCCCTGTCCGAGGCCGGACCCGAGGACGAATGGGACGGGGAGACGGGCCTGATCACGGAGGTCGTCGATCGCCTGGAGGACGACTTGACCGGCGTGGAGGCTTATCTCTGCGGCCCTCCACCCATGGTCGACGCCGCCATTGAGCTACTTGAGCGCAAGGGCGTTGCCGAGGAGAACACCTTCTACGACAAGTTCACCGTTAGCGTTCCTCTAGACGAAGAAGTCACAGAAGGTCCTACCAAAGGTCCTCTAGACCAGATCCTGGCGAAGCTGAGGACGAGAGTGGGGACCGCCAAAGGGGAGGTGGAAACCGCTGCCGAGGAGGTCGCGGAGGTGGTCGAGGGTGTGGAATCGGCTCCAGACGCTGCTCTTCCCTTCGATAAGGAAGCAGTGCAAGAGCACTTCCAGGAGGCGCAGGAGGCCCTGAAGTCGGCCGAAGAGGAGCTGGCAGGCGGTGAAGGGGAACCATCAAACCAAGAAGAGGGGCACTCTACCCGACAACCCTAACTTACGACCGCCAAAGGAATGTGGTCGACTACGTTGGCGACAAACTCGCCGAAGGGTTGACCTGGTAAGCTACCTGTTCGAGAGGGATTGTTCCGTCCGGCGGACCAACCATCTTAGAGGGCGATGGCAACCCTTTTCTAGCAGCTCACCAGCGTACAGACTTTATGAGCGTAACCCTGTACAACCAACGTTTAGCACGTCAAGGCTATTTTGGAGGAGTGTTGGTATGGAAGAGAGAGAATCCTCGGAGGTAAACGGGGAACGCTTGCGGGACATCAGGATGTCCAGGGGGCTCACGCCGCGCCGGTTGGAGGAACATAGCGGGGTTTCCTACGAGCACATAAACGAGCTGGAACTGGGCGGCGGGGTCGCGGAGGGCGAGACAGTCGAAAAACTTGCCGAAGCCCTGGACGTCGAGCCCTCAGAGCTTCTCGTGGAAGATACTTAAGAGAAGCCCATTCTCTCCGCTCGCGTACCGCAGGCGCTCCTGAAGTGCCCCACGAGGCATATAGGGAACGCGGTCACGGAAGCGGTGATCGGGGCGACACTGGGCGCGGCTTTCGGCGATTGGAAGAGGATCATTGTGCTGGCCGCGGCCGGCGTGCGCCGGGGCTCGGCGTCGGGTCATGGTCGGGGGTCTGCTACGCGCTTACCTGCCGATGACTCGGGGGAGTAAGCGTCGCCGCTCCGGAGGTCCGTCGAGGGAGCCTGCTCTGGGCGGTTATCCGAAGTCTCGCGGGCCGGGGGAGGCTCGCCGGGCGAAGACGGTAGAGCGGACTGCTCCGCCGGCAGGAGTTAGACAAGGGTCACCTGGCAGCGTACTCGGAGATCGAGGGTATGCCCGGGATGCCTTTTGCGGACCGGACGGCCCGCAGGATGGCCTCTTGCATCGCGCGCGCCCCCCACGCCCCGATCACGTCGACGACCGCATCAACGGTACCGACCGAGGCGGCGAAGACCACGTCCCCGTCCACCGTGGTGTGGACGGGATGCACGGCGCGCGCGAGGCCGTCGTGGGCCATCTGGGCGACCTTGACGGCCTGGGGCTTTGTGAGCCGGGCGTTGGTCGCCACGATGCCCAAAGTGGTGTTCTCCCCCCACCGGAGCCGCGAGGCCGCCTGCGGCAGCAGGCAGGCCGTGTCACCCAGCGTACCGTCCTCCCGGCGCGGGCCGGCGAGGGTCTCCCCCGTCTCGGGGTCGCGGACGTCGCCGAAGGCGTTCACGGCGGCGAGGGCGGCGACGATGAGACCGTCACCCAGCTCCACGGACGCGCTTCCGATGCCGCCCTTCATGGCCCGGTCCATGCCCAGCACCTTCCCGACGCTCGCGCCGGTCCCGGCCCCGACGCTCCCCTGATCGAAGTTTCCGGCCTTCGCCGAGACGGCGGCCCCGTAGCCCATCGCCGCGTCGGGGCGGGCGGCCGGGTCCCCCACGACGAGGTCGAAGAGGACGGCCGCGGAGACGAGCGGGATGCGGGCGACGCCGATATCGAGGCCGACGCCCTTCTCCTCCAGGAAGCGGACGACGCCGTCGGCGGCGGCGAGGCCGAAGGCGCTGCCGCCGGTCAGCAAGAGGCCGTGGGTGCCCCTGACCGCCCCGATGGGACCCAAACGGTCCGTCTCGCGGGTGCCGGGCGAGGAGCCCCGCACGTCGACGCCCACGACTGCGCCGTCGGGGTCTTCGAAGAGGACCACCGTGCAGCCGGTGAGGCCCTCGCGGTCTGTGGCGTGGCCGACGAGCACGCCCGGCACGTCGCACAGGTTGTCCGCCACGGGCCTAGTCTTCCCGGGCTCTGTCCGTGTCGTCGGTCTCCGGCAGGTCCCAGTCCTCCGGGTCCGCGGGCTCGACGCCGGGGTTGTCGCGGGCGAGGCGGCCGAGGGGTACGATCTCCTGGTCCGAGCGCTTGGGGCCCACCTGGACTACCACCGAGTCCCTCACCATCGAGTAATCTACTACCTTGCCGTCCCTCTCGCCGAGCTTGACGATGGAGTTCCGGAACGGCGCGCGCTCCTTGAACTCCTTGTAGGCGTCGTGCTCGTAGCGCATGCAGCACTTCACCTCGCCGCAGCAGCCGATGATCTTCTCGTTCGGCGTCACGCCCTGCTGCTTGGCGAGCCTGACGTTGACCGGCCCGAGGTCCCTGGCCCCGCTCCACGTAGCGCAGCACAGCGGCAGCCCGCAGGTGTCGCAGCCGCCCGCGTCCCCCGAACGGTCGAGAAAGCCGAACCGGCGCAGCGTTACCTGGGCGTGGTAGGCGCGCTGGAGCCCGTCCTTCACCGGCCGCAGGTCAAGCTGCTTCTCGTCCGCCTGGTACTTGACCTCGACGTACTCGCCGTCCAAAGAGACGTCGCACCCTATAAACTCCACGCCCCCGATCCGGTGGTCGCGGGCGAGCTTGCGGGCCTCCTCGCGGATCTCGCGCCCGAGCTCCCTGTTGCGGTCCTCCTCGCGCTCGTCTTCCTCGGTCACGACGCGCACGATGTCGTAGGGGTCGGCGTAGGGCTCCCTGCGGCGGGGCGTGAGCGCCACCCGGCCTACAAAGTCCCCGACCTCGGTCGCGACGACCACCCGGCGGCCCACCCTGAGGTCGAGGTCGCGGGCGTAGCAGAGCCTGGCTACGCCCCAGCCCGGGATGCGGACGTCGACGAGCCTCGGAAGGGTTCTAGTATGTTCCGCCGTATCCGTGATAACGCCACCTCCAGGATCGCCTCCGGTGAGACATTATACGCAAGCGCCAACCGGGCTTCCCCCAGGGCCAGCGCCGCCCCGGCCCAGTCCGCGCCGGGGTGCTCGTCTGCCCGGGCCCGCAGCTCCTCCACCCGGTCCGCGTTCGCCACCAGCTCCTCCGCCCCGACCGCCACGGCCGCCACGTCCCGGTACATCAGGGCGAGAAGGTCGATGGCCTCGCGCACCGCCGCGTCCCTCGCCGCCCTGCCCGCCCGCTTCGCCCCGTCCTTCGCCCGCCGGTCGGGCTCCTCGGCGGCATCGAGGACCTCCTTCTCCCGCGCCGCCCCCAGCGCCTCGGCCCGGCCCACGATCTCCTCTACCGCCCCGTGGCGCCCCTCGAAATCCTCCACGATGGAGAACCCCGCCCCGAAGACCGCCCCGCGCAACTCCTTTAGCTCGGGGTCTTCCGCGTAGCGCAACGCCAGCCCGACGCTGCCCCTCCCGAGCGCCGCCGCGAGCGCGGGCTCCTCTACGCCGCGCCCGCGCAGGAACCCTTCCACCTCCGCCATTGGCACGGGGTTGAACCTGACGGCTTGGGCGCGGGAGAGAATCGTGGGCAGAACCCCCTCGCGGGAGCCGGCCAGCAGCACGAAGACGGACTCCCCCTCCGGCTCCTCGAGCGTCTTCAACAGAGCGTTCGCCGCCTGCACGTTCAGCGTGTCCGCCTCCAAGATAAAGACCCGGCGCGCACCCTCGAAAGGACGGCCTGAAGCCAGGCGCAGGATCTCGCGCACCTGCCCGATGGTCGTGAAGGCACCCTCGGGCCGGATCTCCGCGAGGTCGGGGTGCAGCCCCCGCCGCGCCCGGTCCTCGGCCGCCGGGTCCCCCCCGGCAACGAGCGCCGCCCCGAAGCGCCGCGCAACCGTCCGCTTGCCGACCCCCGCTGGTCCGAAGAACAGGTAAGCGTGGGCGACCTGGCCCGTCTTCAGGGCGTTCTCCAGCAGCCGGACGGCGGCCTCGTTGCCGAGAATGCCCTCGAAGGTCACCGCCTCAGCCATCGTCGTCTCCGCGCGCCTGGAGCGCCGCTCCGATACCGGCGCCTATGGCTATGCCGATGCCGACGCCCCAGCCCATGTACTGCCCGCGCCTGTTCCCGCCCGGTCCGCGGTTCATAATCCTCCTTAGCTGTCCCCTTCGCCCCGAGTGTAGTGCAGCATCCGTATCCTCTCCACCACCAACCCCGCGAGCTCCCGCGGCGGGCGCGTGGCGTCGAGGACCTCGATGCGCCCGGGCTCTCGGTTCGTCAGCTCCTCGAATCCCTCTTCCACGCGCCGCATAAAATCCGCCCCGACGGCCTCGATCCTGTCGAGCGGGGCCCCGAGCGTGGCCGCCCGCCTCTCGCGCTCTTCGGGGTCCAGGCGCAGGTAGAAGGTCCTGTCGGGCATCGCGGCCCGGACCGCGTAGGAGTTGAGCGCGCGGACCGCTTCGAACCCGAGCCCCCTCCCGAAACCCTGGTAGGCGAGGCTGGAGTCGAGATAGCGCTCGCAGACCACGTCCTGCCCGCGCTCCAGGCGGGGCAGGATCTCCGTCCGCGCGTGGTCCGCCCGCGCCGCGGCGTAGAGGTACGCCTCAGTCCAGGCGTCCATCTCGGCCTCCGGATCGAGCAGGATGTCCCGGATCCTCTCGGCGACCGGCGTGCCCCCCGGTTCGCGCGTGAAGTGGGCCTCGGAAGCGTCCGCCAGATCCTTCAGGGCGCGGACCAGCGTGGACTTGCCAGAGAAATCCAGCCCCTCTATGGTCACGAAGAGCCCCCGGTCGGGGGCGGCTGGGGGAGGTCCCGGCGCGGCCCTGCCTATGGCCTGGCCTATGCCGCGGCCTGGCGCCTGGCGTGGTGCTCGGCGGCGGAGACGTGGGCCTCGAAGAGGGCGCGCTGCTGCCGGCTGGCCCCGCGCATGGCCTCCGCGTGCCACTGCACGCCGACCAGCCAGCGGTTCGAGAGGTCCGTCCCCTCGATGGCCTCTATCACCCCGTCGGCGGAGCGAGCCGAGACCACAAGACCGTCGGCTAGATCCTTGATCCCCTGGTGGTGGTAGGAGTTGACCTTCACCACACCCCGCCCCGCAACCTCGGCGAGGTAAGACCCGTCCCGCACCTCGACCTCGTGCGTGGCCTGCCACTTGGGCGTGGTCTGGCGGTGCTTGAGCACGTCCCCGCCGAACTGCGAAGGGAGGTCCTGGTAGAGCGTGCCCCCGAGAACCACGTTCAAGACCTGAAGCCCCCGGCAGATCCCGAACACCGGTATCCCCCGCGCCAGCGCCGCCTCCAAGAGCGCGACCTCGAAGGCGTCCCGCTCGGGGATGGTCGGACCCAGCTCCGGCACTGGCCCCTCACCGTAGTAGCCGGGGTCGAGGTCGCTCCCCCCGCTCAGGAGGAGGCCGTCGAGGCCCCCGATCACGGCCTCAGCCATCCGCCGCTCGCCCAGCGGCGGCAACACCACTGGCGCCCCGCCGGCCTCGGCAACTCCCGAGACGTAGTCCAGATCGGCCCGCACGAAGTGCCCTAAGGGGCGCTCCGCTACCTGGTCAACGTCCTCTTTTAATGTGGCCGTTACGCCGATTACGGGGGTCAATACCTTCTCACTTTTTAACGCTTTCTCCGTATACCTTAACTAAAGGGCGGCAGAATAGCAAACCACGGCGGCGATGGCGAGTAGGAGCAGTAGCCGCCGAGCCTCGTCAGGGGCGATGGGGATGGTATCGGGCGTTCACCCGGGGGGACGAGGTCGAGCCTGTCGCCTACGTGGTGGACTTCACCGGTTCTTTCGCGCTCTCCTCTGATGGGTCGCCCCCCTCCTGCTGTTCCTTCGCGGCCTTCTCGGCCGCCTCCTTTTGGGCGAGCTTCTTCGGGCAATCCATGTTGATGCACGTTACCCAGGGGCGCTTGCCGCCGAGCACCTTGATCTCGGGCGATCCGCAGGCGTCGCACGTGGTGCCCAAAGGTATGATCTCACCCCGCTGCGGCAGCGGGTAGGTAACGTTGCAGTCGGGGTAGCCCGAGCAGCCGACGAAGCGCTTGCGGCTCTTGCGGCTGCGGCGGACTATGAGGTCGTGCCCGCTCTCGGGGCACTTGCCCAAAGTCTCGTCGGTACGGATGCCCTCCCAGACGATGTCCGCGAACTCCGTCTCGACGGTCTGGAGGTTGTCGTAGACGCGGCGGAGCACGTCGCGGGACTCGTCGACGACGGAGTCTTTGGAGATCTTGCCCTCAGAGATCGCGTCCATGCTCTTCTCGAGCTCGGCGGTCATCTCATGGGAGGCTATCTCGGAGGCGAAGTCCGTGAGGGCTTCGGCCACCTTCACGCCCTTCTCCGTCGGCACGAGCGGGTCGTCGTGGACGTAGCCGCGGTCGTACAGGTTCTGGATGATGTTCGGGCGCGTCGCCTTGGTGCCTAGCCCGAGGTCCTCCATCACGTTTATGAGGCGTCCGGCGCCGTAGCGTCCTGGCGGCTGGGTCTCTTTCGCGTGGATCTCCTTGCCGACGACCTTCACGACGTCGCCTTCCTTGAGGTCCGGTATCTCCTCGTCGGCGCGGCGGCTGTAGGGATAGACCCCGAGCCAGCCCTCTTCGGTGACGACCGTGCCGCCCGTGGTGAGCGGCTCGCCGCCGGAGTCGAAGCGTAAAGTCGTGCGCAGGGACTTCGACGGTTCGGAGAGCGTGGCGAGGAAGCGGCGGACGACGAGCTGGTAGATCTTCCACTGGTCGTCCCTGAGCGCGGCCTTCGAGGCGTATCCGGTCGGGTAGATCGGGGGGTGGTCCGTCGTCTCCTTCTTGCCCCGCGTCGGCTGGACCTTCTCGCCCTGGAGCAGCTTCTCGGCGTACGGCCCGGCCCCCTCGACGCGCCCCAGGTACCCGAGCACCTCCCGCAGGTCCAGCGAGCTGGGGTAGACGGTGTTGTCCGTCCGGGGGTAGGAGATGTAGCCGTCCGTGTAGAGGTCCTCGGCGAGCCGGGCCGCCCTCGAAGGGCTGTACCCGAGGCTCGACGCCGCCGTGAGGAACGCGGTAGTGTTGAAAGGCGTCGGCGCTTTGCGGGTGGCGGACTTCTGCTGCACCTCGGTGACGGTCGCCTCTTCGGCTATGTTCTCGTAGGCCTCTTTGACCTTCGCCTCTTCGTCGAAGCGGGCGGTCCCGTGGCGGACGGTGAACGGCTCGCCGTTCTTGAGGTTGACTTCCAGTTCCCAGTAGGGCACCGGGACGAACGCGCGGCGCTCCTTCTCGCGCTCGGCTATAAGGACGAGCGTCGGGGACTGGACGCGGCCGACGGAGAGGAAGGCGGGTCCGTAGCGCTTCGTGGCGCGCGAGACCCACCGGGTCAGGGTGGCGCCCCAGATCAGGTCGATATCCTGGCGGGCCTCACCCGCCTCCGCGAGCTCCCTGGAGACCTCGACGAGCTCGTCGAAGGCCCGGCGCACCTCGCCAGGGGTTAGCGCGGAGAACCGCGCCCGCTCGACGTGGTCGACGAGCTTCGGGTTCGCCTCGAAGACCAGGGAGAGGGCTTCGACCCCTATAAGCTCCCCCTCGCGGTCGAAGTCCGTCGCGATGACCACCCTGTCCGCCTTCTTGGAGAGGGACTTGACCGCGTCGGCAACGCCCTTCTCGGAGACGGACTTCAGGATCTCGGCGTCTATAAGCTCCCGCGGCTCGACCTTCTGCCAGTTCGAGTACTGCTCCGGGTACTCGGGGTTCAAGACGTGCCCCTTGAGCCCCACCGAAACGGTCTCCTCGCCCTTCCACGTGAACGTCTGGTGCGGCACGGAGCGGTGCTTGCCCTCCTTGACCGGACCCTCCGCCAAAAACTGGGAGACCTTCTTGGCCGTATTGGCTTTCTCGGAGATGATTAGTCGCATATTGTTACGATTCTACACCGACAAGAAACATCTCGTCGGTCGGTAGTAGCCAATTGTTCTTCGAGGTGTGCCTGTTCTCGAGAGGTAGCTTTTGGTCCCTGGTGTAGTGCAACGTGCACCTTCCGTCCTGTGTATGGGTTGTGGTACCCGAAGCGTCGATCGTCGCGAAAGACTGTTTCGTGATCTATAAACCACTGCTGCCGGTTTTTCAATCGGCCAGGGATTATTGCGGCCAGGAGCTCGGCGAGCAGGGGAATGACCGCCGACCGCAGGGGAGCGGCACCTCGCCGGGGTGCCGGACGTCCCGCCGGAACGACGCGAGCGGCCTGGGGTCTACCTCGGGAAGGTGTTGATCCTGGCTGGTCTGTTCGAGCCGATAGTCGGCAAACTTACTTGCCGCGGGCCGGAATTCCCTTGCCACCCGAGCCACGCCTGCGACGGCGGTCGCCGTCTGCCGGTAGCACCCATCCGCCCCCTCAACGACCGTGGGCCGACCGGCCGCCTACCACTCCTTGCCGGCCGCGTGCCCAGGAAGATGCCCGGCAGCGTCGTCGCCGTTCGCCGCGAGGCGGTACGGCCCGTCAAGGTGTCTTCCTAGTGCAGCGCGAGGATGCGCCGCGCCCCGTCGACGGCGATCATTTGCGCCGGGATGAGAACAGTCCACGGGCGGAGAAAGCCCGCTCGAAGCCCCATGCTCACACGAACGTAGCCGGGCTGTGCGTCGCCGTGCAGATCCCGTGAACGCGGCCCACCGAGCCGTCCCTGGCGCCGAGCGCGTACCGCCTCATCTCCTTCGCGCTCACCAATACCCTCTCTCCCCTCCCCGGGCGCGACGCGGTGCCCCGACGGCCTCGCCGCGGTCGCGCGCGGCGGAGCAGAAGTAGATACTAGCCTCCACGCCGCACGCCGCCGCGCTGAGCTCGACCTGCGGGGAGGGGTCGCACAGGGCCACACGGCCAGGCCGCAACCTCTGGTGGACTACCAGCTCCCGCAGGCAAGACGAGTCCATGAAGCTCACCCTGGAGAGATCCACGACAACGGGCAGCCCCGAGGTGGATGCCCGAACGAGGATCTCCCGGAGGCCGTCCGCCGTGGCGACGTCGAGTTCCCCGAAGAGCTCGATCGAGATCTCCCCTCGCCCCTCCTCGCGTACCCGTACTCTGCCCACGCAGTCTTCCGTCGCACTGCCCGCGACGCGGGTCCCCGGCAACCCATCTGCAGTCTTCGCCCGCTTCACCGTCGTCCTCCGCTGCGCGCGCCGCCCGTACACAAGATCGAGATCAGGGTCGCGGCGGGGGCGAGGCCCAGCGTTATCAGCGTTGAAATCAAGCGTTCCTCCTAGGGCGGACGTCCCGGGCTTCGTCCGATTGCCTGGGATCGGGCGCGTAGCCGGGGCCGACTATCACCTTGAGAACCCGGGGCACGAGCGAGAACTTCGCGGGCCCCCGCCCGAGCACCTCCCCGTCGCAGTTAAACTTCAGGCTGGGCGGAAAGGACCGCACCTCGATCCTCTTGGCCCGAGCAAAGAAGACCCCGTCTTCGTCCAAGTAGTCCGGTCTCGTCAGGGTCGTGGGGGCAAGCGCGAGGGCCTTACCCGGCCCGGCGTATTCCACGACCACGACGTCCAAAAGCCCGTCTTCGGGGTTTGCCCTAGGGGCTGCGGGCCGACCGCCCCCGGCGTAGCGGCAGTTGCCGACGACCACGCTTACGGCGCGCAACCGGTGGTGCGCGCCGTCGAGGGTGAGCTCGACGTCGTGCGCCCGGAGCTTCCGGGCGGCCCCGAGAGAAGCGCGCAGGTAGGTTAGTGAGCCCCACCTGGCCTTCAGGTTCGAGTCGTCGGCGGCCTCGGAGACCTCCGCGCCCACGCCCCCGACGGCCGCGTTGACGAAAAATCGCTCTTCGGCCCCATGGAGTCTGACGCGGGCCACGTCCAAGGCCCGGGTGCGTCCGGCCCGGATCGTATCCCAGGCCCCCTCGGGGTCGTCCGGCATCCCGAGGGTCCTGGCCCAGTCGTTCCCGGTCCCCGTCGGCAGGACCGCCAGCGTGACGCGCTCGGGAAAGCCGGCCTCCCCGAGTCCGTTCACAACCTCGTTGACCGTTCCGTCGCCCCCGGCCACCACGAGGAGCCCCTCGCGCTGCTCCCGGGCCACCTCGCAGGCGTCGCCCCGCCCTTCGGTGACGATCACCTTTGGCCTGAGGCCATCCGTGCCGCGTAAGAGACCTTCGGGGGCGCCGGCGCCCCCCCCGGAGGCCGGGTTGTGAATGACCCCGACGGTCGAGCCGTCCGTCATTGTCTCGCTACCTCCCTTCGGTCTCGTCCCGATCGTCCGCCGTTCGGCGCCACCCCCCACCGACAGCGCCTTACCGGCGGTCGGGCCCGGACGATCCGAGACCGGTGGACGCAGCGGCGCTCGTTGCGGGGCATGCCGTGGTAGATATGCCGCGGCAAAGTCGCTCGTTCGCATTATCAGCCGCAACGGTTGGGGCTTCGTAAAGCCTCGTTAGCGTCACGTAAAGGGCGTGTAAGCCTGCGACGCCCGTCCTCCTCGGCGCCCCGGGCGTGGCGGCGATGCTCCCCAGGGTACTTCGAGCCGCCGCGCAGACGCCCCTCAGCGGAGGTACGGCGGCCTGCTCCGAGGTCCGGCGTCCTCCCCCAAGTCGGGGCGAGCGATAGGTCGGAACCCGATCTGCGCGGCGCCGGCCACCCCTTCGCCGACATCTAGGGGATAGCCGGACCCACTCCCGGGGAATCCCGAGCACCGGGAGCATCCCCCGACGGCCGCCACCGGGCCCACGAGCGTATCGTGCGCCGTCACCCCTCCCTCCGCGCGTTTATTTGGGAGACGCGCGCGCCGTCGGTCTCCTCCACGCGCAGGGCGTACCCGTCGAGTCGAACCTCGTCGCCCACCTCAGGCGCGCGGCCCAGGGCCCCGAACACGACGCCGCCGATGGTGCCGAATCGCCTGAGCTCAAAGCCAGCCCCCAGGGCGTCGTTGACGTCGCGGACGGCGACGCTGCCGCGCACGGCAAAGGAACCGTCGTCGAGCTCGCGGACGCCCGGCTCCGGCTCGGGCTCCCACTCTTCCGGTATGTCGCCGACGATCCTCTCCAGGATGTGCTCCACGGTGATGATGCCCTCGAAAGCCCCCCACTCGTCCACGACCACGGCCACCCGAAGCCCCCTCTCCCTGAGGTCTTCCAGCACCATATCCGCGCGCCGGCTCTCCGGGACGGTCACGACCTCGCGCATGATCTCCCGGGCGGTCGCCTCCCCCTCGAGGCCCCCTTGGGCCCTCGCGGCGCGCAGGACGTCCTTGACGTGCACCGCTCCGACGACCCGGAGGGCGTCGCCGTCCTCGCAGACGGGGTAGCGGACCTGGTTGCCCTCCGCCGCCAGCGAGATCAGCTGAGCGAGCCGCGTGCCAGCCGGAAGCGCCGCGACCTCCGTCCTGGGCTCCATGACCTCGCGCGCCGACCTCTCGTCCAGCTCCAGCATATTCCTGACCCTGGACGCCTCCTCCCGCTCCAGGACACCCTGCCTGCCGGACTGGCCCACCAGCGCGTGCAACTCCTCTTCGGAGTGCCCCTCCTCTACCTCCGAGGGCGCCGGGATGCCGAGGAGCCTGGTGGAGAGGTTGGCGGTGCCGTTGAACAGCCAGATGGCGGGCAAAAACACGTAGTAGAAGAACTTCATGAACGGCGCCGTAAACTGCGCGCTGCCCTCGGGCTTGGCTATGGCTATGCTCTTGGAGGCCAGCTCGCCGTAGGTGACGTGCAAGAAGGTAATTATGCCGAAGGCCAAGGCGAAGGAGACGGTATGGACCAGACCCTCCGACAGAAGAGGTGACAGCAGCGGTCGGATAACGCTGGCGATCGCGGGCTCGCCCAGGGCGCCCAGGCCCAGCGAGGCGATCGTGATGCCAACCTGGCAGACGGCGAGGTAACCGTCGAGGTTCTGCGTGGCCTCCCTGACCAGCCCCGCCGAGGCCTTGCCCTCCCGCACCATCGACTCGACCCTCGTCGCCCTGAGCCTCGTGAACGCGAACTCCGCCGTCACGAACAGGCCGTTCAGCGCCACCAAGAACAACGCGAACAACAAACCAAGGCCGCCGAGGACTATCCCTTCGCCCAATGCTTACTCCGATCCTACAGCTGCTTGCGGACCCCGGCCTCGGACTCGACGGGGCCGACCTGCTCCCCCAAGTCGCCCTCGAAGGCCCGGGCGGCCTCCCCGCGGCGGCCCAGGGGAAGGACGGCCCGGCGTCGGATGTCCTCGATCCCGAATGCCAGCCCCCCGTAGAGCGAGACCGCGGCGATCAACAGCCCGACGTAGCCGCTCGCGGTCTGCACGCCCGAGCTCCCAAGGACCTCGTAGAGGCCGTTCAGGGCGAAGCGGGCGGAGGCAAGCACGATCACCGCGGCGAGCACCGGCTTGCCCATCGCGGCCATCACCCCGATGAACACCAGTATCACGGCGAGGGAGAGGTCGAAGTAGCCTAGAGGGCCGCTCGTCGTGTCGGGCGCCGAGGAGTAGATGACCAGGGCGCTACCGAGCCAGGCAAAGGAGAAGACGCCGAGGACCGTAGCCCCCAAGGTTTCGCGGGCGAGGAAGGCGAAGATCGCGGCGACGAGCTCCGCGGGGAAGACGAAGGCCCCGAGTATGAGGGCGACGTCCCGCACCTCATTCTGGGGGACCCACCCGAGCTGCAGGGTGCTCTGCAAGAACGACCCGACGCCGAAGGCGAAGAAGGCCAGCGGCACCGGGCTTGCCAGCGGTCGCAGAAATATCCTCGTCTTTCCCTCGACCCTGTCCTGGTAACCGCCGTCGTTCTGCAAATCGTCTCCTGCCCGGTATTAGTGCCGCCCGCCCCGTCAGACGGCCGACTCTTCGAGCACGCCGCCCACGGCCCGGGCCACGGGCTCGGGGTGGTCCTCGGGGACGAAGTGCCTGCCGCCCTCTACGCGTTCGAGGTCCGCCCCGAGCTCGTAGGCGAGCCGGTAACCGTAGCCGATCTTTTGAAACCCGTCCGCGACCCCCCAGACTATGCGCGCCGGCACGTCGAGCCGGGAAATCTGGTCGGCAACGGCCAGGGTGTCGCGGACGTCGAGGGAGCGGGCCTGGCGGACGAGCGCCGCGGCGCCCCCCGCCGCCTCGTAGTAGGGCACGTGCTCGGCGGCCGACTCCCTCGCGGCCGCCCGCTC
Source organism: Rubrobacter sp. (assembly GCA_035936475.1). Classification (GTDB taxonomy): domain Bacteria; phylum Actinomycetota; class Rubrobacteria; order Rubrobacterales; family Rubrobacteraceae; genus Rubrobacter_D. The sequence continues at coordinate 14,451 of DASYWA010000157.1, read as the reverse complement.
GTCGTGGCCGCCGAGCATGAACCCCGCGTAGACGAGGCGGAAGACCCCGTTGGGCAGGCGGGCGAAGACGGGCCCGGAGGCCCGTATGGCCCTCACCGGCAACACCGGCCAGGAGTCGTAGCAGATCGAGTTCGTCAGCACCAGGCCCTTCACCAGCTCCGGGTGGTGCACCGCGAGGATCTGGGCGACGCCCCCGCCGAGGTCGTGCCCGACGACGACGGCGCCGTCCCCGAGCCCCACCTCGCGCATCCAGGCGGCCAGGTAATCGGCCTGCCGCCCCACCGAGATGTCCCGGTCCCAACCCTCCCGGATCGAGCCGCCGTAGCCGACCATCTCCCACGCGAGGCAACGGGCGCCTTGCACCCGGGGGATCACGTGCCGCCACAGCCGCGGCGAGGTGGGAATGCCGTGCAAGAAGATTGCGGGCCGGCCCTCGCCCTGCTCCTCCCACCGCATCCGCAAGTCACCGACCCGCACAGAGTTGCTTTTCATCCGCCCATCCTTCCTGTTCGCGCGCTACTCCTGTCTACTGTAATGGCAGGTCAGGCTCTTGCCCGGCCTGCCCGCCAGGGTCAAGAGGGTACCGTCGCTACGCCCCCCGGTGCTCTGCGATGGCGACCGCCGCGGAGATGTGCGAGAGGTGCGTGAGGCCCTGGGGGAAGTTGCCCAGCAGCTCTCCTGTCTGCGTGTCGTACTCCTCGGAGAAGAGGTCGAGGTCGTTGGCCGTGCCCAAAGTTCGGTCGAAGACCGCCCGGGCATCGTCGAGGCGCCCCTGATGGGCGAGGCACTCCGCCAGCCAGAAAGAGCAGGCGAGGAAGGCGCCCTCCCGCACGTCCTCGCTGCGGTAGCGTTTGAGGAGGCCGTCGTCGTCGAGGTCCTCGCGGACGGCGTCCACCGTGCGGACCATGCGCTCGTCGCGGTGGTCCACGAAGTCCACCCTGGGCAGGAGCAGGAGCGCCGCGTCGAGGTCCTTGTTGCCAAACGCCTGGGTAAAGACGCCGCGCCCGGGGTCGTAGCCCTCGGCCTCGACGGCCTCACGGATCTCCTCCCGCACCTTCTTCCAGCGCCGCTCGGGTGCCTTGCGCAGGCACTCCTCGGCGAGGCGCAGCCCCCGATCCAGGGTCGCCCAGCACATGACCTTGGAGTGGACGAAGTGCTTGGGGTCGTCGCGCAGCTCCCAGAGGCCCTGGTCCGGCTCCGACCAGCGCTCGGCGGCGGCGTCGACGAGCCCAAGCAAAAAGCGCCAGTAGTCGTCGTCGGGGGAGTTTCCCCGCCGGTGCCACCGCCACGACAGTTCGAGCAGCTCCCCGTACATGTCGAGCTGGAGTTGGCCCGCCGCGGCGTTGCCGACCCTGACGGGCGCGGCGCCGCGGTAGCCCTCCAGGTAGTCGAGGGTCTCCTCCGTCAGGCGCCGCTCGCCGCCCACCCCGTACATGAGCTGCAGGCTCTTGGCGCTCCCGGCGGCGCTGCGCCCTATAAAGCGGCGGAAGTGGTCGGCCGCGGCGTCGAAGCCCACCTCGGTGAGCGAGCGCACGGAGAAGAAGGAGTCCCTTATCCACGAGTAGCGGTAGTCCCAGTTCATGCTCCCGCCGGGGCTCTCCGGCAGGGACGTCGTCGGGGCCGCCGCCACCGCCCCCGTCCGGTCGTTCATCAGGGCCTTTATGACGATGGCGGAGCGGAGCACGCCCGGTTTGTATGGGCCGTCGAACCGCAGGTCCGACGACCACCCCCGCCAGCGTTCGACGGTGTCGTCGAGGCGGCGGTCGATCTCGGCGGCTTCGGGGGCCTCGGGGCGGTCGTAGTCCAGTTTTTCGGGGGGCACGGACAGGATCGAGAGCCGCGACCTGTCTCCGGCGTGGACGGTTATCGTGGCCTTGAGGGTGTGCTCGTCCGAAGGGGAGATCTCGGCGTCAGAGGAGATCAGGAGCCCGTCGTTGCCGCCGATGGCGCTGTATACCCTCACCCCTTCCTGCCGCAGCCAGGGCTCGATCGAGCCGTAGTCGAAGCGGGGAGCTATCTCGAGTTGGAGCTCGACGTGCCCGGTGACGCCCTCGACGACGCGCAGTATCTGCCGGGACGGCTGCTCCTCCGGGTCGGGCGGCAGCGCGTAGCAGTCGATGAGCCGCGCCTCGCCGCCCTCGGCCTCGAACGTCGTCTCGAGGACCAGCGTGCCCTCGACGTAGCGCCGGGAGGAGCCTCGGGTCTCGCCCTTCGGGGTTATGGAGCAGAATCCGCCCCTCTCCCAGTCGAGCAGACGCCCGAAGCAGCTGCCGGCGTCCAGGCGCTGAATGCAGCACCAGTCTATGGACCCGGCGCGGGAGACGAGCGCCGTCGAGTTGCCGTCCGCTATGAGCGCGTAGTCCGCGATGGGCGGGTACCGGCTCTCCTCAGGCATTCGTGCGCCCTCCCTTTCCGTCGGCCTCCATGCCCCACAGGGCGCGCCAGGGCGAGCCACCCGAGGCGCGCACCTGCTTCAGATACTTGATGCCCGCCAGCGGCTCGTCGTAGCCCAAACCGAAGATGGCCAAGGAGATCGCGGCCGAGGCCAGGCACAGGGTGCACCAGGCGTCCACGAGGAACGCCTGCATGAGGATGAGCAGGATGCTGACGATAGCGCCCGAGAGGATCACGATCCCGAGGGCGAGAACGGTCCAGGGCATCGTGCGCCACCTCTCGACCCCGCCTATGGAGAGAAGGACAATCTCCGTCCCGTAGGCCAAGGCGCCCAGGGCAGCGTCCGGGAAGCCCAGAAACGTAAGCACCTTCGGGCTCCGGAAGAACGGGTCCCAAACGCCGGAGATGACCCCGACCTGGAAGAGCGTCAGATAGACGGAGACGCAGAGCCCGGCGAGGGCGAGCGCCGCGAGGAGCAGACGCCGCGACCACGCCGTCGGGTTCTCGTCGAAGCCCGGCGGTGTCGGGCGGCCCGCCGGCATCCCTTAGCTCCTCTCCGACAAAAGCTCGCGCAGGGCGGTGCGGGCCTCGGGGACGACGAGCGGCGCCGCGGCGAAGCTTGCGCCGGCGGCGGCGAGGCACCACAGGCAGAAGGCCCGGTGCTCCGTCCACTGCTCCAGGGTGAGCTTGCCGGCCTGAACGGCGTCGAACGCGACCTTGGCGGCGAGCGCCAGCGGGATCCAGGGCCGGTCGGTAGCCCGGTCCTCGCCGCCCGCCGCCGCGAGCGCCGCGGTGAGTGCGTAGCTCGCTATGCCCAGGAAACCGTCGGGCATCGCCAGGACCGCGTAGGCCTCCGGCGCGGCGTCCACCCGGTCGGCGTCCAGGTAGGGCAGCCGGGGCTCGGGCACGCGTCCCGTGATGCCGACCTGGTACAGGGAGACGACCCCGAGGGAGCCGATGGCGCCGAGGGAGAGGCCGATCACGCCGCGCCGGTTCCTCAAAAATCGGCCCGATCCCTGCCGCAGCTGGCGGCTCAGCTCCTCGGGTTTCATCGGTCCCTGCCCTTGAGCACGGAGAGGGCGGCCCCCATCAGGCCGAGCCCGCCGGCGAGGAGCGCCGCGCGGTGCCTGGTCGTCCAGAACTGCGGGCTCTTCTCGTGGGCCTGCCCGTCGAAGTTGCCGTGCGCCCCGTGGTCGCCAGCCACGGGTGCGTAGAGGTTGTTCGGCCGGTCCGGGTCGATGGGCGTGTCGGTCTGCTGTGAGCCGTAGCCGGTGCGGGCCAGGTGCCAGTCCCCCAGCCCCGGCAGCAGCTTGTTGCCCGCTATCACGATCGCCGAGGACGCGCCGACCCACACCTCGCGCCGCCTGCGGTGCGCGGCCCAGTAGACCGCGCGGGCGGCCACCTCCGGCTGGTAGATCGGCGGCACCGGCTGGGGGTGCTTGGGCAGCGTGGTCTTGGAGACGTTGAACTGCGGGGTGTTGATAGCGGGGAGTTGCACCATGGTGATGTGCACGTTCGAGCCGTCGTGCATGAGCTCTGTGCGCACGGAGTCCGTGAAGCCCCGCATGGCATGCTTCGCCCCGCAGTAGGCGGATTGCAGCGGGATCGCCCGGTAGGAGAGCGCGCTCCCCACCTGCACTATGGTGCCCCGATCTCGCGGGAGCATGCGCTCGAGGGCCGCCTTCGTCCCGTAGACGGCGCCGAGGTAGCAGACCTCGGTGGAGCGCTTGAAGTCCTCCGGCTCGATGTCTTTGAAGGGCGCGAATATCACCGCTATCGCGTCGTTGACCCACACGTCTATGGGGCCGAGCTCCCGCTCTGCCCTCTCCGCGGCCGCCTCGACCTGCCCGTAATCGGACACGTCGGTCGGTATCGTAAGGGCCTCGCCGCCGGCGGCCTCGATCTCCTCTCTGGCGCCCTCGAGCCCCTCCTCGTTGCGGGCGAGCAGGGCCACCTTCGCCCCGTGCCGACCGAACTCCCGGGCCACCGCCCGTCCGACGCCCGCCGAGGCGCCCGTCACCACCACCACTTCCGGCCTAGAATCCGGCCTAGAATCGCCGTTCATCTGATTAACGACCCCCTTCTCGATTTTTCGGCCTCTGCTTCGACACATCCACGCCACCGAACGTGCTACCGACCGCGGCACCCCCGAAGGTAGGGGACCCGCCGGTGGCCCCTACGGCGAAGAGGGCCTCTTCGCGACGCCTCTCGAAACTCGCGTTTACTCGTCTCTCGAGCACCACCCCTTCCGGTCTCCACAAGATTCTTGCCTCGCCACGTTAGCGACCCGTCGGCGCCCGTAAGCATTCCGTAAAGATCCGGTTAAACTATTGCTCCCCTGCGCCCGGCGGATCCCGATTGCGAGGCCGCCTGCCCGCCCGAGACCTCTCGTAGCTTCTCGGGGGCCAGCACCGTGATGAAACCGCCCCGCACGTCTATGAGGCCCCTCTTCCTCAGCTCGCCCATCGCGGCGCCCACCGACTCCTGGCTGCACACGACCATCGCCGCCAGGTCCTCCAGGGTAAGGCGCACCCGGGTAGCGGCCGGCCCGGCCGCGTCCGGGCTCCCTCGGGGGAACCGTTCGCAGAGGAACAGGAGGGTTCCCGCGAGCCGGACCAGGGTTTTGCGGGGCCAGACTCGGGCGACGAACTCCTCGTAGCGGGCCAGCCGCGCGTCCTGCAGGGTCATGAGCTTCATGGCGAGGGGCGGGTTTCGCCTCACGGCCGCCTCCAGGGCGGGGCCCGGGACCTTCGCCACCGTGCACGCGGTCAACGCCCGCACCAGGACTCCTCGCGCGGGGTCGTGCGCGAACGCCAGGCTCCCGAAAACGTCCCACTCCTCGAGGAGCCCGAGCGCGGCCTCCCCCCTCGCAGGACGGGCCGTCAGCAGGAAGGCCAGCCCTGAGGTCAACACGTAGAGCGCCGCCCGATCTCCTTCTTCTTTGATCACCTCCCGCGGGGCGTAAGACCGACGGGCGATCCCGAAGCCCGCCTCCCCCAGGAGCCGCAAGAGCTGCTCGGATTCGTTCTCTCGCGGAGCGCATCGCTCCGTTTGCCGCGCAAGAACGGCCATCACCGGGGTCCTCCGGAGCCCCGCACCTAATCCTCCAGCGGCACGGTGGGCCAGCCGATGCCGAGGCCTTTGGCCAGCGGCGCCGCCTCCCCGAGCTCGCCCCTGAGCTGGCGGTAGGCTCGCTCCTGCTCCTCCGTTAGCTCTCCCGCCCGGTAGTAGTGCTCCAGGCGCTTCAGGCGCCCGGACATCAGCACGCCCCACCGTATGCTGAAGTCGTAGACCCGTGCGCCGTCTTCCGATCCGACGGGGTCGAGGGCCAGCTCGCGGAGCGCCCGGATACCGGCGGCTACCGCGCTCATGTCCTCGTCTATGCCGGGCGGCCCGCAAGCGGTTTCGTCCCTCATCTCGGGTCTACTCCTCCCACAAAAAATCGAGCTGGTGGAGCCGGATCCCGGTCCGCGGGGACTCGCAGCCAGGTCGCTTGCACGTGAGGGCCACCATGTAGGCGTCCTGATCCTCGCTGAGGAACAGGAACCCCAGGTACAGGGCCTCCCCGACCTCGAAGTCCCCCGACCCGCAACTCTCACAGATGAGGCCTCGCTCCTCGGCCTTCCGCAGGACCCTGCGCTTCTGCTCGTCGGAGAGCTCTCTGTTGTCGTCCAGGATCATGCCTCCCCCCTCAGATCCCCACGTCCCGGTCGTAGAAGATGTTGTCCTCGCGCCAGCCGCCCATACCTTCGCCGATGTTCGAGTAGTCGGAGACGAACTCTATGCGCTCGATCCACTTCACCATCTTGAAGCCGACCTGCGTCTCGAGGCGGAGCCGCAGGGGCGCGCCGTGCTTGATGGGCAGCGGCCGCTCGTTCATGTCGTAGGCGAGGATGCACTGGGGGTGGTGGGCGTAGTCCAGGTCTATGGTCTCGTAGAACTGGCCCGCGCCGTCGGCGCTCGGCTCGTCCCTGCCCGAGTCCTGCATGGAGAGAAAGACGACGTGGCGCGCCTCGGGGAGCGGCCTGACCAGCTCGACGATATGGCGCAGGGGAATGCCGGTCCACTCCCCGATGCTCGTCCAGCCCTGCACGCAGTTGTGCAGCACCCTCTGGGTCTGATCCGTCGGGAAGGTGCGAAGCTCCTCCAGGGTGAAGGTCATCGGCCGCTCGACCAGCCCGCCGACCTCGAGCTTGTAATCCGCGAAGTTGTGGGCGGCCATGATCTTGTAGAAGTCCGCGTCCGGGGGCTTGCCGTTGACCCTGTGCTCTGGGGTGATGTCTTTCTTGGAGTAATCCTGGCGCGATTTCAGGGGGTGGAGGAAGAGCTTGCGCGTTCCCTGGACTACCGCCCCGAGCAGCCGTTGGGTGCTGCGGGGACGGGCGAGGGTGTACTTCGTGGCGACCACGTGGAGGACGATGAGGCCTGCGAGCGCGACGAAGGTGATGACGGTCGCCGTAACCGGATAGACCTCGGCGCCGAAGATCATCTTCGACATCTCCTTGCCGAAGCCGTGCACGACGACCATGAAGACGTGGATGACGATAAAGATCAGGAAGGCGAGAAGGGCCAGGAAGTGCAAACTCCGCGCCCACTGCCTGCCGCCGAAGGCCTGGACGAACCAGGGGAAGCGGGCCTCTATGGCGGGGGACTGGGCCGCGCCGGTGAGGATCTGGAAAGGGGCGAGGATGAAAACTACCGCCCCGTAGGTGAGCATCTGCACGGCGTTGTAGGGCTGGCCCGGCAGGGTCGGGGGCAGGTCGAAGGAGAGGTAGGTGACCATGTTCTCGAACGCCTGCGGGAAGACTTCCCAGGAGTAGGGCCAGTACCGGCGCCACTCGCCGGTGGCGAAGAGCAGGACCACGTAGACCAGGCCGCAGAGTATCCAGCCGATCACGCTAATGAAGTGCCAGTGCCTGCCGAGGCCCAGCTGACCGTGGCCGGGCATGGCGACTATGGAGGAGTAGCTCTCCTCCTCGTCCAAAGTGTCGTAGAGCTTGTCCTTGGGCATCACCTTTTTCGTGAAGCGCGCCCACTCGCTCCCCGGTTTGGAATCGTCGTTCCAGTAGAGCTTGGGGTGGGTGCCGAGGATCTCCATGCCGCTCCGGATCAGGAACGTCATAAAGATGATGTTTATGACGTGCGTTATGCGGATCCAGGCCGGAAAGTCGAGCTCGGGCATGCTAGGTCCTCCTCAAGGCTTTTTGACGCTCAGGACGTACGGCTCGCCCTGGAAGGTCAGGTAGACGTCCTCTTTCCCCACGGTTATGCCGGAGATTCTATCGGGCTCTATCCCCTCGCGCTCCAGAAGCCTCCCGAACCCCACGGACTCGACGACCTCCAGGCTCTCCCGCCGCATCGCGACCAGCTCGTGTTCTGTCGCCGCGAAGACGTGCAGCTCGTCGCTCGCGACGTGCTCGACCTTCTCGTTGAGGTTCCTGCTCTTCACGGCGACCAACCTGCCCTCAAGAAAGTCCTCGGGGTCGCCCTCAAGGGCCACGACCCGCGCGCCCGTGGCGACGTAGGCGCGTTGCATGCTGCTGAGGTCCACGGCCATGTCCGTGGCCTCTATGCGCTCTTCGACCATGCGCTCCAGGGGGTCCCCGCCGTAGAAGACGACGCCGTCCGGGCCCGAGGTCCAGAAAGCCGGGTCCAGTCCCTTCTCGGGCGCCTCCACGATCGTCTCGGACCCTCCACCCACCTCGACGGCGGGGACCTCTTCTGGCGTCTCTAGTTCTACCGAGGAGACCTTCGAGCCGTCCCCCGAGAGGGCGAAGAGTACCTCCGTCTGCACGTCCAGGGTGACGTAAGAGGGCGAGTCGCCGATCTCGTAGCCTTCGACCACCCGCAAGGTGTCGGTGTCGAGCACGGAGATCTCGCCCGACCCCGGCCGCGGCAGGTACGCCCGCTTCGGCTCCTCGGGGCTCACCGCGAGGTTCTCCCCGAGGTCCCCGAACTCCTCCGAGCGGACGGTTGGTCGGGAACCCGGGGCGGCCTCGCCGACGTCGACCCGCACCACGCTGCGGCGGTCTTCGCCCAAGGCGAGCAGGACCCCCTCCCCGGAGACCCAGGCCGGCTCCCGCAGGGGGACGTCCACCCGCAGCAGCCCGGTTTTCGGCTCGGAGCCGGCCGAGGCGCATCCGGCCAAGAGCGCGAGCCCCGCGGCCAGGGCGAACGCCGCCACCGCCCATCGTCCCGCATTAGTCATGCCAGTACCGCCTGTCGGGGGCTGCTACGGCCAGCCCGGTCACTACCGAGAACCACCCCGCAAGGTACAGGCCCTCGAAGATCAGGGCGAGGGACCCGAGGGGCTCGTCCCACCCGCCCGCGGCCTCCCCGAGGCCGGGCAGGCCGAACAGGCGGCTGAAGAGGTACGCGAGGGCCGAGAGGCCGCAGATCGCCGCACCGAGCGTCCAGCCCCAGCCCTTCGCTCCCTTGAGGATCCCGCCCGCCGCCACGAGCGTCGCGGCAACATTGACCGCGAACAGTACGCCGAGGTAGGCGGCCGCCCTGAAGTGCTCCGGCGCCTCGATCGCGTGGATGGCGCCGACGGTCAGGATCAGGACGACGCCCGCCAGCCGGGTCAGCCGCGGCTGGTTGAGGTAGACGTAGCGGTAGAGCGAGACCAGGCCGCCGATGCCGGTTATCCTGAGCAGGGCGTTCATCCGTCCGACCCTCGGCCTCCCTCCCCGGGCCCTCCGGGCAGGCGCACCATCAGCCTTCCATAGAGATCAGGGGCAAGCCGGTCTCCGGGTCGTCCCTGCGTCGCAGGTGCTCGGGCGACTCGACGAGGACTACCTCGAGCGTCGGGCGCACGCGGGCCTCCAGCAGGTGGCCGCCGCGCGCGGAGCCGTCGGAGGCCCCGAGGACGGCGTGGGCGTGCACCAGCGGCTGCCCGTCCTCCTTCGTGGCGACGTTCCCGAGGAGCGAGAGCACCTCGACCTGCTCATGAACCGGGATTCTCTCGTACTCCTTTCTCTCCAGGTCGAAGTAGCCGAGCGTCGCCGTCCCGAACGCCCCGATCGCCGTGAAGCTCGCGGCGTCGAGGCCGTTCCCGCCCACGAAGTCCGTAAGCCCCGAGACCACCTCGTCCCCCGCCTCGAAGACGAGCGCGAACGTCCGCTGTCCCCGCTCCTCGTGTATCTGTTTGGCCTTCATCCGCACAACCCCCTGCTCGCGGCCCTTTCCCGGTGGCCCGTCCGGGGCGTGCTTGGTTCCGGGCTCGGCCCTCCGGCTGGGAAGCGGGGTCCACTCACTGGCCTTTAGCGACCCCCGGCTCGCCGGCGCCGGGCGCGACCTCGGGCTCCTCCTTGGCCTTCTTCGTCTGCCCCACCGGAAGCACGGGCCGCCCGGCCACCCCCTCGAACATGAGGGCGCTGGCCGTGTACCAGGCGCAAACGGCCGAGACGATGAACGTCCAGCCGGCGACCACCGTCCAGGCGTCGCTGCCGAGGAGCTCGGCGATGGCGGCGAAGACGGAGCCCAGGGCCAGCGTGCCCAGGACCGCCGTGAGCGCCGCGTTCTCGGCGGTGGCCGCTATCGCGCCCATGATCGTGATCCAGGCCAGCGCGATAAACCAGAAGCCCAGGGCCGGGAACGGCCCCTGCGGAGCGGTCAGCGCCCCCGTGGCGAAGAGCAGGTGCAGGATGCCGTAGCCGATCCAGAACGAGCCCCACATGCCGTGCATGGCCGTCGCTATGGCGTCGCGCGCCTTGTAGGACCACATCCCGGCCGCGAACTGGGCGACGCCGCCGAAGGCCGCGGCGAACGGGAAGAGGAACAGCGCGGTCTGGGAGCTCCCGTACCACCCGGCAAGCTCGGCTGCCACGATCAGGGTGGAGCCGGCGAAGGCGTAGAGTCCCAGGATCGACGGGGCCGCTATGGGCTGCAGGTAGACCCGCGCCCGTTCGTTTATCGAGTCTTCCATACCGGGGACTCCTTTCCTTTCGCCTCTTCACCCGTGTATACCAGCCCCGGGTTAGCTTCGCGTAAGCCCCCCGTAAAGCTTCGGTAAAGGAAGGATCTAGGCCCACCCAACGGGCGCCTCCGGACCGCTCCGCTCGGGACGCCCCCAAGCTTCGTGCGCCCTCAGCACCCCCTCACCGGCCGCCCCTCTTACCCGTGGCCCAAGCGAGGGCCGCCGCACCCGCGACGAGCGCCGCGCCGGCGGCTGCCGCCCTCTTCCGCCCCGGTCGGCTGCCTTCGAAGACGACGTCGGGGTAGCCGGACTCGGGGCGCTCGCTCTCGGGGGGGCCGCCCGGACCGTAGTCCATCGCCATCTTTATGACCTGGGCGGTGTGCAGGGCACGGCGGTCTGTGCCCTGCACTATCTGGGTCTTGCAAGAGAAGCCGTCGGCCACGAGTATCGTGTCCGTATCGGCGGCGCGGGCCGCCGGCAGTAGCCGCCTCTCCCCTATCCTCATGGAGAGGTCGTACTTGTCCTCTTCGAAGCCCCACGAGCCCGCCAGCCCGCAGCAGCCGGAGTCCAAGACCTCGGGGTCGAGATCCATCTTCTCGTAGAGCTCCTGCTCGGCGCCGAGGCCCGCCGTCGCCTTCTGGTGGCAATGGCCGTGTACGATGGCCCTGCGCTCCAGCTTCGGCGGCTCGTAGCCTTCGGCCTCGTTCACGAGAAACTCGGCGAGCGTGAGGGTGTTCTTGCTCAGGCGCTTGGCGTCCTCGTCGTGGGGCATCAGGTTCGGCAGCTCGTCGCGGAAGGCCGCGACGCAGCTCGGCTCGACGCCGACGACCTTGATGCCGTCGCGCGCGTAGGGGGCCAGCCCCTCCACCAAGCGGTCCATAAAGACCTTCGCGGTGTCGAGCATCCCGTAGTCGAAGAGGGGTCGGCCGCAGCAGAGGGGTTGCTGCGGCACGATCACGCGGTACCCGGCGTGCTCCAGCACCTCGACGGCCGCTTTCGCCGTCTCGGGGTGGAGAAAGTTGTTGAACGTGTCGGGGAAGAGGACCACCGGGGGGGCGTCCGGGTTGACGGGCCCGCGTTCCTCGAACCACGCCAGGAAGGTCTGGTGGGCGAAAGGCGGCATCTCGCGCTGCGTGGTGATCCCACCGGCCTTCTTGACGAGGTCTTTGAGTACCGGCGCGTGCGTTACGAGGTTGGCGATGCGCGGGACGTACTGGGCGACGCGGGCGTGGAGCATGATAAGGCCCATCGTGTAGGCGTAGCGCGGCCTGAGCCTGCCTCTGTAATACCTCGAGAGGAACTCGGCCTTGTAGGTCGCCATGTCCACGTTGACCGGGCAGTCGCCCTTGCAGCCCTTGCAAGAGAGGCAGAGGTCCAGGGCGTCGAAGACCTCCTCGCTCTTGAAGCCGTCCTCTATGGGCCCCTCGCCGCGCAGCATCTCGTGCAGGATGCGGGCGCGCCCGCGCGTTGTGTGCTTCTCGTCCAGGGTCACCATGTAGCTCGGGCACATCGTGCCGCTTGCGGTGTCGCGGCACTTGCCGACGCCGACGCAGCGCATCGTGGCGTGGGCGAAGGAGCCGTCGTCCTCGGGGTAGGAGAAGTAGAGCCCCTCGGGGTTGTGCGGGCTGTAGTCCTTGCCGAACCGGAGGTTGCTCAGCATCGGGTTCGCGTCTACGACCTTGCCCGGGTTCATCTTCCAGTCGGGGTCCCAGATCCTCTTGAACTCCCGGAACGCCTGCATGAGCTCCTCGCCGTACATCTTCGGGAGGAACTCGGCGCGCTGCTGGCCGTCGCCGTGCTCGCCGGAGAGCGAACCGCCGTACGAGACGACGAGGTCCGACGCCTCCTCCATAAAAGCCTGCCACTTCGCGAGGCCCTCGGCGGTCTTGAGGTCGAAGTTGATGCGGCAGTGGATGCAGCCGTCGCCGAAGTGCCCGTAGAGGGCAGCGTCGTAACCGTACCTGTCAAAGAGGTCGCGCAGGTCGCGCAGGTAGTCGCCGACCCTCTCCGGCGGCACGGCGGAGTCCTCCCAGCCGGGCCAGTGGTCCCCCTCGCCGGGTATGTAGGCCGTCGCCCCGAGGCCGTCCTCGCGGATCGCCCACATCTTCTCGGCCTCGTCGACGCTGTCGAAGAGCTTCATGTCCGGTGGGTTATCGTCGTCTTTGAGGGTTTCCATGAGCTTGCGGGCCTTGCCATCGCTCTCGTCTTTGTCCTCGCCGCCGAACTCGACGAGCAGCCAGCCGCCGCCTTGCGGCAGCTCCCGGATGTCCTTGGAGTGCATCCCCTGCTCCTGCATGTCCTTGATGAGCTGTACGTCGAGTCCTTCGAGGCCAACGGGACCGTGTTCGAGTATCTCGGGGACGTGGTCGCCGGCCTCGTACACCGTCGGGTAGCCGAGCAGGAGGAGGGAACGGGAGGGCGGGCTGTGGACCAGCCGCACCTTCGCCCCGAGGATGGTGCAAAGCGTCCCCTCGCTGCCGACCAGGGCGCGGGCGACGTTGAAGCCCTTCTCCGGCAGGAGGTCGTCGAGATTGTAACCGGAGACCCGGCGCGGGATCTCCGGGTAGCGCTCCCGGATCAGGTCCGCGTACTCGTCGCGCAGATCCTTGAGCTTCTTGTAGATCTCGCCCTTGCGGCCCCCCTCGGCGACGATCCTCTCGAACTCCTCGTCGCCCGTCTGCCCGACGGTCATCCGCGTTCCGTCGTGGAGCACGACGTCGAGCTCGTAGACGTTGTCCGAGGTCCTGCCGGCCATCACGGAGTGGATGCCGCAGGAGTTGTTGCCGAGCATGCCGCCGAAGGTAGCCCACTGGTGGGTCGAGGTGTCGGGGGCGAAGGTAAGGTTGTGGTCGGCCTCGGTCTTGTCTGAGAGCTGGTCCCGGATCACGCCCGGTTCCACCCAGGCGTAGCCCTCGTCGGGGTTGACCTCGAGGATCTCGCGCATCTTCTTGGAGGTGTCGATGATCACGGCTACGTTGGTGGTCTCCCCCGAGAGGCTGGTCCCGGTCCCGCGCGGCAGCACCGGCGCGCCGTGCCTGTGGCAGACTTCCACGGCGGCGACCACATCGTCGGCGTCCTCCGGGATGACGACCCCGAAGGGCACCTGCCGGTAGTTGGAGGAGTCGTGGGCGTAGATGGCGCGCGTACCGGCGTCGAAGCGCACCTCGCCCCTGACCCTCTCCCTGAGGTCGGACTGCAGGGCCAGGGTGTTCAGGTTCGCACGCTGGCGATCGGTGAGCCGGTGGCTCCGGTTCTGGGCAACGTCCGTCATCTTGGGTCTCCCTCTATCTGTGCCCCTAGGCGGTGTACCTCGCGGCTTCGGAGCGCTTGAGTTCGAGCCCGAGCCCCGGCCGCGAGGGGTCGGGGCGGAGATGGCCGCCCTCCCCGGGCTCGAGCACCCCGTCGAAGAGCAGATCCTCGACGCGCACGTGGTCGTGGAAGTACTCGAGGTGGACGAGGGTCTCCACCGCGCAGCAGGCGTGCGCCGAGACCGCCGGCGCGCAGTGGGCTGAGAAGGGGACCTGGCGCCCCTTGCAGACCCCGTCCACCCGCAGCAGGTTGGTGATCCCGGCGCAGCGGGTCACGTCGGCCTGGAGTATGTCCACGCACCCCGAGAGGTCGGCGAGCTGCGGAAGGGTCCACTCGTACTCGCCGGCCGCGATGGCGAGGCCGCCGGGACCGTGGTCGCGCAGGAGCCGCAGGCCCTCGCGGTCCTCCGAAGAGACGGGCTCTTCGAGGTAGGTGATCCCGTCCCCGGCGAAGCGTTCGGCCCAGTAGAGGGCCTGTTTGCGCGTGTAGGCGCCGTTGGCGTCGACGAGCAGCTCGACGTCGTCGCCGATGGCCTCCCTGACGGCCCCGACCCTCCCCGGGTCCTTCTCTGGGTGGCGCCCGACCTTCATCTTGACGCGCGGGATGCCCCCCGAGGCCCAGCCCTCCAGTTGCTCGCGCAGCCTTCCGAGCGAGTAGGACGTGAACCCGCCGCTGCCGTAGATCGGCACGGCATCGTGGAACCGGGGAAGCGCGTCGGCCAGCGGAAGGCCCAGGAGGCGCGCCTTGAGGTCCCACAGGGCGATATCCACCGCCGAGACGGCCATCGCGCCGACCCCCGGCCGGCCGGCATTGCGGATCGCCTCCTGCAT
>DASYWA010000156.1:0-16811 GCA_035936475.1 Rubrobacter sp. | reverse complement strand
CGGGGGAGTCGTTCTCGTCGAGGAACAGGTCGTCTACCTTGCCGATCTTGGATCCGCTGTTGTCGTAGACGGTGTAGCCGGCGTACTTGTCCTCTATCGCCGTGAACCCGTCGCTGCGATCCTCCATTGCGCTGCCTCCTTTGTTGGGTGCCTTGCGATTGCGTTTCGTGCCCCGACCCGCTACGTCGCGTTCGAGGCCTACGTTTAACCTACCCGGCCGGGGGGGCGGGGCAAAACGGATCTGGGTGTCGCGGGGCACATTCACCTGATTTTTGGCCCGAAAGGTGCACGCGAGCGCCGAGATTTTCGTGTTCTCCGACACCGATCCTCGGGGGCCGGGGGCGACGATCCGTCTGGCATCCTGATAGGAGATCCGCACGATGGGAGGCCGTCCTCCGGCCGAGGAGAGCCCCGCGTCGGGCGTGTTTCCCGCCACAAGAGTGGCGCGAAAGGTGTAGAAGTGGTTGTTATTACGTTGCGTTCCGGGCGCCGTTCAAGATCCGTCACGGGGACGTTTGCTGTCCGATGGTGGTCTGAGAGAGGTTCTGTGGGATGAATATGCATAGTCGAGTGCGCGAGGTGCGCGCTGACGCAGACGAGGTGCCGGCGTGAACAGCATGGGGTTCCTCGAGTACCTCGGGTCGCGCTGGGACGACCTGCCGGAGCTCTCTATCGAGCACGCGCAGGTGGTGCTCGTGTCGCTGCTCGTAGCGACCGCGACGAGGCCGCCGAGGACGTCGGCGTGGAGAAGCTCTCGGACCTGAAGACCCTGGTCGAGGAGAACCCCGACGAGGCGACGGTCTGCGTGGAGAGCGAGTTCAACTCCCGCGACGACGGCCTGCCCGGCATGGAGGAGGAGTACGGCTTCGAGTTCCCGAAGGGCAACGTCTCGCTCTTCGACACCGGCGTCGTCTACCAGCGCACGGACAAGGGCGATCCGTGCAACTTCGGCGAGGTGTTCGTCACTGACGGCCGCATCGCCGCCCTCGGCCCGACGGTCATCGAGGACGACAAGAACTTCTTCCCGATCTACAACCCCGCCCTCGAGGTCCGCAAGGAGACCTACGACGAGTACGGCGAGCAGCTCGACGAGGTCTTCGGCCCGATAGCGAAGGCCCTGGACACGAAGACCATGACCCAGATGAACGCCAGGGTCGACGTCGACGGCGAGCTCCCCGAGGACGTGGCCGAAGACTTCCTCTCCGAGAACGGCTTCGTAGAGTAACCGAACCCGATCTCGGCCCGGGGGTACGCCCCCCCGGGCTTCTCTGTACCTCCCCGGCAACGGGACGGCGTTCGTGCTAGTTTGCGGACACGTCAGGAGAGGAGGACCCGACACCGTGTACCTATCCCGCCACCGCACCGCCGGCGGCCCCCGCTGGGCGCTCGACGGACGCCACCTGCCGGAGGACTTCACCCTCGTCCGGCTGCTCGAAGGACCCGCCTCCGAAGCCCGCGCCACCCTCGAAGGCCTGGCGACCGGGGACGCCGCGCGGGACTCTCTGCTGCCCCCCGTCGAGCCGTACCAGGAGGTCTGGGCGAGCGGGGTGACCTACGAGAAGAGCCGCGAGGCCCGCGAGCACGAGTCTGCCGACGCGGACGCCTACGCGAGGGTCTACGACGCAAAGCGGCCGGAGCTCTTCTTCAAGGCCCACGGCTGGCGGGCCGTCGGCCACGGCGATGCCGTGCGCGTCAGGCGGGACTCCGGCTGGAACGTGCCGGAGCCGGAGCTCGTGCTCGTCCTGAACAGCCGGATGGAGATCGTCGGCTTTACCGCCGGCAACGACGTCTCCTCCAGGGACATAGAGGGCGAGAACCCGCTCTACCTGCCGCAGGCCAAGGTCTACGACGGCTCGTGCTCTTTGGGCCCCGGCATCGTGCTCGCTGGCCCGGAAGGGATGCGGGATCTCCCCATCCGGCTGCGCATCTTTCGGGACGGCGGCGCCGTCTTTGTGGGCGAGGTCTCCACCTCGCGCATGAAGCGCTCCTTCGAGGAGCTCGCGGAGTACCTGGGCAAGGAGCTGACCCTGCCGTCCGGCGCTTTCTTGATGACGGGCACGGGCATCGTGCCCGAAGAAGAGTTCACGTTGACGCCGGGGGACCGGGTCGAGGTCTCCGTCGGGGAGCTCGTGCTGGAGAACGACGTGACGGCGTAGCGGGCAGTGAGATAAGACGCGCGGAAATCGGGTAGAGAGAAGCAAACACCCCGAGACGTACCTGGAGGAAACCATGATCGAAGCCCAGACCGAAGCCCTGAACTTTATCGGCGGCGAGTGGGTCCCCGCGGACTCGGGCGAGACCTCGGAGGTGGTGAACCCCTCGAACCCGTCCGAGATCCTCGGTACCACCCCGAAGTCGGACAGGGCCGAGACCGAAAGGGCCATAGAGGCCGCCACGCAAGCGCTCCCGCAGTGGAAGGCGATGCTCCCCGCCTCCCGCGGCGCGATCCTGATGGAGGCCGCGAGCATCATCGAGTCCAGGGAGGACGAGCTCGCCGCGCTCATGGCCCGCGAGGCCGGCAAGCCGATGAAGGAGGCCCGCATGGAGGTCGGCCGCGCCGCGGCGATCTTCCGCTACTACGGTTCGGAGGGCTGGCGCATGGACGGCATCAACCCGCCGTCGGCCCGCCCCGGCGTCACCCACGCCTCGATGAGGGAGCCTCTGGGCGTCGTCGGCCTCATAACGCCGTGGAACTTCCCGCTCGCGATACCGTCCTGGAAGATGGCCCCGGCCCTCATCTGCGGCAACACCATCGTCATCAAGCCGGCCGCCAACGCCTCCCTCAACGCCGCGGCCCTCGTAGGCATCCTCTCCGAGGCCGGCCTGCCAGACGGCGTCGTCAACATGGTCACGGGCCCCGGCTCGACCGTCGGCGACGCGCTCGTTACCGACCCGCGCGTCAAGGGCCTCTCCTTTACGGGCTCGACGGCGACGGGCCTCGGCATCCAGGAACGCGCGATCGGCAAGAAGGTCCAGCTCGAGATGGGCGGCAAGAACCCCTTCGTCGTTATGGAGGACGCCGACCTCGCGGACGCCGCGGCCAAGGTCTCCTTCTCCGCCTTCGGCTTCGCCGGCGAGAAGTGCACCGCCGCCAGCCGCGCCATCGTCGTCGAAGAGGTATACGACGAGTTCATCGAGGAGCTGAAGACGGCCACCGAGGCCATGAAGGTCGGCGACCCGATGGACGAGGACGTCGCCGTCGGCCCCGTCGTCAACAAGGGCCAGTACGACAGCATCCTCCAGGCGCTCGAGACGGCGAAGGGCGAAGGCAGGGTCGTGATAGAGGGCGGGGCCACGGGCCCCGAGGACGAGGGTTACTTTATCTCGCCGGCCATCGTGGCGGACGTGGACAACCGCAGCGAGACGGCGCAGGAGGAGATCTTCGGCCCCGTGCTGGCGGTCATAAAGGCCCGCGACTTCGACCACGCCGTGGAGCTCGCCAACGACACGCGCTACGGCCTTACCGCCGGCATAGCCACGAAGTCCCTGCGCTACGCACACGAGTTCATGGCCCGCTCGGAGACCGGTCTCGTGAACGTGAACCTGCCGACGGCGGGGCTGGAGTTCCAGGTGCCCTTCGGCGGCAACAAGGAGTCGGGCGTCGGCGGGCGGGAGCAGGGACCTGCGGCCCTCGACTTCTACTCGGCCTGGAAGACCGTCTCCGTCCTGCCGCTGTAGGGGACCAAGGAGGGCCCCATGCGCGCCACCGGCTTCACCCACGTAAGCATCGGCGCAAGGGACGTGGAGGAGTCGGCCCGGTTCTACATGGACTTCTTCGGGATGGAGGAGGTTCCCGCCCCGAACTTCTCGGGCCCGGTGCGGTGGCTGCGGGTCGGCGACCTGCAGCTCCACCTCTTCCACGACGAGAACCCGCCGCCCGCCAGGCACCACTTCGCCCTCGACGTGGACGACTTCGAGGAGGCGTTCAGGAGGGCCGCCGAGACCGGCGCCCGCGTGGAGAGCGGCAACTACTCGACCGTCAGGGAGCTGCCCGACGGGGCGGTGCAGATGTACCTGCGGGACCCGTCGGGGAACCTGGTCGAGGTCAACTGGCGCGACGTCGGCACGCTCGACAGGGAAGTTATAGGGGAGATCCGGAAGATAGGCGGCCCCCCGGACGCCGCGCTGTACATGGACCCGGGGGGAGACGGGGCGTGACCTGAACCGGCGAGGCTAGAGCAGCTCACCGAGGTGACGGCCGACCTGCTGCATGAAAGCGGCCTCGAAGCCGAAGAGGCCCCGGCGCCCGCTGATGTCCTCGACGACCCGCAGCCCGCTGTTGGGGATGGGCTTCTGCTCGGCTGAGCACCGTCGCGCAAGGCACGCTCGCGCCGACGGACCGAGAGCTGACCCGTGCCCCCTACATCGAGACGCCGAGAAGCCCCCGGGTGAACTGGAAGTCCGTGTTGTTCGCGGCGAAGAGCTTCGGCGTGTACTCGCGGGAGGCGACCGCCGCTACGGTTTCGAGCGTCTTCTGCGTCCAGGTGTCCGGGTCCCCGTCCAGAAGCGCGTCGAGGTCGTCGGCGTGGTTGCGGATGGTCTCGGGGTCGGAGGAGGCTTGGAGGAGCGGTATCATGCGGTGCGCCTGCAGGGGCCGGCCCGTGACGTGCGCCAGCATGAGCTCCACGCCCGTCGCCCCGAGCCCCGTGGCCGTCTCGATCCAGTGGTCCGTCGGCGCCTCCATGACGTGAAAGCCCGGCTTCTCGAAGGCCCGCCCGTAAGCAAGGGTGTTCCGTACGGGATAGTCCCCAAGAACGGCCTCCAGGTAGACCTCGGAACCCAGGATTGCCGCGGTCTCCGGGACGACGACCGTGCCGCCCGCGCCGACGACGGCGAGCGTCGCCTCCGCCAGGCTCCGCGCGGCCTCGTCCGGCAGGGGGCCGGCGGCGTGGAGCCCGAGCCGCAGCGCGCCGGGTCCCGCGTCCTCGCGCTCCAAATCTTCGGAGGCTTCGAGGTTCTCCGAGAACCAGGTCTCGACCTTCTCGACCACGCTCTCTATGCCGCCGTCGAGCTGGACGCTGGCCCAGCCGAAGCGGTCCGGGTCGAGGCCGCGTTCTGAGAGACGGCTCTCGAAGTAGTCGTTGTGGGTCTTCTCGCAGCCGTGTTCGAGCAGGAGGGCGAGCCTGACGGTAGGGTTGGTGAGGTAGCCGAGCACGGTGCGAGAGTAGATGGCCTCCGCGGAGCCCGCCGAGACACCGCAGCCCTCAGTGTGCGGTAGGGCGACGAAGCGCGTCACCTTGTTCCGGGCGAAGCCGGCGTCGCGTTCGTTCAGGCGGTTGGCTATGCGGCGCGCGATCTGGCCCGAGCACAAACTCGTCGGCATCACGAGCCCTACCTGGTCCGTGACGGGACCGCGCCCCGTCCTTATCGCCTCGAACGAGAACTCGACGTTCGAGGCTGCGTCCTTCACGGGCAACGGCTCGCCGTCGGGCTCGGGGGCGCACTCCAGCTCCTCCAGGTCGTCCGGCCCCGTCTGCTTCCAGTCGCGCCAGATGGAGACCTGGGCGTGGCCGGCCCGCTCGCCAACGGTCTTCTCGCCAGAAGCGGCCGAGATAGTCCGCTCGAACATCTCTTCGCCGAGCCTGTCCATCGGGACCCCGTCGAGGTAGGCGCCCGCGTTGACGTCCATGTCCTTGGACAGCAGATCGTAGCGGCCCGTGGTGGTGACCACCTTTATGGTCGGCACGAAGGGGAAGTTCGTGATGGAGCCGTTGCCGGTGGTGAAGAAGATCATGTTGGCCCCAGAGGCGACCTGCCCGGCGATGCTCTCCAGGTCGTTGCCCGGGCTGTCCATGAAGTAGAAGCCGCCCCCGCGCATGGGCTCCGCGTACTCGATGACGCGGTCTACCCGTACCTCGGGGTCCTTCTTCCTGGCGGCCCCTATGGATTTTATGGAGATGTTGTAGAGGCCGCGGAGGTTGTTCCCCCCCGAAGGGTTGTCCTCGGCCGTGTGCCCGTGCCAGCCCACCCTCTCCTTGAACCGCTCGACCGTGGAGAGGAAGCGCCGCGCTGTCGCAGCGTCCCTCACGTTCTTCAGGACGTAGCGCTCGGCCCCTATAAGCTCGTCCGTCTCCGCCAGGTTCGCCGCCCCCCCGTTGCGCACGACCTCCTTCGAGACCCACCCGACGAGCGGGTTCGCGGAGACGCCGGAGAAGGCGTCGGACCCGCCGCACTGCAACGCTATCTTCAGCTCCGAGAGCGGCTCCTCCGTGCGTCTTACCGCGTCGACGTCTTCCAGCCAGTCCATGACTTGAGACTTCGCCCGCTCCAGGTCGGCCCGGAAGCTCCCCTCCAGGCTCATGAACTCGTGCGGCACGTCGCCCAAAGGGTAGCCGTGCTCCTCCGCGTAGCGGCGGAGCGCCCCGTTGGCCACAGCGCCCTCGTCGCCGCCGTCGATGGCGAGGACCGCCCCGACGTTCGGGTTGACCATGAAGCCGCTCAGAGTGCGCAGGAGGAGGTCGAGGTTGTTCGGCGTCCGGCCCTCGCCGCCCTCGGTGTGGGCGACGCAGACGATGCCGTCCACGTTCTCGTAGGCGTCCGACACGCCGTTCATCTCCCACTCGAGCGCCCGCACGAAGCCCGTGAGCCGCGAGTTGACGCCGAGCACGACCACGTAGTTGCGCGTCCCGACCCCGCGCCCCCCGCCGCGCCGGTAGCCCATGAAGGTGCGGGGCTCCTCGTAGGGCGGCACCTGCTCGCCGGGCCGGAAATCCTCTTGGTCCAGCACGTAGGGTTCGAGCTCGGCGTCGCGGAAGTTGGGTTGTTCGGGGAGATCGAGGCCGGACTTGCGGTGGCCGCCAGGGACGCGCCCCCCGCCCTGGTCCGACGTCCCTTCCGGGTCTTCGCCCTCGCCCCGTCCCGGAGGGGCGTCGAAACGCTCGCGCAGGACGCGCAGGATCTTCTGGTTGCACGCGTAGTCCCCGGGCGAGATGTCCCTCAGGGCCCGCCCGAACGGCAGCCCCCACGAGAGAAGGTCCTCGCCCTCGGGGATCTCCTCGACGGCGAAGCGGTGGCCCTCGAGGACGGTGTGCGGCACCCCGAACTCCTCGCCCCCGTAGGAGAAGCGGATCCCCGCCTCCAAGCGGCGGGTCGCTATGGCGACGTTGTCCCCGGGCACCGGAAGACGGCCGACCTCATCGAAATCGAAGCGGTCTTTTTTGGGGTTCACGTTGCCTCCCATCGCTCTCAAATTATCGTTCGGATCAAGTCTACCCCAGACTAACGCGGCGGTCGGCGATCTTCTGGTCCGCACGGATGGCCGGAAGTGTCCGGTATTGCCGGGCTCGCCCGCGCTGCGTGCTATGGTGTTGGACCGTAAATGGGTTACGGAGGAGGAGATATGGAGACGAGAGCCGCGGTAGCCTTCGAGGCCGAGAAGCCTTTGAGCATCGAGACCGTGGACCTGGATGGCCCGAAGGAGGGCGAGGTCCTGGTGGAGGTGAAGGCCACGGGGGTGTGCCACACGGACGCGTACACGCTCTCCGGGGCCGACCCCGAGGGGCTGTTCCCGACCGTGATGGGCCACGAGGGGGCCGGGGTCGTGGTGGAGGTGGGACCGGGGGTCAAGAACCTCAAGGAGGGCGATCACGTCATCCCGCTCTACACGCCCGAGTGCCGGGAGTGCGAGTACTGTTTGAACCCGAAGACCAACCTGTGCCAGGCCATCCGGACGACGCAGGGGCGCGGCCTGATGCCCGACGGGACGAGCAGGCTCTCGCTTAACGGCGACCCCCTCTACCACTACATGGGTACTTCCACCTTCTCCAACTACACCGTGCTGCCGGAGATCGCGGCTGCAAAAATCCGCGAGGACGCCCCCTTCGAGTCGGTCTGCTACATCGGCTGCGGCGTTACGACCGGCATCGGGGCCGTCGTCTTTACCGCGGGCGTCGAGCCCGGCTCCAACGTCGTCGTCTTCGGCCTCGGGGGCATCGGCCTCAACGTCGTGCAGGGCGCCCGCATGGTGGGGGCGGACAAGATCGTTGGCGTCGACCTCAACCCCGCCAAGAAGGCGGTGGCCGAGCGGTACGGGATGACCCACTTCGTCAACCCGAACGAGGTCGGGGGGGACCTGGTTCCTTACCTGGTGGACCTGACCGGCGGCGGGGCCGACTACTCCTTCGAGTGCATCGGCAACGTGAACGTGATGCGCCAGGCGCTCGAGTGCGCCCACAAGGGTTGGGGGCAGTCGGTCATCATCGGGGTGGCGGGCTCTGGGGAGGAGATCTCCACGCGCCCGTTCCAGCTCGTGACGGGCAGGACGTGGAGGGGATCGGCCTTCGGCGGGGCCAGGGGCAGGACGGACGTGCCGAAGATCGTGGACTGGTACATGGAGGGCAAGATCGAGGTGGACTCCATGATCACCCACACCATGCCCCTCGAAGAGATCAACACGGCCTTCGACCTGATGCACAGCGGCGAGTCCATCCGCAGCGTCGTGACGTTCTAGCGGCATGGCGACCATCGAGACCCACGGCGAGCACGCGAGCTTCGGCGGAAGGACGGGCTTCTACTCCCACCGCTCCGAGACGTGCGACGGCGAGATGCGCTTCGCCGTCTACACGCCTCCCGGGGCGGCTGAGGTGCCCGTCCCGGTCCTCTACTACCTGGCCGGCCTCACCTGCACGGAGGAGACCTTCATGATCAAGGGCGGGGCCCAGCGCCTCGCCGCCGAGCACGGCCTGATGCTGGTCTCCCCCGACACGAGCCCGCGCGACGCCAACGTCCCCGGAGAGGACGAGGACTGGGACTTCGGCACCGGCGCGGGCTTCTACGTGGACGCCACGGAAGAGCCCTGGTCCCGCCACTACGGGATGTACTCCTACGTCACGCGGGAGCTGCCGACCCTCGTGGAGGAGAACTTCCCCGCCAGCCCCGACGCCCGCGGCGTCTTCGGGCACTCGATGGGCGGCCACGGCGCCCTCGTCTGCGCCCTCAAGAACCCCGACCGCTTCCGCTCGGTCTCGGCCTTCGCCCCCATCTCCGCCCCGACCCGCGTCCCCTGGGGCCAGAAGGCCTTTACCGGCTACCTCGGGGGGAACACGGAAGCCTGGAAGGCCTACGACGCGAGCGAGCTTGTGCGCGAGCGTCCCTTCGCCGACGGACGTAACATCCTCGTGGACCAGGGCCTCTCGGATCAGTTCCTCGAAGAGCAGCTCCTGCCCGAAGCCCTGGAAGAGGCCTGCGCCGAGGCCGGGCAGCCGCTGACCCTTAACCGCCGCGAGGGCTACGACCACTCTTACTACGCGATCTCGACCTTCATGGAGGACCACATCCGCCACCACGCCGCGGCCCTGAACCGGGCCTGACCCGCCCGCCCCGTAGAGGACAGGATGCTTTCCGGCGGTTCGCCCCGTGGGGCGCCCGACAAAAACCTCTCGCCCGCCGACGAGGGAAGGCTAACCGGGGCCGATCCTAGCCCCGATCTCGTGCAGGGCCTCTTCGGACAGGGAGGCCTCCATCATCGGGAAGACGCGCCGTTCTTCGAGGCGTATGTGGGCTTCTAGCCGTTCCCCGGTCTCCCGCAGCGTCTCGCGGTCGACGCCGCCGGACCCGACTTCGCCCTGCAGCCTCATGACCAGGCCCCTGATGCGGGCGTGGTCGGATACCATCTCGCGTACGGGCTGCGCGTCGAGGTCCCCGCCGTAACGCGCGTCGACCGCGAGCAGCACCTGTTCCTCTTCCCCGAAATGCGGGCTCGTCTCCTCCTCCCAGAAGCGCAGGAAGTCCAGCGCCTCCTCCGAGCGCGTCCCCTCCCCGTCCGCGGTTCGGCGCAGGCGTCTGGCCCGCACGAGCCCCTGGTGATGATCGTCGGAGAATTTCCTAAGGTCCGGGTGGCGCTTCATGCGCCTGGCCTCCTTTCGCCGGCACGGAGCCGCACCGGTCCTCCTCTCTTGTGCACGGTGAGGTAGGAGAAGTCATCCGAAGCGCTTCGGGTGGCCCGCCGGGCGCCCTTGGGCGCGAGGATCAGGACCCCTGCCCGCAGGGCGTGCTCCCGGCCGTCCACCTCCACAGTCCCCGAGCCCGACACGCCCACGAACAGGACGTCCACCTCCGCGTTTACGTGCTCCCCGACGCCCTCCCCCCGGGGAAAGCGGACGAGGTTGGCGTTCATATCCCGCCCCTCGCGCTCCGTCCACACCGTTCCCGGTCCCCGGTCGCTGGCGGAGATCCTCGCGAGGTCCACCGCCCCCGGCCGAGGACGAAGATCCGGCCCTTCCATACCCGACCTCCCCAGTAGCCGCCGACGCCCCGAACCACATACTATTCCGTACGTGGCCTTCTACGCCCGGTCGCAGGGCTTCGACGCGGGAGACGAAGCATTCTATCCTTTCCGTCCAGGGCGTCGAGACTTCCTGCGGCGCGGTTGGTGCTGGGCTCGACATCCACGACGTAGGTCCCCTCGCCGAGCATCCGCCAGACGAAGTGGTGCGGGAGCTGGTCCCTATTGTAGAGCTGGTAGAAGCCGAGGCCAGCCCTTCGGTTGGCCACGCCGACCGGCACGGTGCCGTCGCCTAAAGTGACGAGCCGGACGCCCACGGCCCGTTCCAGCCTCCCCACGCGGCGCATTCAGGTCCCGGCGTCCGTGGCTCTCCCCGAAGAGATCCGGCATCAGCGCGTCATCCGGCCCGCGACGGGAGCGCCCTTGCCCGGAGCGAGGAAAGTTCTGAAGGCCGGACCGCGGCGTGCCCGCGAGACCTAGTCCTTGAAGAACCGCCGGACGAGGATCGAGGCGAGGATGGTCGAGGTCGCGGTGGTGGCGCCCTTGAGTACGGCTTCGAGGGCGTCGTCCTTGAGGCCGCGCTGCTCGGGGATGTTTATGTAGCGGTTGGTCACCATCGAGCTTATCAGGTAGGCGATACCCGCGGCCACTATGGTGATCACGCGCTGCTTCGTCGCGTCGTTCACGTTCTCCCCTCTCGGTAGTACGCTCCGTCCCGCCGAATGATACAGCAGATTAGCGCTCGGCCATCAGACGTCGGCTTTCAGCCTTCGAGTTCTGGTGTGAACGTGAACCGGGGCCCGTGGGCGAGTTCCCGATCCGGCTGTCCGGCGCTCCCCAGCGCGTCCGTCGATAGTTCTACGGCCACCGGCCCAAACCTCTGTCTCCCGTCTTGTTTCACGGGGACGAGGTCGCAGGTCCCGAGCTTGGGGCTCCCGGGCGGAGTTCCAGCCAGAGCTGCCAGGTCCCTCCTGGCTCTGGCCGGATCCACGGCGGAGACCTCCAGTCGCGCGACGCCCGTCGCGCCGTTGGGGTGGTCGGCGGCCGGCCCGCCGGGGACGCGCATCCGGCGCGGGGTTACGTCCTCGATGAGGAACGGCAGGACCCTCCCCTCCTGGGCGATGCTAGCGCTGCGCCACCGGATCTCCCGCCCGTCGGGAAGCCGCCGGCCGCCCTCGCCCGGGTCCTCCACCTCGAGGCCGATCCCCCTGAGCCTCCGGAGGTCTTCCCGCAAGCCGTCCGAGGCGGCGCAGTAGTCGACGAGCCCTTCGCGAGGCAGGAACCCCCGCCAGCCCCAGACGTTGTCCCGGTCGTCTCCGGGGTCGATAAAGGCCACCAGCTCCAGGTAGGTGCCGTCCCTAAAGGGCACGAGGGCGTTGCGCGTCAGGCCGTCGGCGTGCTCCCCGCCCGGCGTGACGCGAAACCCGAGGCGCCCGTAGTCCCTGACGGCTTCTTCCAGATCCGCGACGAGTATCACCAGATGGTCCAGCCGGGCCGGCACGGTTTCGCCCCCTTCCGTGTTCGTTACCGGGGTACCCGGTGATACCATGTTCCGGCCGTCAGCGAGAGGAGGCGGGAGATCCGCGACGCGAACGAGGCGGCCCTCGCGTACCTGCAACAACTAGGGGAAGGGACGATGGTCCGGGCCTGGGGCGAGGAGGCCTCGGCGGAGGACCGGCGCAGGATCGTCCTGGCGGCCATCGTCTTCGGCCGCCAGTTCGAGGAGCGCGCGGCCGAACGCCCCGCTGCGGCCGACGAGGCGGGTGCGCGGCGCTTTCTGATGGACCTCATGAACCGCGTGGTGCGGGAGTTCGCCCGTCACGAAGGCACGGGGGTAGAGGAGGCCGCCGAGTTTTTGGGCGAGGTCGGGACCAGGGACCGGGTGCTGGAGTTCAGCGAGGTGCTGGACGCCCACGAGGAGTCCGGCGGGTCGCTGGACGGGCTGCTGCAAGAGGCGGTGGATCTCCGCCGAGAGAGGGCGTTCCGCGCGGGGCGCGGGCCGGGGGGATCTAGCCCGAGCTTCCGGGGGCCCCGCCGTCCCGGTCGCGGTTCTTCAACCGGCGCGCTTCGGAGTACTCCATGGTGCGCGCGGGCAGGTAGATGATGCAGAGCCACAGCGCG
This sequence comes from Rubrobacter sp., assembly GCA_035936475.1. Lineage (GTDB taxonomy): Bacteria > Actinomycetota > Rubrobacteria > Rubrobacterales > Rubrobacteraceae > Rubrobacter_D. Next base: position 4,468 of record DASYWA010000156.1, on the reverse strand, counting down.
GCTACCACGAAGATAGCACCGATAAAAGCCGCAAACTGCCATAACTCCGCCGTCAAAAGACCTCCCCTTGCCCGTGCAACGAAGGGAGTATCACACGCCGCCGGTGGCCCGGCAGTTAAAGGGTTAACCCGGCAGCGCGCCGGGGCCGGAGATGCCCAGAAAGCGGTCCATGAAGCGGTCCGAGCTAAGGCTGACCAGGCCGGCCACGCCTTCGCGCAGCATCGCCGGCAGCGGGTCGAGCACGACGCTCTTCAGATTCGTGTGAGGCCCGAAGAAGAGCGAGAGAAAGTCCCCGGTCCCGCCCTCCCTCACGGCCCAGCGGCCGTCGAGGCCGCCCAGCGCCAGGAAGAGCTCGGCCTCCTCCCTGTAGCTGAACACCGGCAGGGACGGGCCGAGGCCGGCGAGGTCGAGCACGAACGCGCGCGACGACTCCGTGCCGTCGCAGATCAACCAGTACACCGACCCCGCCTGGATCTCCGTCTCCGCCCTCCGCGCTCTGGCCAACGTCCCCTCTCTTCCTCTCTACGACCTTGCCCTACGCGCCGCTACCCCGGAGAGAGCGGCGTGACGCGCCCCAGCGACAGGCCCACCTCGGAGAGCGAGATCGTGCCTGAGTGCGAGGTCTGCGCCCTCCGTCGTTCCCCGGAATCCCAACCGTCCGCCACCCTCTCCAGCACCGCCGTCTTGATGACGAGCTGCCTCGCGTCGGCGAGCTCCGTTAGCGCCTCCTGCTGAACGAGCGCCCTGTCCACGTCCAGCTGCTCCGTCCAGTCGAAGGAGGCCCAGACGATGCGCCCGCTCCGCGCCTCCCCTTCGAGGATCCGGCGCAAGGAGTCCGTCCGCTCCTCGGCCGGGTCCTCCGCGACCATGAGCAGCCGCCCCTCCTCTTCGAGCCTGGTCGCGTCGAGGCCGTTGCGCTCCAACTCGGCCCGCAACTCTTCCGCAGACTCCGCCTCGCCGCCGTGGAACTTGACGAGCATCGCCCCGCGCGCCTCCCCCACCCGCATGAAGGCCGCGTCGAGCTGGTGGAGCAACTCCGGCGTCTCGGCTACCGCGATCACGCAATCCGGTACCCCCAGAAAACCCCGCAACTGCCCCACGAGCGTCGCCGGCCGCTCCCCGCGGCTCAAAAAATCTTCCAGCGCCTCCCGCCGGATGCGCCAGGACCTCCCGACCTTCAGGCAGGGTAGCCTCCCCTCCCGGCACCAACGGTAGACCGTCACCGTGCCAATCCCCAGGTATTCGGCGACCTCGGCCACTCCCAACAGTTCCTTTCTCGGGTCGGAACCCATGTCCATCCCGCGCTTCCCTCTCGCCCACGACGAACCCTTGCCCCTCCGAGACTGTACTTTAGTGCACATTGGCACATATAGGATGTGTTCTGGAACACCGGAGGCGTCGCCGGGCGCACAAATCGCCGCGGTATCTGGGCTTCTTCACGAGTTTGTCGGCGCCGGCGAGATGTTAGCTGCCACGGTCGCGGGCTCGGGTTGGGGGTCAGGATGGCCCGGGCTTTGACCGTAATGGGCTAGGAGGCCGGGGTGGCGGCGAAGGACACCGGAGGGGCGCTCGACCTTACCGGGGGCGTCGCTGAGGGAGGCGTGCTGCGGCTGGGCGTGGAGACCGCGCTGCCGGAGATCTCGGCCTGGGAAGAGAGGCTCGCGGCCTCCGGCGACCCGGACCTGAAGGTTGTGTCCGCTACGCTGGGTGAGCTCCTAGGCACCACCCTGGAGTCCATCCGGCGCCAGATCTAGGAGGGCTCGGGCAAGCTCCCGCCCCCCTCGCCTGAGGGCTAAAGGAGAGGCTCCAGGTGGCTTGAGGCGTGGTTGTCGGGTGACCGCCTCGCCCCTTCGCCGGAGCGCGGGGGGTTCGGCCGATGTAACCGCGCGTGGTTTCCACACCATCGTGGTGTTCTCCCGTTGCTGCTCGGAGGGTCGACAAGGCGTGCAGGAGTGCGCCCGCTTCGGGGGCCGCTCACACGGCCGCCGACCGGCGTAGGGTGGCCATGTCGTCCTCGCCGTAGCCGAGCTCGGCGAGTATGTCGTCGGTGTGCTCGCCGAGCTCGGGGATCGGGGCCATGGCAGGCTCCGTCCCCTCCATCGTCGCGGGCGGCAGAAGAGCGCGCAGGGGGCCGACCGGGGATCCGAAGTCCCGCCAGCGCCCGCGGGCCGCGAGTTGCGGGTGGTCGAGAAAGCCCCCGACCGTCCTCATCCGGGCGTTCGCGATCTTCGCGGCCTCCAGGCGCTCGATGGCCTCCTCGGAGGGGATGCCTTGGAGGATGGCTTCGATCTCCTCGTGCAGGGCATCCCTGTTGGCGACCCTCTCGGAGTTGCTCGCGAAGCGGCCGTCCCCGGCGAGGGCGGGTTGCCCGAGCACGGCCTCGCAGAAGCTCTCCCACTCCCTCTCGTTCTGGATGCCCAGAAAGACCACCTCGCCGTCGCCGCACCCGAAGGGCCCGTAGGGCGCGATGGCGGCGTGGCTCGCGCCGCTCCTCTGCGGCTCCCGGCCGCCGTAACCGGCGAAGTAGGCCGGGAAGCCCATCCACTCTCCGAGGGCCTCTAGCATCGAGACCTCCAGCGTCGCGCCCTCGCCGGCGCGCTCCCGGCGCAGCAGCGCCGCGAGGATGCCAGAGTATGCGTACATCCCCGCCGCTATGTCCGCAATCGAGATACCCGCCTTCGAGGGCGTCTCGGGCGTCCCGGTGATCGAGACGAGCCCCGCCTCGCACTGGACGAGGAGGTCGTAGGCCTTCTTCTGCGTGTATGGGCCGCCCTTGCCGTAGCCCGAGATGCCGCAGTGGACGAGACGGGGGTCTTCCTCCCTCAGCTCCTCTGCCCCGAAGCCCAGACGCTCGGCCGCCCCCGGCGCGAGGTTCTGGACAAAGACGTCGGCCCCCCGGACGAGTCGGCGCAGCACCTCCTTTGCGCCTTCCTCTTTCAGGTTCAGCGTCAGGGACTCCTTGGAGCGGTTGAGCCAGACGAAGTGGCTGGCGAGGCCCTTTACGGTCGTGTCGTACCCGCGGGCGAAGTCCCCCACCCCGGGGCGCTCGACCTTTATGACGCGGGCGCCGAGGTCGGCGAGCTGGCGGGTGGCGAAGGGGGCGGCAACCGCCTGCTCCAGGGCGACGACCGTAACGCCTTCGAGGGGCAGCATCCTAGAAGGACCTCGGCAAGCCGAGGACGTGCTCGCCGACGTACGAGAGGATCAGGTTCGTCGAGATGGGCGCCACCTGGAAGAGCCGGGTCTCGCGGAACTTGCGCTCGACGTCGTACTCGGCGTCGTAGGAGTAGCCGCCGAAGGTCTGCATCGCCGCGTTGGCGGCCTCCCACGCGGCGTCGGCGGCCAGGAGCAGGGCCATGTTCGCCTCGGCGCCGCACTTCTCGCCCCCATCGAAGAGCTCCGCCGCGCGGAAGCGCATCAGGTCGGCGGCCTCGACGCTTACGTGCGCCCTCGCTATGGGGAACTGGATGCCCTGGTTCTGCCCTATCGGGCGGCCGAAGACCGCGCGTTCCTTGGCGCGGCGGGTCGCGCGCTCCACGAACCAGCGCCCGTTGCCGACGCACTCGGCGGCGATCAGGATGCGCTCGGCGTTCATCCCGTCAAGGATGTAACGGAGACCCCGCCCCTCCTCGCCGATCAGGGCGCCCGCCGGGACGCGCAGGTCCTCGAAGAGGAGCTCGTTTGTCTCGTTGTTGATCATCACCCGCCGCGGCTTGACCGTGAGCCCGTTGCCGATGGCCTCGCGCAGATCGAAGAGAAAGACCGAGAGCCCTTCCGATTTGCGCTTCACCTCGTCGAGCGGCGTGGTGCGGGCCAGCAGGATCATGCAGTCAGAGTGCCGGACGCGAGAGATGTAGATCTTGCGCCCGTTTATGACGTAGCCGTCGCCGTCGCGCACGGCGGTAGTCGTCAGCCGGGTGGTGTCGGTGCCGGCATCGGGCTCCGTCACGCCGAAGGCCTGCAGCCGCAGCTCGCCGCTCGCTATCTTGGGCAGGTACTCCCGCTTCTGCTCCTCCGAGCCGTGCCTCAGCAGGGTCCCCATCGTGTACACCTGCGCGTGGGCGGGCTGGGCGTTGCCCCCCGAGCGGTTGATCTCCTCGAGGATCACCGAGGCCTGCGCGAGGTCCATCCCGAGCCCCCCGTACTCCTCCGGGATCAGGGCGGCGAGGTACCGCCTCTCGGACATGGCCCGGACGAACTCTTCCGGGTACTCCCTCTTCGCGTCGAGCTCGCGCCAGTAGGCGTCGGGGAACCCCGAGCACACCTCGCGGACCGACCGGCGCAGCCCCTCGTGCCGGTCGGGTGTGCTCATTTCGAACCCTCCAGCACCTTGCGGACCGGTCTCCCGTCCCTGCCCGCCGGGACGCATCCGGCCCGGTCCAGAAAGGGCGCACTAGGGAGCCCTACGGCCGCGACGGGGAAATCCTCTTGGTGGAGCCGCGCCAGGGAGGAGGCCGGTCTGCGCGTC
>DASYWA010000155.1:0-12948 GCA_035936475.1 Rubrobacter sp. | reverse complement strand
GAAGCCCCCGTCGGCCCGGTGGGACCGACGGGGGCAGCGTGCCGGGTCAGGCTATCTTGCCGAAGATGAGGACCTCTTTCTCCGTGTCCCAGTAGAGGGCCTCGGAGTCGTGGATCAGATCCCGCAACACCTTGGCGTCGTCGGCCGTAGGCATGATGAGCGCCTCCTCGGCGCCGTTGTCCAGGACCAACTGGTAGGAGAACTTGCCGTTCTCCAGCGGCCCCTGATGGCTCCAGTTGGAGTGGACGTCGGTTACCTGCCTGACCTTGATGGTCGATTCCGTATTCTGCTCCGCCACAGCGAACTCCTTTTCCTCAGGTGCTCGAACATCACGCTCTTACCCGACCGTCCCCGCCGCAAACCCCACGGGGTCCCGCGCGACGTACGGCGTCCCTAGGGGCCGGTATCGCGAGGGCCTGCAAGACCTCTCAGCTTTCAACCGTCAGCTATCGGTTCTTTCTGGGGATGCCGAGCGCCTCGTGCCTTCGGGTAGATCGGGGCCCGGCGAGGCGCGCGGAGCCCGGTGGCCCCCACGCGCCTCGCCCCGAACCAGAAGGCTGACCGCTGATGGCTGAAAGCTGACGGCGCGGCCCGCGAAGCGGGTCACTACAGCGCCGCTTCGACCTCCGCTATCTCGTCTTCGGAGAGGCGGAAGTCGGCGGCGCCGACGATGCCGTCGACCTGGTCAGGCCTGCGCCCGCCGACGATGGCGGCGGAGACCGCCGGGTGCCTCAAGGTCCAGGCTATCGCGACCTCCGCGGGGCTCTTGTCGTGACGCCCGCCTATCTCGCGCAGCCTCTCGACGAGCTCCAGGTTCTTCGAGAGCTTCGGGTCGTTGAACTGCTCGCTGTTGCGCCGCCAGTCGTCCGCGGGCATGTTCTCGACGCGCTCGCGGGTCATCTTGCCCGTGAGCAGCCCGCTCGCCATCGGAGAGTAGACGATGACCCCGACGTCGTTCTTTCGGGCGTACGGCAGGATCTCGTCCTCGACGTCGCGCCTGAGCATGTTGTAGGGAGGCTGGAGCGTCTCGACGGGCGCGATGCCGTTCGCCCGCTCCATCTGCCCGGTGTCGAAGTTCGAGACGCCTACGTGGCGGACCTTGCCCTCCTCCTTCAGCTCCGAGAGGGCCTCCCAGCCCTCCTCGATCTCCTCGTCGGGCCTGGGCCAGTGGATCTGGTACAGGTCGATAACGTCGACCCCCAAACGCCGCAAACTCTCCTCGCACTCGCGCTTTACGGAGTCCTTCTTCAACACGTTTTGGATGTCCCCGGACTCGTCCCAGACCAGCGAGCACTTCGTGAATACGTAAGGACGGTCGGCTTCGGGCACGTCCTTCAAGGCCAGCGCCACGAGCTCCTCGGAGTGCCCGAGCCCGTACACGGCCGCCGTATCGACCCAGTTGATGCCGAGCTCTACCGCCCGGCGGATGGCCCCCACGGCCTCGTCGTCGTCCTGCGGCCCCCAGGCGGCGGCCCAACCGCCGCCACCGATGGCCCAGGCCCCGAAACCGACCGGGGTGATCTCGAGCTCCGTCTTTCCGAAACGGACTCTCTGCAAGGGAGGTTCCTTTCTTTAAAGGTTCTGAGGCTTTGAGGTTACGGGCCTTGGGCCATAGGTTCTTACCCGCCGCCTCCAGCCGACACCTAGAACCTAATAGCCTCGAAGCTCAAAAACTAGAACGGCACCGAGATGAACGGCGAGGTGTAATCCGGGGCGCCGGCGAGGATCCTCTCGGCTTCCTGGCGCGGCATGCCGCGTTCGGCCGCCAGCATGTTCGGGACGAGCGTGACGTCGCCCACCATGGCTATGCCCGTGATCTCCCCGTAGGAGAGGACGAATGAGACGGCGGCGTCTATAAGCTCTTGGCGGTCGAAGGGCTCGTACCAGGTGGCGTACCTCTGGTCGCCCGTCGGGTCGCCCTCGGGCCAGTTGCGGCGGGAGATGGTCTTTATGATCATCAGGCCGGCGTCCTGGCGTTCTATCTCCTGCACCAGGGCTTCGAAGTCTCGCCGGTAGTCCTCGTCTGTGGAGAGGATGTAGTTCCAGGGGGTCAGGACGGTGTCGAACGGGTAGCGGTTGAGGGCTTCGAGGTGGGCCGCGGGGGCCTCGTGGCCGTGGCCGGTGATGCCGACGGCGCCGACGAGGCCCTCCTCTTTGGCCTGTATCGCGGCCTCCAGCGAGCCGCCCGGCCCCGTGGCGCGGTCGAGGTCCTCGAGGTCGCCGACGGCGTGGAGCTGGATCAGGTCGACCGAGTCGACCCGCAGGCGTTCGAGGGAGCGCTCGATGGAGCGGCGCGCGTCGTCCTTCCGGCGGTCGCCGGTCTTGGTGGAGAGAAAGATGCGGTCCCTGATCTCCGGCATCCAGCGCCCGTAGTGGAGCTCGGAATCGCCGTAGTCGGCCGCCGTGTCGAAGTGGTCGACCCCGGCGTCGAGCGCCTGCCGGATGGCGATGTCGCCCGCATCCTCGGTAGCCTCGCTGAGGGCCGCGCCCCCGAAGATGAGTACGGAGTTCTCCCGCCCCAACCTGCCCAATCGCCTGTGCTCCATAACGGCCCCTTCCTTCGACTGCAGACGCCTATCCTAACCCTTTCCTGGCTCCAGGCGCAGCGTCACCACCTCGAAGGGCCGGATTTGGAGGTGCAAAGAGTCGCCTTCCACCTCAACAGGCGTCCCCCCGCGGTCTTCGAGGAGGTTGGTCTTCTCGGCCGCTTTCAGGCCGCCGGGGAAGCGCAGCCGGGTCGAGCCGCGGGCGCCGTGGGGCTCGTAGAGGCGCAGGATCACGGCCCGCCCGTCCTCGCTCCTCTTGAGGCCCGCGAGCGCGAGCTCTAGGCCTTCGGCCTCGACGAACGGCTCCTCCGGCGGCGCCCCTCCTCCGCCCCGGACCGGCGCGAGGGGGCTGTTCAGCGCGAACGCCTCGCGGGCCACGCCAGCCCCCGTCCAGTCGCCCGGGTGCGGGTAGAGGGAGTAGGCGAAGCTGTGCTCCCCCTCGTCCGCCAGAGGGTCGGGGTAGAGCGGGCTCCTGAGCAGGCTGATGCCGAGGACGTTGCCTTTCGCGCTGTGGCCGTACTTCCCGTCGTTCAAGAGCGCCACGCCGTAGCCCGGCTCCGAGAGGTCGCAGAAGCGGTGGGCCGAGACCTCGAAGCGGGCCGCGTCCCAGCCGGTGTTCCCGTGCGTGGGGCGGCGCTGGGCTCCGAACATGGTCTCCGAGGTCGCCTCGTGCGAGCGGACGTTCAGGGGGAAGAGCGCCCGCAGCAGCACCCGCCGCTCGTGCCAGTCGATCCAGGTCTCCACGTCCAACCGCCGCGACCCCGAGAGGAGCCGGTACGTCTGGACGATCTCCGATTCCCTCCACCGGCGGGTGACGCGCACGGACGCGCGCAGCGGTCCCCCCTCCACGACCTCGACGGCGTCTGCCGGGATCTCCTCCCCCTCCCCCTCGTAGCCCTCCTCCACGTCCCACGCCTCCCAGTTGCGCGGCTTGTCCGTGTACGCCCAGAGCCCGTTGGCCCTCCCGGCGAGCACCTCCCTCCCCGCCTCCCTATCGAAGACGCGGTGCAGGGTGCCGTCCGCCCCGATCTCCACCCGCAGCAGGTCGTTCTCCATCGCCACGCCGCCCCCCGCCCGCTCCACCCGGACGCCCGGCGCGACCTCGGGCAGGGAGTCCCCCGCCTCCCGCAGCACCGTCCAGCCGAGGCCCGGCACCCCCCGCCCAGGGTCGTGGACCAGCAGCCTCCCGTCCTCGGTCTCCTGTACCGGAAGCGCTTTGCCCGCGGCGTCCGCGACGCCTCGCTCGTCCGCCCCATCGAGCAGAACGGTGAGCGGTCGCGGGTGCAGGGAGGCGTTGGCGACGAGCAGGCCCCCGTCCCCGACCCCGAGGGCGCCGTCGCGCAGCGCCCTGGCGGTCCGGACCACGCCTTCGAGCTCCGCGTGGGTGACCTCGTAGACCTCGCGGATGGAGGTCCCGGGCAGGATGTCGTGGAACTGGTTGAGGAGGAGCGTCTTCCAGGCGTCCTCCAACTCCTCGGCGGGGTAAGCGGCGCCGCGGAGGGAAGCCAGCGTGAGGAGCGCTTCGGCCTCGAGCAGGCGGTGCTCGGCCTCGCGGTTGAGCTTCTTGACCTTCGCCTGGGTGGTGAGGGTTCCGCGGTGGAGCTCGAGGTAGAGCTCGCCCGTCCACCTCGGGAGGCCGGTCTTCGGGAGCCGCCCGAAGAAGTCTTCTACCAAAGCCATGCGCAGGCGGGGCATGGCGGGAAAACCTTTGAGGCGGGCGAAGTTCTCGAGCATCTCCTCGGTGGGGCCGCCGCCGCCGTCGCCCCAGCCGAAGGAGAAGAGGGTCTCGGGGTGGCGGCGCTTGCCCTCGAAGTTCTTCCAGGTGCCGAGGAGGTCCAGCGGCCTGACGTTGCCGTTGTAGTCGTGGCCGGGGTTGTCGAAGGCGTGGGCCGTCACGGTGCTGCCGTCGAGGCCCTCCCACTCGTAGAGGTCGTGGGGGAAGCTGTTTGCCTCGCTCCAGTTGAGCTTGTAGGTAAAGAACCCCTCTATGCCGGCCCCCCGCAGGAGCTGCGGCATGGCGGGCGAGAAGCCGAAGGTGTCGGGCAGCCACGCCACCTTCGAGCGCCGCCCGAAGCGGTCCTCGAAGTAGCCCTGCCCGTAAAGGAGCTGCCTGACGATGGACTCGCCGGAGGGGGTCTGGCAGTCCGGCTCGACCCACATCCCGCCGACGGGCTCCCAGCGCCCCTCCGCCACGCGGCGGCGCACCTTCTCGAAGAGGTCGGGGGCCTCGTCCTCGATCCATGCATAGAGCTGCGCCGATGACTGGTTGAACACGAAGTCCTCGTAACGGTCCATCAAGGAGAGCACGCTCGCGAACGTCCTGCGCCCCTTGCGCAGGGTCTCGGAGACGGGCCAGAGCCACGCGAGATCCAGGTGCGCGTGCCCCGTGAGGGCGACGCGCCCGGCCGGGGGATACTCGTCTTTGAGCTCCTCTAACCGCGCCGCGACCATCGCGCGCGCCTCCGTGACCGCCCGCCGCGCCGCCTCCGGCAGCGGCTCGACGGGACGGGGCGCCGGCGGCCGGCTCCACGGCCCACCGTCAGCGTACTCATCGAACGTCCCGAGGTAGCGGGTGAGGGAGACCTCGGTGCCGGTGGGCCAGGCCGAGGAGAGGTGCGCGAAGGCCGCCTCGACGGCGTCGAGCAGGTGCGGCACGACCTCGTGGTCGCCGAGCTGGGAGCAGGCCTCCACGACGAGCGCCAGGTCCCTTTCCAGGCCGCGCGCTTGCATCTCCGGCACGACGAGGGCCGCCCGCCCGAGGCGCGGCTCGGCGACGCTCGTGCCGAATGGCCCCCGCGGCACGACCTCGGCCTCTATGCCGACCGTCTCTCCGCCCTCGGCGGCCTTCGTGACCGGAAAGCTCCTGTGCAAGGGGTTCAGTCCACCGCTCGCCCCGGTCGAGAGCCGGACGAAGCCTTCGCCCCCGAGCCACAGCTCCAGCTCGACGGGAAGGCCCGCCCAATCTTCCGGCACCCGCGCCTCCGCCGAGAGGCGCGCCGGGAGGGCCGGCTCCGGCCAGAAGTCGCCGACGCCGAGCTTGTGCATCTCGCCGTTCTCCGCGGCGAACCGCCACCCCTCGACGCGGCTCTCCCTGGCGTTGCGCCACCCGCCGAGCTCCTCGACGCGGCGTTCGAGCCGCCCGAGGCGCCGGGCGTCCCTCTCGTTCAAAATTCTCCCCTTCCGGCGGCCGGACCGAGCGCCACATTCTACGCCAACACGAACGGCGCGCGTGGCATGGTCTCTTCCGCGGCCTATATACTCCACCCTATAGGGGAAGCGTCGAGAGGAGCACCATGGAGGAGAAGGTCTACCGCAGCGAGCTTACGCCAAACCACTTTCTAAAGCGCAGCGCGTACATGTTCCCCGACAAGACGGCCGTCGTCTACGGCGACCGGCGCTACACGTACGGGGAGCTCGAAGGGAGGGTGAACCGGCTGACCTCCCGCCTGAAAGACTCAGGACTCGAGAAGGGCGACCGCGTGGCGTTTCTCTGCTTCAACACGCCGCCGATGCTCGAAGCCCACTTCGGCGTCCCGCTCGCCGGCCTCGTCCTCGTCGCCATAAACACCCGCCTCGGCAAGGACGAGGTCAAGTACATCGTCGAGCACTCGGGAGCGAAGATGGTCTTCGTCGACGCCGAGCTCGAGCACCTCCTCGCCGACGTGGACGTCGAGACGGTCCGCGTAGACGACACGGGCGAAGGGGGCGACCCCTACGAGGACTTTCTCGCCGAAGGATCGCCGGACCCCATTGAGAGCCCGGTCGAAGACGAGGAAGAGACCATCTCCATAAACTACACCTCGGGCACCACGGGCCAGCCCAAGGGCGTGATGTACACCCACCGCGGCGCCTACCTCAGCGCTTTGGGCAACGTCATAGAGACGGGCATGGGCTACGGGACGAAGTACCTCTGGACCCTGCCGATGTTCCACTGCAACGGCTGGACCTTCCCGTGGGCCGTCACCGCGGCGGCGGCGACCCACGTCTGCCTGAGGAAGGTCGAGGCCGCGCGCATCTGGGAGCTCTTCGAGGCCGAGGGCATCACCCACTACTGCGCGGCGCCGACGGTCCAGATCGGGATAGCGAACGAGGACGCGGCCCATCCCCTCGAAACCCCCGTCACCGCCGCCATCGCAGGGGCCCCGCCCTCCCCTACCCTGCTCGGCGGCCTGCTGGAGCTCAACATAAACCCCATGCACATCTACGGCCTCACGGAGACCTACGGCCCGCTCACGACGAGCGGCGTCCATCCGGAGTGGGAAGAGCTCGACATGGAGGAGCGGGCCAGGATCATGTCGCGCCAGGGCCAGGGCTACGTCACCTCGGACCTCGTGCGCGTGGTGGACGAGAGCATGAACGACGTCCCCAAAGACGCGGAGACGATGGGCGAGATAGTCATGCACGGCAACATGGTAGCCAAGGGCTACTTCGAGAACGAGGAGGAGACCGAAGAGGCCTTCGCGGGCGGCTGGTACCACTCCGGCGACATGGCGGTGTGGCACCCCGACGGGTACGTCGAGATCCGGGACCGCAACAAGGACATCATCATCTCCGGCGGCGAGAACATCTCCACCATCGAGGTCGAGCAGACGGTCATGGGCCACCCGGCGGTCATGGAGGCCGCCGTCGTCGCGATCCCCGACGAGCAGTGGGGCGAGCGACCCAAGGCCTTCGTGGTCCTCAAGAAAGGCCAAGAGGCCACCGAGCAGGAGATCATAGACCACTGCAAGGAGCACATAGCCCGCTTCAAGGCCCCAGCCGCCGTCGAGTTCACCGACCTGCCGAAAACCTCGACGGGCAAGGTCCAAAAGTTTGTCCTGCGCGACAAGGAGTGGGCCGGCAGCGAGAAGAAGGTGAATTAGAGGCTACAGGCTTCGGGTCGCCTCCGCCGCGGAGGCTTTCAGGTTTTTGCTGATGCCTGTAACCTGTAGCCCGAAGCCTTTCCTCGAGGAGGACCCGATGCTAAAAGCCGAGAAGACCTACGAGCACGTTCTGGTCGAGCGGGACGGGCCCGTCGTCTACGTGACCATGAACCGCCCCGAGAAGCGGAACGCACTCTCGGAGGGCCACATGCTGGAGTTGATCGACTGCTTCGAGGCCATCGGCCGGGAGAGCGAAGCTTCCGTCGTGATCTTGCGCGGCGAGGGGCCAGCGTTCTGCGCCGGCCACGACCTCTCGGAGATGGTCGGTCGGGACCCGGACACCTACAGGCGCATCTTCGACGTCTGCTGCAGGCTTATGGGGGCGATCCAGGCCATCCCCCAGCCCGTCATAGCCGAGGTCCACGGGGTGGCCACGGCCGCCGGCTGCCAGCTCGCCGCCACCTGCGACCTCGTCGTCGCCTCAGAAGGGGCGCGCTTCGCCACACCGGGCGTCAGGATAGGCCTCTTCTGCTCGACCCCGATGGTCGCGCTCAGCCGCGCCGTCGGCCAGAAGAAGAGCATGGAGATGCTCCTGACCGGCGACTTCGTCTCCGCGGAGGAGGCCAGGGCCGAAGGGCTCGTGAACCGGGTGGTCCCGGCGGAGGAGTTGGCGTCGGAGACGCGGGCGCTGGCCGATAGGATCTCCGAGGCGAGCCCGCTCGTCGTCGGCGTGGGCAAGCAGGCGTTCTACCGCCAGCTGGAGATGCCGACCGAACAGGCCTACGCCTACACGAAGGAGGTTATGTCCTTCAACGCCACCTTCGCCGACGCCCAGGAGGGCATGTGCGCCTTCCTGGAGAAGCGCAAGCCCGAATGGAAGGGCCGCTAGCCGGGCCATGACCGAGACCGTCGCCCGGCCGACCGAGACGCACGAGAGGAAGACCGAGGGGCTGCCGCCCTACAACGTGGTGCTGCTCGACGACGACGACCACAGCTACGAGTACGTGATCCTGATGCTAAAGAAGGTCTTCGGCCATTCGGTGAACAAGGCCTACGAGATGGCGGTAGAGGTGGACACCGCCGGGCGGGTCGTCGTGCTAACGACCCACCTCGAAGAGGCGGAGCTCAAGCGCGACCAGATCCAGGCCTTCGGCCCCGACCCCTTCATCCCCCGCTGCAAGGGCTCCATGTCCGCCACCGTGGAGCCGGCGTCCGGCTGAACGAGATCGAGGTTCCAGGCTTTGAGGTGACGGGCCGTTGCCCTGACCTCAAAACCTAATGCCTCAGAGCCTTTTGCCTCAAAACCTCAATCCCCCGCCGGGGCGAGCCTGAAGATGCGGTCGTCGTCTTCGGTGGGCGTTCCGCGCCCGTCGCGGTTGCTGGTTGAGACCCAGAGGGAGCCGTCGGGGGCCTGGGCCACGTCCCTGAGGCGGCCTACCTCGCCTTCTAGGAGGCGTTGACGGTCGGCCACGTTGCCCCGGTCGTCTAGCTCCAGGCGCCAGAGGCTCTCGCCCCGCAACGCCGTGACGAAGAGGTCGCCCTCCCACTGGGGGATAGCTCCGTCCACCAGGATCTCCGCCCCGCTCGGGGACGCCTCGCTCGTGGGCCAGACCGTGATCGGGTCGACGAAACCCTGGTCCGTCCCCCCTTCTCCCTCCACCTCGGGCCAGCCGTAGTTCTCCCCGGCCACTATGCGGTTCGCCTCGTCCCACGTGTTCTGCCCGAACTCGCTCGCGAACAGTTGCCCCTGCGCGTCCCAGGCGAGACCCTGCACGTTGCGGTGCCCGAGGGAGTAGACGGGGCTGCCCCGGAAGGGGTTGTCCTCCGGTACCGAGCCGTCGGGGGCTACGCGCAGGATCTTGCCGCCGAGGGAGTTGCGGTCCTGGGAGTTCGAGGGGTCGCCGGCGTCGCCGGTGGTGATGTAGAGCATCCCGTCCGGCCCGAACGCGATCCTGCCGCCGTTGTGGTACGAGTTGACGGGGATGCCGGTGAGGATCGCCTCAGGCTCCTCCCCGAGCCTGAACCGCACCACCCGGTTGTCGGTCTCGGTCGTGGTGTAGGCGTAGACGTAACGGTCGCTCTCGTACTCGGGCGAGACCGCGACGCCGAGCAGGCCTCCCTCCCCCGTGCCCCCCTCGGGCAACGTCTGGACCTCCCGCACCCCTCCCGAGGCGCCCACCCTGAGGAGCCGCCCGGAATCCCTCTCGGTGACGAGGGCGTCGCCGTCGGGCAGAAAGGCGAAGGACCACGGCACCCGAAGGTCCGTCGCCAGCGTGCCGACCTCGACCCTCTTAGAAGATACGGCTCCTCCCCCGGTCGCCCCGGAGCCCGTGGTTCTCTCGTTCCCGGAAGCCGTGCTCCGCGTGTCCTCCGGCCCTCTCGTCTCTATCGGCTGGGGATCCTGCCCCCCGGACCCGGATCCCCCGGTCGGCCCTGCGCACCCGGCGCAGGCCATCATCAGCGACGCGACGAACAGCAGCGCCGGAGTCCGAACCCTGCCCTTCCAGCCTGCTCTGTGCCTCAAATCTACCCTCTCCCTGCCGACGGGACGCACGAGATTATATTGCGCCGCCCCGATCTACGACTTCAGGAGCGTGAGCGCCTTTACCTCACCGGCGGTTAGGCGTAGCCCTGTGGCGGCTACGTTCTCTTCGAGGTGCGCGACCGAGGAGGTGCCGGGGATGGGGAGCATCGCCGGGGACTTCGCCAGCAGCCACGCGAGGGCGACCTGCGGGACGCTCGCCCCGTGACGGGAAGCCGTCTCCTGCAACGTCCCGCCGGGACGCGCCAGCGCGCCGGTTCCCAGCGGCAGCCAGGGAATAAAGACTATGCCGGCGCGCTCGCAGGCCAGGAGCACCGCCTCCGAGCGGCGGTCGTTCAGGTTGTAGCGGTTCTGGAGGGAGACGACGGGAACCATCTCCGTGGCGACCGCCAACTGGTCGGCCGTCACGTTCGAGAGGCCGACGTGCCGGATCTTCCCCTCCTCGCGCAGTTGGGCCAGGGTCTCTATGGATCTCTCGAAGGGGACGCGGCTGTCCGGCCGGTGGAGTTGGTAGAGGTCTATGCGGTCGAGCTTCAGGCGGCGGAGGCTGCCCTCGCAGGCCTCGCGCAGGTGTTTCGGTCGGCCGTTCGTCCTCCAGCGGCCGGGTCCCTGGCGCGTGTAGCCACCCTTCGTGGCGATCACGAGGTCTTCGGGGTAAGGGTGGAGGGCCGAGAAGATTCTGCGCTCGCTCACCTCGGGTCCGTAGGCGTCCGCCGTGTCTATGAAGTTCACGCCGAGTTCCACCGCCCGGCGCAGGACGCGCTCCGCCCTGCCGGGGTCTTCGAGCTCGCCCCACACGCCCGGCCCGCAGAGCCGCATGGCCCCGAAGCCGAGCCTCCCGACGGCAAGGTCGCCGCCGAGCTCCAGCGTGCCGACGGCTCGGGTTTGGTCTTCCGGCATAGATCCCGCTCCTCGATCCTCTCCGGCCAGCATACCGCGACGGGCCCGGGTGACGTCGCGACCATGCTCTAGAATCACGGGTTGAGGGCGAGCAGAGAGGCGGCTTCCGTAAGCGGCAAAGAGGAGAGACCTTCGGCCCCCGGCGGCCTGCGGGCGCTGCTCGACGGCAGGCGACCGCTGCTCGGCGCCGTCTTCCTCGGGGGGTACGCGTGGTCTACCTTCGCGCCCGGCTCGTTCGGCACGGCGCTCTTTCTGGGCGTTGGGGCGGTGCTGTTCGCGATCTCCGTGCCGTGGTCGAGCTCGTTCCACAAGGCGTTCGCGCTGGTCGCCCTCGTCGCGCTCGGGGCGACCATCGTCGCGGGCCGGTTCGCCCTCGGGGACTTCCTCGACGGGATGCCGACCTATTTCGGGGTCGTGGCGGTGCTGCTCGTCCTCAGCATAGCGGGGTACCCCATCCGGGCGGCGCGCTACGGGGTCCAGATCCGGGCGCTCGTGGCGGCGCTCACCCGGCGCGGCGTCGGGATAAAGGCGACGAGCGGGGTGCTCGGGCACGTCCTGGGCGCCGTTCTCGACGTCGGGGCGTTCGTGCTCATAGACGTGATCACGGGCAGGGCCGCCCCGAAGATGCGCCCGGACGCCCTGAAGTGGGCCGGCCGCGCCTTCTCGTTCGCCCCCCTCTGGACGAACCTGAACGTCTTCACCGCCACCACCATCGTCCTGACCGGCGTCTCCTACCCGGCCCTCCTGGCCGCCACCGTCCCCTTCATCCTCCTCGGCCTCGCCGGCACGGTCCTGGCCGCCCAGAGGGGCGAGGGTGAGGCGGCGGACGTCCCCGGCGCCCCGCTCGACCGCGGGGCGGCGGCGGTCCTCCTCTACCCCGTCCTCCTCGTGGCCGCGGTCGCCCTCGTGAACGTGCTCTTACCCCGTCTGACGCTCACGGGCGCGATAGCCGTCACGGTCGCCGTGATAGTCATCCTGATCGCCGCCCTCGCGACCGCCCTGACCCGCCGGACCTCCCCCCTGCGCCGCCTCGCGGTCGAGACGCGCGGCTCGCTCTCCTCCTCCCACGCCGAGTTCGCCCTCTTCGGCTCGGCCGGGATACTGGTGCTCTCCCTGCAGGCCCTGGGCGTGCTGGCGCCGCTCGGGGCCCTCCTCTCGGCCCTGCCGGCCGTGCTCGTGGCGCCGGCGCTCCTGGCCCTCATGGCTGCGGGCTTCGTCGCCGGCATCCACGTCATCCCGATGGTCCTCCTCCTGGACGCCGCCTTTCCCCTCGACGCCGGCCCCTCCCCGGTCCTGTGGGCCGTCGCGATCCTCCTCGGCGCCCAGTCGACCCTCCTGCTCACCCCCTTCTCGAGCGCCGTCACCATGCTCTCCCGGCTGACGGGCGTCCACCCGCTGGAGGTCGGCCCGAAGCGGAACTGGCGCTTCGGCCTCGCCGTTGGGACCGCCGCGCTGGTCTACCTCGGCCTCCTTACCGCGCTGCTCCTCTAGCGGCCCGATGCACCCCGCCCCGAGCGATTCCTCGCGATGGTCGTGACGGGGACGGCGGGATCTTCTATGATGCGGTCGCGTGGAAAGGGGTCGCGAAGATGGAGCCTTCGGCGCGAACGGCCTCGGCGGAACCCAACCGTACACTTGTCCCTAAAAGGGATGAGGAGGGCCTGTGCGTCTCGTTGCTGGGGCGTTTCGAGGTCGCGGTGGGGCCCCGGGTGGTCGGGGAGGAAGGGTGGCGGCTGCGCAAGGCCGCAAGCCTGGTCAAGCTGCTGGGGCTCGCGCCGTACCACCGCCTCCACCGCGAGCAGGTGATGGAGTTGCTGTGGCCGGACCTCTCCCCGAGTTCGGCGGCCAACAACCTCCACCAGACCCTCCACGCCGCCCGCCGCACCCTCCAACCCAGCGCCGCGGACTTCCGGTACCTCATCCTCCGCGACGAGCTGCTCTTCCTGTGCCCGGACGGGGCGCCCGCGGGTGGACATGGACGCCTTCGTGGTCTTGCGCTGACGGGCCCGCAAGACGGAGGCGGGGCCCGTCCGGGCCCCGCCTCCGGAGACGCCCATCCCTCTGAGTCGGCGCCCTAACCGCCGGGGACCAGGACGTA
>DASYWA010000154.1:0-3411 GCA_035936475.1 Rubrobacter sp. | reverse complement strand
AAGGGTCCCCTCGCGACCCTCCTCAACCTGGACATCCTCCCTCCTTCTCTGGTGAGCGACGCGACCACCCTGGAGTCCGGCGACGGCGAAGAGTACTTTGGGCAGGAAGGGGGAGGTCCGGGAGGAAGCGGGCAGGGGTAGCGCGAGCCGGGGGTTTCTGGGGCTATCGGACTGGGGCTATGCGGGTTTCTGTATGCGGGTGGGCCACGAGGAGAGGCATTGGAGAGGGCAGTTATGGACACCGGAAGCGGAAAAGGAAGGCCCTATAGGTGGAACGACCCAGACAGAACTTCGCCGCGGCCAGGACTCGACCGGCCGACCACGAGGCCTCTCGAAGGCGATTGGCGGTTGCAGCGTCTGGGCGGCGCGCTACCGCCCCTGGGCCGGGCCCGCAAGGAGATAAGGGGCGAGCGGGGCAAGACGCGCTTCGGCCCGTTTCCGGGAGTCCCCTTCAAGATCGAGGACCGCGGCGGCCGCTTCGCGCTCGTCTACCGCCGGCCGTTCTCGATGCTGGTCGACGAGGTTAGGGAAGGATCGGACGGCTCGTGGCTTGGAGAAGCGACGTTGGCCGGGCGCACGTTAGGACGCTTTCGGATGACGAGGGTCCCATAAACAGAAGACGCGACCGGAAGGAGTGAGAGCCGATGAAGGCTGTAGCGTGGCACGGCACGGAGGACGTTCGGGTAGACACGGTGCCCGACCCGGCGATACAGGAGCCGACGGACGCGATCGTGCGCATCACGTCCACGGCGATCTGCGGTTCGGACCTCCACCTCTACGACGTGCTCGGGATGTTCCTCGAGGAGGGCGACATCCTTGGTCACGAGCCGATGGGAATCGTGGAGGAGGTCGGGCCAGAGGTCACCCACATAAAGCCCGGTGACCGGGTGGTGATGCCGTTCAACATCTCGTGCGGGCACTGCTTCATGTGCGACCGCGATCTGTACGCCCAGTGCGAGACGACGCAGGTGCGCGAGCAGGGCAAGGGCGCGGCGCTGTTCGGCTACACGAAACTCTACGGTGCGGTTCCCGGTGGCCAGGCCGAGTATTTGCGCGTACCTCAGGCCCACTTCGGGCCTATAAAGGTGCCAGAGGAGGCCGAAGGCGCGCCGGACGAGCGGTTCCTGTACCTCTCGGACATCCTTCCGACGGCCTGGCAGGCCGTTGACTTCGCAGATGTCCCCGAGGGGGGGACGGTGGCGGTATACGGTCTGGGACCGGTCGGGCAGTTCTGCGCCCGCATCGCGCGGCATCGGGGCGCGGAGCGCGTCTTTGGCATCGACCTCGTACCCGAGAGACTGGAGATGGCGCGTCGTCACGGCGTAGAGGTGCTGAACCATGAGGAGCACGACAACGTAGCGGACGCCGTAAAGGAGCTCACGGACGGCCGGGGCTCGGACTCGGTGATCGACGCCGTCGGCATGGAGGCCCACGGCGCCCCCGCCGGAGGCTTCGCGCAGAAGGCCACGGGCATGCTCCCCGATCAGGTCGCCGCTCCGCTGACGGAGAAGATGGGGGTGGATCGGCTCTCGGCGCTGTACGAGGCCATCGAGACCGTGCGCCGGGGCGGCACTATCTCGATCATCGGCGTCTACGGCGGGCAAGCCGATCCCTTCCCGATGATGGACCTCTTCGACAAGGGCGTGCAGATCCGCATGGGACAGGCGCACGTCAAGCGGTGGGTCGACGACATCCTGCCGCTCCTGACCGGAGACGGCGACCCGCTCGGCGTCGACGATCTCGCCACCCACAAGCTGCCGCTCGACCAGGCACCGCACGCCTACGAGATCTTCCAGAAAAAACAGGAAGGCGCCATCAAGTGCATCCTCAAGCCATAGCTACGAGCGCAGCGAGGAGGTGAGCGGGATGCCGCGGGAAATCGAAGACTCCGTGGTCGTGATCACGGGCGCGTCGAGCGGCATCGGCCGGGCGACCGCGCTCGCCTTCGCCGAACAGGGGGCGAGCGTCGCTCTCGCCGCCAGGAGCGAAGAGACTTTGCGCGAGGTCGCCGACGAGTGCGAGTCGGCCGGCGGGCAGGCTCTGGTCGTACCGACGGACGTCACCGACGAGGAGGCCGTGCGGGAGCTGGCCCGACGGACCGTCGAACGCTTCGGGCGGATCGACACCTGGGTAAACAACGCCGGGGTCATGGTCTACGGTTTCCTCGAAGAGGTCCCTTCGGAGGCGTACCGGCAGGTCATAGAGACCAACCTGTTCGGCCAGATCCACGGTGCCCGCGCCGTGGTACCCTACTTCAAAGAGCAGGCCAGCGGCGTCCTGATCAACATCTCTTCTATGTGGGCCAAAGTAAGCTCCCCATACGTCAGCGCCTACGTCACGAGCAAGTTCGGCATCCTCGGTTTCTCCGAGTGTCTCAGGCAAGGGCTCCACGACCAGAAGGACATCCACGTGTGCACGATACTCCCGGTCTCCGTGGACACGCCGATCTTCCGACACGCGGGCAACTACACCGATCACGGAGCCAAGCCGGTTCCACCCGTGCTCGACCCCGGCCGGGTGGTGAAGCAGATCCTGCGCAACGCCCGCCGTCCGCGGCCGGAGACCACCGTGGGGCCGACCGGTTATCTGCTGACGTTTGCGCACGCAGTCACGCCAAAGCTCTATGACTTCCTCGTTCCGTACGTCTTCCAATGGGGCGCCTTCAGTTCCGAGTCCGTCGAGCAGGGACCAGGTAACGTCTTCGAGCCGATGCCGGAATGGAACCGGGTCAGCGGAGGGTGGCGAAGCGGCAGGGGGGCCAAGGTCCGGCGTGCGGCGCTTGCGGGCGGTGCAGTTCTCACGCCGTTGCTCGCCTGGTGGCTGACGCAGCAGCGGGGCTTGGAGCGAAAGCCGGCCGGAGACTCGCGAAGTGGCAGGAGTCAGTGGCTACGGAGGGGACCCACCGCCATGCTCGCCATTCTGGCGAAAGGTACCGCAAGGTCGTGAACGCTTTTCGTACACACCTCGGGCGAGAATGGCGCGGCCGGGGGGACTGGATCGAAGGCCGCTCCGACCGTCAGGAAGGGCCCGCGCCGATGGTGTTGGGATTGCGGGTCCAGCAATATGAGCCCGCAGACCAGCCCGTGTGCACAGCAACCGGGGACGGCGGTTTTCGCGCCTCTCCCCCTTCGTACCCGTTCGAGCCGCCCCCACACCGTCCCCGTTCCACCGTTCGGCTACCGCGGGCCCGAAAACCCGCCATCTCCCCCCGGATAAGCCATGCCTCAAAGGGGCGTAATATTATCGGCGGGTATTCTCGAAAGGTAGGCCTCTCGTAGCCGGAGGGACGCCAAGGGCATCGGGGGAGACGCGAGCGCGAAGAAGGCCAGGGGCCCGTGGGCGGGGCGCCCGGCCGGATGAGTGGAGGGGAGACGGCCCTCGAGAGGTCGTAGAAGGCCGCCCCCGCCTCTT
>DASYWA010000153.1:0-50150 GCA_035936475.1 Rubrobacter sp. | reverse complement strand
TGCTCCACAACGTAGGGCTGCTCGGGCTGCCCGAAGAACTGCTGCTGGCGACGGCCAAGCCCAACTCGATAGCCCAGAGCCGGCTCGCCGAGCACCCGGCGCGCGGCGAGGAGGCGCTCGCCGCCGTGCCCGAGTTCGGGGAGATGGCGTCGTGGGTCCGCTGGCACCACGAGCGTCCCGACGGGCGGGGTTACCCGGACAAGCTGCGCGGACCCTGGATCCCCCAGGAGGCCAAGATCCTGGCCGTGGCGCAGGCCTACGCGGGCATGGTGCTTGACGGGCCCAGCCGCCCCGGCGTGAGCCCTGGCGAGGCGCGGGAGAGGCTCGGCGCCGGCGCCGACACCGAGTTCGACGGCGTGGTGGTGAGGGCATTCCTGCGCATCCTGGACACCGAGTCGGAGGGCTACCGCATGGCCGACGACCACCGCTTCGTCTTCCCCGACCCGGGGGGAGGGACGCGCGCCACGCCTGACACCGCGGCCCCGGGACCCGAAGGTTACGCCGCCGGGGGCCTGTCAGTAGAACGCGCCCAGGGCTAAGGGAAAAGGATGAGCGCGGCGCGCCTAGAAGCATCGGGGCCGACGGACTCCCCGACGGTCTCCCCAAGGGTTGCCCCCGTGGCGGGCGTCGTGCGGGCGGCGCTCGGGGTCGTCCTGTTGGCGATCCTGGCCCTGGGCGTGCCGGGAGCTGGCCCCGTCGCCTTCGTCTCGGCCGGCCTCGCGCTCGTCTTCGGGGGCCTGCTCGCGTCCGGCCGGTCGCGGGTCCTGGCGCGGGAGCCCCTCGCGGTGGTCGTGCTCGACTCCCTCCTCGTCGGCCTGCTGGTGGCGGGCACCGGTGGGGGAGGCTCCCCCTTCATCCCGCTGTACTTTCTGGCGGCGCTCGGCGTTGCCCGGGTCGTAAGTTGGGCGAAGGTCGCGGTCGCGACCGCCTCGATGGCGGGAAGCTACCTGGTGGCGGTAGGCTTCGCGGACGGCCCCGGGGTGCTCGGGACCGCCCCGGTCGGCATAGGCGCCGGGTTCGTCGCGCTCTTCTGCGCGGCCGTCGCGTACGTGGGCTTCGGGAGGCGGGATCTCGCCGGGCGTGAGCGCGGCCTCTCCTCCGCCCTCGCCGCCGAGCGGGACAGGGCGGCGAGGGTCGAAGGCCTCGTCTCGGGGTTCGGGACCGTGCTGGGGAATTCGAGCCTGGAGGAGATCCTCGCGTGGATGGCGCGGACGGCCCACGCGGGCTGCGGGGGGAGCTACGCCCACGTAGCCGTCCTGGATGGGAACCACCACGCCTCTGTCCTCGAAGGGAACACTGACGCCTGCCCGAGCTGGTGGCACCCCTCGATCCAGGGCCTCGTGCTGCGCGCCTGTCGCGAAGGCGAGGCCGTGCGCAGCGATGAGGAGATCCACGGCATAGGCGGCTTCCTGGCGGTGCCCGTGGGCCCGGCGGAGGGCGAGGGGCGGGGCGCCGTGATCGTCGGGGGAGGAGAGTTCGGCGCGGAAGAGGAGCGGGTGCTGGCCCTGATCTCCGGCGCGGCCGGCCCCGCGCTCGAAGCCGCGGAGGGAGCCCCGGGCGGCCGGGACCCCGTCTCCGGCCTGCCGAACCGCGCGTCGCTGCACCGCGTCCTGCGCCGGGAGCTTTCCCGCGGCAGGGCGCTGACGGTCTTCGCCGTGGAGGTGGGCGGTCTAGGCCGCCGCAACCGGACCTTGGGCTTCGCGGCGGGTGACGACCTCCTCCGGCGGGTCGGCGGAAGGCTCGGCAGGAACCGGCGCGCGTTCCGCTACGGGGGCGACGAGTTCGTCGTCGTCCTTGGCGGGACGGACGAGGCAAGGGCCCGTCGGGCGGCGCTCGCTATCCGGCAGGCCGTCTCCGGCGAGAGGGGGGAGGCCGACAATCCCGCCGTCGGTTTCGTGCACGCCGGGCCCGGGGACGAGGACCCCAACCTCGTGCTGAAGTCGGCCCTGCTCGCGCTCCGGGAGGCAAAGGTCGAGCCCGACCGCGTCGCCGGGTTCTCCGACCCGACGGAGGCCCCCGGAGCCGGTGGCCGGCCAGCCGGAATCGTCGAGGCCATGATAGGCGCGCTCGAGGCAAAAGACCCCGGGATCGGGGAGCACCTGCGGGAGGTGTCCAGGATCTCGCGGGGCATCGCCGGCGAGATCCCCCTCCCCGAAGAGCAGGTGGAGAATCTGGTCGCGGGGGCGCTGCTCCACGACGTCGGCAAGATCGGGGTCCCCGACCATATCCTGCAAAAACCCGGCCGCCTGACCGAAGAGGAGTACCAGCTGATCACGCGCCACCCTGCCCTGGGGGCCGAGATCGTCGCCCCTGTGGGGGAGATGGCGCCGGTACTGCCCGTGGTGAGACACCACCACGAGCGCTTCGACGGCAAAGGGTACCCAGACGGGCTGCGCGGCGAGGAGATACCGTTGCTGGCGCGCATCGTCTCCGTGGCCGACGCCTTCGACTCCATGGTCCGCGAAAGGCCTTACGGTTACAGCATCTCCCGGGAGGCGGCCCTGAAGGAGATCCAGGCCAACTCCGGCTCCCAGTTCGCCCCCCGCGTCGTGGAAGCGCTGATAAGGGTCGAGGAAGATCGCGCCGACCGACGGGCCAGCTCCGCCACCTAGAGGGAGATTCGGGGCGGGGCCTCGCCGCGAACGCCGCCAGCTATCAAAACTTATCGGCTCTGGTGGTGCCTGACGGCCCGGTTTGCGGGGGATACCAGCAGACCGCTCTCCGGGCGCGTCTTGCCGGCGTCGCCCACGGGGCCCCTCACCAGGATACTCCGGTAGCAAAGATCACGCATTTGCGTGATACGGGCCCGTTCGCGTCCGTAGTACGCTGCGCGCAATAGGAGGTACGGAGAAGGTGCCTCGGCGGTTTGCGGAACGACGGCTGCGCGACGGTCGCGAGGGCGTTACGGGAGACGGTCGAGGCCGTTCGGACGAAGCCAGGGTTCGGAGAGGAAAATGCTGGGATCGTCGTTGGAATTGCCGACCGGGTACATCATGGAACGGGACGCGGATGTGTTCGTCTTGCGACGGCTCGACGGGTCCATGGTCGGGGCGTTCAGCGCCCGCGGGGCCGTCCCCGAAGCCGTCCGGCGGGTAATCGGAGAGGCCGACCGGCCGGAAGCGCCGGCCGCCCGAAGGGAGGAGGCGGCCCCGGGCCAGCCTTCCTTGCGGGCGCGCTTTTTCGGGCATTTCGAGCTGTTGTGCGGGGACGAGGCCGTCGCGCTCGGGCGCAACGGCAAGGCGCTGACCATCCTCAAGTACCTGCTGGCCCAGAGGACGCGCCCGGTGTCGCAGGACCACCTGATGGGCTGGTTGTGGCCCGACTCCAGCCTCAAGAAGGCCCGCTGGTCCCTCAACTCCGCCGTCCACGGCCTGCGCAAGCTCCTGGGCGACTGTCCTTCGCTGGCCTCCGTCAACTGCGTGCTGCTCGAGGAGGGACACTACCGCCTGTGCCCGGCCGTCCGGGTGACGACCGACGTTGACGAGTTCGACGGCCGCTACGAGAGAGGCCGCAGCCTGGAGAGGTCCCGTCGGATGCCCGAGGCGGTCGCGGAGTACGAGAGGGCCATCGGGCTGTACCGGGGCGACTACCTGGTGGAGGATCTGTACGAGGACTGGACCATGGTCGAGCGCGAGCGGCTGGCCAACGCCTACGTCGACATGCTGGGGCGCCTCGCCGTCCACTACGTCGAGACCGGGCAACCCCACGAGTGCATCCGCGCCTGCTACCGGATCCTGGAGAAGGACCGCTGCCACGAGGACAGCTACCGGCTCCTGATGCGCTGCTACGTCCTTCTCGGTTTGCGGGGCAGGGCGCTGCGCCAGTACCGCTTGTGCGAGAAGACCATCGGCCGGGAGTACGGCATGTCCCCCTCGCCCGAGACCCGGGCCCTTTACAGGAGCCTCTTGAGCCATGATAGCGCCCGAACCCGGCCGGTTCGCGCCCCCAAGGGGGGCCGTGAGTAAGCCGGCCCAGTTCTAGGGGTGGCCCGAAAGCCTGAACGTCCCCTACGGTCCGTATCGGGCGGTGATCGAACGCGTGGTGGACGGCGACACCGTACACGTCGGCGTCTCTTTGGGGCTCGACGAGTACGCCTACCGCATGATCCGCATAAAGGGCGCCTTCGCCCCCGAGCTGTTCTCCGGTCCCCCCGAAGAGAGGGAACGCGGAAAGGCCGCCAGAGACTTCCTGGCCGCGCTCATCCCTGTGGGCACGAAGTGCAGGCTCACCACCGAGCGGGACACGAGCACCTTCGGACGGTACGTCGCCTCGATAGAGCTCGAAGACGGCAGGGACGTGGCGACCGCCCTGATCGAGGCCGGGCACGCCACGCCCGCGTAACGGACACCTTACCGGCGTCCGTTTAGAGCAATTCTCGGAAAGTCCGCGCCCAGCCAACAGGCACTAAGGCATTGAGGTCTCGGGGAGACGGGACCGCGCCCCGGACCACGGCACCCGAACCCTCACAGCCTTGGTGCCTCAGGGCGCCTCGACCCCGCCGACCATCGCTATGCCGGACAGACGGCTCAAAGCTTACTCGTAAGCCGCTGTCAGAACCTAAAAGCCACCGTCCAGCCGCGGCCCGCCTCCTTTGCAAACTAGGCCAATCCTATGGCTGCCTCTTTCGTTAGCCGATCCACGTGGACATAAGCCGGGTGAAGATCTCGAAGTCGCCGCCCCGCTCGCTGTCGGTACGCCTCGCCGCAACAGGGGCGTGGTGGCGATCGTTCGAGCCCTGCGACGAAGATCTCCCGAACCGCCGACGATTCATCGCGGATTCATCGCCATCTGCTCGCATGTCGGGTGGTATGTAGCCGAAGTCCGGCGGCGAGAAGGTGATGGGGACCGGCTGCTTTACGGCCCCGATCTCGCCGCCGTCGGAAGGGTACGGCTTCGAACCGAAGCCTCGGGGAGGACTTCCCGAGCGTAGACGGCGAAGCGGCGCGTGGGGCGGCTTCGCGCAGAAAGGACGGGGAGATGGAGAGACCGGAAGCCGGAGACCGGGGCGGTTACGTGGACCTGGTGTTCGAGGGCGGCGGGGTGAAGGGCATCGGCCTCGTGGGCGCCTTCTCCGTCCTCGAAGAGCGGGGCTACGAGCCGCAGAACATGGCGGGGACCTCGGCGGGGGCCATAGTGGCGGCCCTGATCGCCGCCGGCTACGGCGCGGGCGAGCTGAAGGAGATCATAGCGAACCTGGACTACGACCAATTCAAGGACGAGGCCATCGAGGACCGCCTGCCCATGGGCAAGACCCTGAGCATCCTGAGGGACCTGGGCATCTACGAGGGCGAGGCCTTCGAGGAGTGGATGCGCGGCCTGCTCGAGGCCCGCGACGTGAGGACCTTCGGGGACCTGGTGCGCCGCGAGGACGCCGAGCTCAAGTACCGCTACAAGCTGCAGGTGATCGCCTCGGACGTCACCGAGCGGCGCCTGCTCGTCTTGCCCAGGGACGCGCCGAGCCTCGGCATCGCGCAGCCCGACGACCTCGACGTGGCCCGGGCGGTGCGCATGAGCATGAGCATCCCCATCTTCTTCGAGCCGGTGAGGGTCACCAACCGGCGGACAAACCGGGAGCACCTCATCGTGGACGGGGGGATGCTCTCCAACTTCCCGGTCTGGCTCTTCGACGCCGAGGAGCCGCAGTGGCCCACCATCGGGTTGAAGCTTACGCGCAGGCAGGGGAAACCCATCGGCGAGGAGTTGGCCGAACCGGTGCCGCGCGGCGGGGTCACGCAGGTCATCGGCTACTTGAGGAGCCTCGTGGACACCATGATGGCGGCCCACGACCGGCTCTACGTCGAGCAGCACGACTTCGACCAGAGAACGATAGGGATAGACCCTTTGGGCGTTGGAACCACGGAGTTCGACCTCTCCCCGGAGCGCGCGCTGGAGCTCTTTGATTCCGGCCGAGCCGCCGCGGAGAAGTTCCTGGACCGCGCGCCGGGCGACGCCCGCGACACCGGTGCGGTCGCAAGCGGCTAGCAAAGACGTAGTAGCGTTCTTCGCGGGCACGAGCGACGCCTGACGGCCGCGCAGCGGGCGGAACAGGGGTCGCCGCGCAGACCCCCACGGGGTCGGCTACCGGGGCGCCGGGGTTACCTGACGCGCGACGGCCACACCCCGTACCCGATCAGGCGCCCGGGGAGGTCGCGCAAGAGGGGGATGCGGGGCAGGAGCTTCAGCAAGAGCGGGGGGGAGAACGGCCCGCTCGACCCGAGCGCGGGCGCCAGGACGTTCTTCTGCACCTGGGCCTGGGCCGCCTGGATCACCCTCGTCGGCAGATCCCGCCGCCGCTGCACCGCCGCGAGGTGGCTCTCGTCTACGGGGACCAGCCTCGACTGGCTCTCTTTGAGCGGGCCGGCGAGTATATTCGCCGCGGAGACGGCGTCTTGGATGGCGTAGTTGATGCCCACGCCGGCCACAGGGCTCATTACGTGCGCCGCGTCCCCGATGAGCAGAAGCCCCGGCCTGTGCCACGTCGGGCAGCGGCTCGACTCGACCGAGAGCAGCGAGACCTTGCGCCAGTCCGTGAGGTGCTCTAAGCGGTCAGAGAACTCGGGGACGAGCTCGGCGAACTGCCGCTTGAGCTCCCCGATGCCTTCGTGCCGAAGCTCGGGGAAGGTGCCTTTGGGGATGACGTACCCAGCCTGCCAGTGGTCGTCCCGGTCCAGCATGACCGCGATGTGACCCCTCCCGAACCGGCCGACGAGACCCTCGGCGTCCTCGGGCTCCCTCGGAAGCTTGAACCAGAGCACGTCCATCGGCGGAGAGGTCTTTACCGGCTCTATCCCCGCGAGCCGCCGCACCCGGCTCCCGCGCCCGTCGGCCCCGACCACGAGCGCCGCCCGCACCTCGTGCGAGCCGTCTTCGTCCTCGTAGCGCACGCCGCGTACCACGCCGTCTTCCTCCACGAGTTCCCGCACCCGCGCCCCCATCACGACCCGGAAGCTCGGGTACCTCTCCGCTTCGCCGACGACCAACTCCAGAAAGCTCGTCTGGGGCATGATGGTGATGTAAGGGAACTTCGTCTTGAGGCGGGAGAGGTTGGCCGGCGTGAAGGGCCCGGCGTCGGTCTGGACGGTGAACTTGTCCACCTTGCTGTGGCGCAGTTGCAGCAGCCGGTCGGCGAGCCCCAGCTGGTCCATGATCTCCATGACGGAAGGGTGGAGCGTGTCCCCCCGGAACTCCCGATCGAAGTCCGGGTGCGCCTCCAGCAGCGTCACGTCGATTCCCTTGCGCGCCAGCAGCAGCGCGAGCACCGCGCCGCCGGGCCCGCCGCCGACGACGGCGCAGGTGGTGCGCGTCACGTCGGACGCCCCGCGGGGCCCCGCATCACCGGTGTTCGCCCTCTCCCTGCTCTCCGTTGTCTTTGCCACGACAGGACCTCCTTTGCTCTGGCCTTCTCTAAGCCTTAGGACGCAACCCTTCGAGAAAGATGCCGACGGCCGTCTCCAGGTGTTCTTCGTCGGTGAGGCCGTCCTCGCGCAGGGCGGGGAAGAGGATCTTGCCGGCGGCCTGCGGTATGAGCATCCCGACGAAGGCCCGCGCACCGGAGCGGGTGTCGTGGGGTCGCAGCCTTCCGAGCTCGACCTGGCGCGACAGGTACTCTTTGAGGAAGCCGAGGACCCTCGCCGCCGTCGCCTTGCCGAGCATGTCCGCGAGCGCCGGACGCCTCATGGCCTCACCCACCAAGAGCTTCATCATGCGCTGGCTGACCGGGTTGTTGACGGTCGCGAAGTACGCACGGGCGATCTCCGGCAGCACCTCCTCGGGCGGACGGTCCATCATGGAGGCGGGGTCCTCGACCGCGCTCCGCAAGGGCGCGTGCGTCGTCAGCACCGCGTTGAAGAGCGCCTCCTTGTCCGGGAAGTACCAGTAGATCAAAGCCGGAGACTGCAACCCCGCAGCCCCCGCAATGCTCTTGATCGTCGCCCCCTTGAACCCCTTCGTCGAGAACTCCTCGAACGCCGCGTCCAGGATCTGACCCCGCCTCTCCGATTCCTCCGCCAACCGATCCTCCTTGATCGAACGTTCAATAACCGTAGCTTACTCGTGATTGAACGTTCTGTCAAGTTCGTAATGGGACCGTCGCGAGCGGGGTTCTGGGTTAGACTGGCCCGGTGGAGGATCGGCCGCCTTACGAGCAGTTCCGTGACCAGTTCCGGGCGTGGACGCAGCATGTCATGACCGCCGGTAGTATACGGGTTTCCACGAGTCTTACCACCAGTTCTATGGGGGGTTCACGTGGGAGCAAGAGCCCTCGGTGTGGGGGTTCATCGAGGAGAACTATATGCGGAAGTACAGGGGCTTCTTGCGCGTCGACTTCGATTGGATGGCCGACGGTCTCTGGGAGATCGCCTTCCCGGGTTCGGTTTACATGGGCATAAGCGTGGAGCCGGAGGACTTCGGGATGCCCGCGCCCCTGGTCGCAAGGGTTCGCGCGTGGCAGGAGTCGCTGGACAGTCTGGACGTTTCAGAGAAGGATCCCGACCCCGAGGCAACCGACGCCGAAGGTCTGGAGATCTCCAAGGAGGTCAAGCTGTTCCTCGGGGACGATTACTACGTCGAGTATTGGCCTTTTCGGGAGATCTCGATCAAAGGTGGCGAGGCGGTCGAACTCGAAGTGCCCGCGTTCATCCTGGACCTCGCGCGATGAGCTACCCGTACGATGGCGTGGACCTGAGGAAGCACCCTGAGGCCTACCGCGTCGGGCGGGGGGAGCAGGGCGTCTTCCACGCCGAGCCGTACAAGGGCGAACTCTTGCCGCTGTGGAGCTTCAAGACCGAGGAGGCGGCGCGGGATTCGTCCGAGAAGATCTACGCGAAGTTCGAGGAGTACCGTTCGGCGGGCGACTTCGTCGGGATGGACGTCGCCAGGAAGTATTTGCAGATGGGGTGGACCCGGGCGAGGCGCTACGCGAAGTACGAGGGAGGGAAGAAGAGCAAACCCCGCGAAACGGAGGACCCGGAGAAGGGCCGGGCGGCGGAGGTGTTTCGCGAGAAGTGGCGCGCGGCGGCCGAGGACGAGGAGTACCTGCGGCTCAAGGAGGGGCACCGGCGGCGAAACGGGTAGGTGTTCTCGTCGTATAAGACTCCAGAAGCAAACAGCAGAAGGAGAGAACCATGCGCAACCCCATACTGGCGGCCATCCTCAGCATCATCGTGGCGGGGCTTGGCCAGATCTACAACGGGCAGATAGGAAAGGGTGTCGTCTTCATAATCCTCCAGCTCATCAACACGGCGCTCACGGTCGTCCTGATCGGCTGGGTCCTCATGCCCATCGTGGGCCTCTGGGCGACGGTAGACGCCTACCTGGTCGCCAAGCGCAACAACGAGAGGTACGGGTTCAGGTAAGATCCCGGGCATGGACGAGAGAGACCTGCTCACCCTCATGAGCGCCGTGACCGCCATAGAAGAGGCCGCCTCCGCCGTCGCCCGCGAGGTAGAGCGCGACCGCCTGCGCGAGACCTCCCTCGCCCGCCTCTCCACCGTCGAAGCCGAGCTGATACGGAGCCGCATCGCGGTAGAGAAGGTAATACAGGAGGAAACCGCATGAAGGCTTCAGGTATCGGGCTTCGGCCGTCAGTTGAAGTCGTCTCGCATAGCAGCCGCGCTTCGGGCAACGATCCGGACGCACTCTCTGATACCTGAGACGCGAAGCCCGATACCTAGTTCGCGCATCCTCCGGTACTGACGGGCTCGGTGCGTTCGGCGGCGACGCCGAGGTGGCGTTGGACGAGTTGGGAGGGGATACCGTAGCCGACGTTGCTCGAGTCCGCGCGGCTGGCGAAGATGGTCGAGACGACCTCGCCGTCGGCGTTGACGGCGGGGCCGCCGGAGTTGCCGGGGCGCACGAAGACGCGGAAGCCGGTGACGACGCGTTCGACGGGGCCCTCGTTGTAGGCGTCGCCGGAGTACACGCGCTTGGTCTCCCCGGTGCGGGCCGGCTGAAGGTCTAGCGGGCCGTTCTGGGGGAAGCCGATCACCGCCGCAGGTTCGCCGGGACGTGGCGAGGCGAGGGGGAGGGGGCGGAGGCCGAGCTTCCTGACGCGCAGGACGGCGACGTCGTTCCTCTCGTCGAAGAGGACGGCCTTGGCCCGCAGGCTTCGTCCTGCGCCCCCGGGCTGCACCCTCGTCGCGGCCTCGCCGGCGACCACGTGGGCGTTGGTGACGACGAGGTTCCTCGCGACGACCCAGCCCGAGCCCTCGACGCCGTAGCCGCAGGCCACGCCGGTCACGCGCACGGCCCGGCGGGCCGCCGAGCGCACGTCCGGGTCCGAGACGATGCCCTCCTCGGGGGGGGGCACGTCCGGTTCGGGGCCCCGGATCTCGGGCAGCGGGTCGAGTTCGGCGACCGCCCGGATGAGCAACCCGGCGGGCATCCGCTCGTCGAGCGACCGCAGGATCCTGGACTCCTCCACGGCCGGGTGGAGGCCGGAGAGCGGGGGGGATTGCAGGGCGAGCGTTCCGACGGCCCACACGAGCACCAGCGAGAGGGCCAAGCCTAAAGCGGCGCCGCCCAAGTTGTCCAGGGCCGTCGAGGCCGGGTTCGAGATCCGGTTGCGTAGAGCGCCCCCGATGACGCGGGCCAGGATCTCCCCGAGCACCGCGAACGCCACGACGCTGATGAGGGTTACCCCGACGCCGTAGATCGGGTTGCCCCCGCTCGGTACCAGGGAAGTGGCGATACTGGACCCCACCGAAGCCCCAACCACCACCCCCACGAGCGAGAAGACGCCCGCGAGAAACCCGGTGCGCGCCCCTCGCAACACCGCCAGCAACACGAAGAGCGCGATGAACATGTCGAGCGCCATCATTTGCAGGATTCTACTCTCTAGCCCGGCGCTTCGCGCCTCTCGGCCCGCTCCGGCTTCGCCTCCGCTCTCAGCCCGCCTCCTCTGGAGGCTCTTAGCCGTCAGCCACCATCGACGTTCCGCCGCCCGAAGCGTTTTGGACGAACCGCCCCCACAGAAGCCCAGACCCGCCAAACCGCCCAACCCACCGTAGGGCCGGGTTTCGAAATCGCCCGCGCCCGAACAGGGCAAGAGGGGACCGGCCCCTCTATCAACAACGGCACGACAAACGATACCGGCCGAGCCCCGCGCAGCCAAAAAGCTGACCACTGAGAGCGA
Source organism: Rubrobacter sp. (assembly GCA_035936475.1). Lineage (GTDB taxonomy): Bacteria > Actinomycetota > Rubrobacteria > Rubrobacterales > Rubrobacteraceae > Rubrobacter_D. The sequence goes on along the minus strand of DASYWA010000153.1, from coordinate 39,019 downwards.
GGCCCGCGAAGCGGGCCGAAGTGGGCTGATAGGCGCGAAGCGCCGGGCTGACAGCGGAGGCGTCAGCCGGAGCGGGCCGACTAGCTGGCGTAGCCAGCGTGCTAACATCTGGGCATGAGAGCCGCCGAGTTTCTGCCGGAAGTACGGAAGACCCTCGAGGAGAGGGGCGAACCGGGCTACCGTCTGTCGCAGGCCTACTCCGCCCTGACGGTCTCCCTCGTGCGTGACTGGGAGGAGGCGACTAGCCTGCCGAAGGGTCTGCGCGAGGCTTTGAACGAGGAAGCGCCCGCGGCGGTGCTGGACCTGCGCAACGCCTCAAGGGCGACGGACGGGACGAGGAAGTACCTCTTTTACACGCACGACGGGCACGCCATAGAGACGGTCATGATCCCGGAGAAGCGACGCCACACCGTCTGCATCTCGACGCAGGTCGGGTGCCCGATGGCGTGCAAGTTCTGCGCGACCGGACTCATGGGCATCAAGCGGAACCTGAAGGCGCGCGAGATCGCCGAGCAGGTCCTCGTCGCCGCCCGCGACATCGCGCCCGAGAGGGTCTCGAACGTCGTCGTTATGGGGATGGGCGAGCCGATGCTCAACTACAACGAGACGGTAAAGGCCCTAAGGGTCCTCAACGACGGGGACGGCCTCGGGCTCGCCGCGCGGCACATCGCCGTCTCCACGAGCGGGCTCGTAGACAAGATAAGGCGCTTCGCCGACGAGCCGGAGCAGTTCCACCTGGCGATCTCGCTGCACACGCCCTTCGATGACGAGCGGGCCGAGATCATGCCCGTGGCCTCCCGCCACTCTATCGCCGAGCTCATGGACGCCGCCCGCTACTACGCGAACACGACCCGCCGCAAGCTGTTCTTCGAGTACACGCTGCTGGCCGGCGTGAACGACCAGCCCCGCCACGTCGAGGCGCTCGCCGACCTCCTGGACCATCCCCTCTACCACCTGAACCTCCTGCGATTCAACTGGACGGATACCGGCTTCTCCGCGACGAGCAAGCCCGACGCCAAGGCGTTCTTGCGCTACGCGAAGGAGCTCGGGCTGTCGGCGACGTTGCGGCCGAGCCGGGGGCAGGACATCGACGCCGCCTGCGGCCAGCTCGCCGCGAAGGACCTGCGCGGACGTCCCGCCATCCCGATGCTATCGAGGCCTTGAAGGACGAGCCTTCCGAGAGGCTTGATCCTCGGGCGAAGGTCGTGTGGAGGATCTCGGCCGCCCTGAACATGCTCCCCCTTCTCGCCGCCGGCGGCTTCGGAAGTTTTGTTCTGCTGAGGTGGGCCGACGTCTCCGCGCTCTTGGGCATACTTCCGGCGCTCGCGGTGCTCGTTCTGGCGGCCTTCTCCGTCTTCGTCGCGCCGGGGTTGAGGTGGCGGAGGTGGCGGTACGAGATCCGGCCCGACGAGGTGGACCTGCAGCGCGGGGTGTGGTGGGTGAGCCGGACGCTGGTGCCGCTGGCCCGCATCCAGCACGTGGACACGCGGCAGGGACCCTTGCAGAGGCGCTACGGGCTCTCGACGGTCGTCTTCCACACGGCCGCGGGTCCGAACCAGATCCCGGAGCTCTCCACCCCCATCGCCGCCGAGGCCCGCGACCGCATCGCGGACCTCACCAGGGAGCAGGATGAGCTCTAAGGCGGGGCCGCTTCTGCGCCTCCACCCGGCGGCGATGGTCATCGGGGCGCTCGGGACGATCCGCCGTTCGGTCAGCGCGACGGTCCTGCCCGGGGTGGTCTTTCTTTTTAGCCAGGGGTTCAGCCCCTGGACCATAGCCTTGGTGCTGGCGGGGGTGGCCGTAGTGGCGGTGCTGGCCGCGATCTGGGGCTTTCTCTCCTGGAGGGCCACGTCCTACGGGGTCGTCGGGGGGTCTTTCCGCCTGCGCCAGGGCGTCTTCCAGAAGAGCGAGCGGACGATACCCCTGGAGCACGTCCAGTCCGTGGACACGGTGCAGGGGATAGTCCAGAGGATCTTCGGCGTCTACGAGGTGCGTGTGGAGACGGCGGGCGGCGGGGCTTCGGAGCCGGACGCCTCGCTGCCGGCGCTCGCCCGCGAAGCGACCGAGGAGCTGCGGCGCGGGATCGAGGGCGCCAGGAGGGAGCCGGTCGGCGACGAGGCGGTGTCCGGGCCCGAGGTCCTGCGGCGGCTTTCGACGAGGGACCTCCTCCTCGCCGGCGCCACGAGCGGGCAGATAGGGGTCGCCCTCTCCCTGCTCGCGGTCGGCTCCCAGGTCTTCGACGAGTTCTTCTCCGAGACCTTTTTCCGGAACCTCGTCGACTCGCTGGCGCCGAACGCGCTGGTCCTGGCCCTGATCCTCGCCCCCGCGGTCGCGCTCGTCGCGTGGCTGCTGGCCATCGCCGGCACGGTGCTGGCCCACTTCGGCTTCACCCTCTCCCGCGACGGGGATTTTCTGTACATCAAGCGCGGCCTGCTGGAGCGGCGCGAGGCCACGATACCACTCGGGCGCATCCAGGCGGTCCGGGTCTCCGAGGGCTTCCTGCGCCAGCCCTTCGGCCTCGCCTCCCTACGCGTGCAGAGCGCGGGGTACGGCGAGGATGCGGGGGTCTCCGCGGTCATGTTCCCGCTCCTGCCCCTCGACGAGGTCCAGGCGCTGCTCCGCGCGGCGGCCCCCGAGTTCGCCGCGGCCCCGACGCTCAACCCGCTGCCGCGCCGCGCCCTGCGCCGCTACGTCTTTAGGGCCTGCCTCCCCGCCCTGGTTCTGGCCGCCGCGGGCGCGTTGGCCTCGTTTTTGGTCTTCGACAATGCCCTCGGGCTCCTGGCGGTCGGGCTGTTGCCGCCCTTCGCCCTCTACGGCTGGCTGCGCTTCCGGGACGCGGGGTGGGCGCTCGCGGGCGACCGGCTCGTGGTGCGGTCGCGGGGCCTCGCCCGGGTGACCGTCGTGGCGCCCCGGCGCAGGCTCCAGTCGCGCAGCGTCTTGCAGAGCCCCTTCCAGCGGCGCCTCCGGCTCGCCACCTTCGGGAGCGAGGTCGCCTCGGGTATTGGAGGCTCGGTCGTGCATGTCACCGACCTCGATTCAGAGGCAGCGGAGGTTCTGACCAGAGAACTCGGTCCTGGCCTTCGCCGCAGGGCAACCTCGTGAGCCCATCCCGCCTCGCGCGGGAGCGCCGAGGCCCCTTCGGCCTCCGACTCGTAACCTTCGAGGGACGAATGTAACATCGTGGCAGGGCCGGAGGGCGGATCGCAGATTAAAGCGGCTTTGCGTCCCGGCCGATAGGGGGGATACAGTTCAGGAGGTTCGCTCGAGAACGCCAGACGTTTACGGTCGCAGACGAGCCTATACAACACTCTTAGTACTCCTTGCGGCCTCCGTAGCCGCTACCCTACTTCTGGCGGCCTCCGCCGCCCGCGGCCAGGTCCAGCAAAGGAGGAGTCTCGACATCAACGACGAGGTAGGAGCGGGCCCGCACGTCGCCGACAGGCTCATCGTCACGTACAAGGACACCGCAGGAGCGACGGCCGAGGCCGCCACGACCCGCGCGGTCGACGTTAGGGTGCGAAGCGACCTCGGGCAGGCGAACTTGGAGGTCGTGCAGGTGCCCCAGGCAGATGAGGCCGGGGGTTCGGAGGCCGCCGCGGAGGCCGCGCTCGTGGCAGCCAAGGAGGAACTCGAGGACCAGCCCGCCGTGGCCGCCGTCGACTACGACTACGTTCGCTCTTATACCTCCAACGACCCGCGATACGACAAGCAATACAACCTGACCCAGACCGGCTTCGACGACGCTTGGCGCACCGAGCGCGGCGACGGCGCGCTCATCGGAGTAGTCGACTCCGGCATCGCGCAGAACCACCCCCCGACCCCAAAGGCAAGATCGCCGGCCAGTACGACTTCTTTGGCAATGACAACACGGCGGAGGACAGGGACGGTCACGGCACCGCCGTCGCGGGGGTGGCAGCGGCGGTAACGGGCAACGGCAAAGGCATCGCGGGCGCCTGCCCCGCCTGCAAGCTCCTCGTCGCCAAGGACGGCGACGAGTACCCCGTCGACTCCGTCACCATACAGGGTATCTACTGGGCCGTAGACAAGGGGGCGGACGTCGTCAACATCTCCTCGGCTGGCTTCCAAGCTTCGGTCGCCTACGAGCGGGCCGTCTCCTACGCCAGAGAAAACGGCGCCCTTGTCGTCGCGGCAGCGGGCAACGAGTCGACGAACCGCAAAGCCTATCCTGCGGCCTACCCGGCCTCCGTGGCGGTCAGCGCCACCAACCGCTCCGGCACCTTCGCTTCGTTCTCCAACCGCGGGGGGTGGGTAGACCTGGCAGCGCCCGGTGTCGGCATCCACGCCACCGACCTGAGCGGCTACTGGGTCTTAAACGGGACGAGCTTCTCTGCCCCGGAGACCGCGGCTCTGGCTGGGCTCCTCTCGGCGCGGGGTCTCACCGACGACGGGGTCCGTAGACGCATGCAGCGTACCGCGACCGACCTTGGCGCCGACGGGGACGACCCGCTCTACGGGCACGGCCGCATCAACGCGCGCGCCGCGGTGCGCTAGCGCGCCGCTAGCGGCACGCTAGCGTCAGCCGACGATGGTCCCCGCGGCCCGGATCTCCGGCGTCGAGGACGTATCGACGCGCCTGACGAAGCTCTTGCCCTCCTCGTCCTCTTCTATCATCCAGACCTCGTCCACCAGGGCGGACTCCTGCACCTCGCCGACGTGGCTTATTATGAAGATCTGGCCGAACGACCGCTTGAGGCGTTCCAGCGCCAGCAGCACGTTGTTGCGCCTCCCAGCGTCCAGGCTCCCGAAGACCTCGTCGAGCACGAGGAAGCCCAACGTGTTCCCGCCGCGGGCCGCGACGAGCCTGCTGAGGGCTACCCGCGCCGAGAGGCTCGCGACGTCCGCCTCGCCGCCGGAGAAGCGCTCGATGGCGTAGGAATCGTCGAAGCGGTCGAGCAGCCTGACGCGGTAGTTCTCGTCGAACTCCATGCTCTCGTAGCGGCTGTCGGTTAGCTCCCGGATCAGGCCCGAGGCCTCCGCCTCCAGCATCGGGCGCGCCCTGGCGGTCAGCGACCGGAAGAACTCGGTGAAGAGCCCGTCCATCTCGTCCATGCGCGCCGCGGCGGCCGCCCGCTCGTTGGCGAGCTTGCGGTCGTCGTCGAGGCGCTTGAGCTCCGTCTTGGCCCGCTCGATGCGGTGGTCGGCGTCCTTCCAGTCGCCCCCGAGGCTCTCCCGCGCGTCCCGCAGCCCGGAGGCGCGCTCCTCCGCGGCCGACACCCTCTCGGTCGCCGCCTCGTAGGCCGCCTCGTCGAAGCCGAGGGCGGAGATCTGCGCCCGCAGCTTCTCCGCGGCCTTGGCGGACTCCTCCACGCGCCCCCGGGCTTCGCGCAACGCTTCCTCCACCCCGGCCCGCGTCTCCAGCCGCCGCTCTAGCTCCTCGACGCGGCCGAGCGCCCGCTCGAGGCGGTCCTTCTCCCCGTTCTTCTCCCTGTGCACCTCTGGGTCGTAGGAGACGCCGGCCAGTTCATCCAGCCGCGCCAGCAGCTCCTCCACCCGGTCCGTCAGGCGCGAGTGCTCGGCGGCGAGGCTCGCCACTGTCGGGCGGGCGTCGCGCACGGACCGCAGGCGCTCGCGGCGGACGCGGGCCGCTTCGAGGTCCCCCTCGGTCGGTGGCTCGGCGTCCCCCAGGCCCTCCCGGAGTTCGCGGAGGTTGTCGGAGAGTTTCTCGAGCGTCTCCAGCCGGTCCGCGGTCCGGTCCGTGGCGCGGGACAGGGCCTCGCGCAGGGCGCGCCAGCGGTCGAGCTTCGTCCTTAGCCTCTGCAGCTTCCCGGCGGTCTCGGCCGCGGAGGCGGCGAGCTTCTCCGCCTCGGCGGTCTCGGCGGCGGCGCGGCGGCGCAGCGAGGCGGCCTGGCGCTTGAGGGTGTCGGAGATCTCCTCCTGCTCCCCGCCCTCGAAACCGCGGTGGCAGGTGGGGCAGTGGTCTTCGGCCCCGCTGTCTATGGCCTCGCGCGCCTTGTCCACGTTCTTCGCCTCGCGCTCGTCGGCGTTGGCCCGGCCCCGGTGGTGCGCGGCGACCTCCTTAAGCTTCTCCTCCTCCTCGCGCAGGTCCTTCTCCCGACGCTCCAGGTCCTCGCCGCCGGAGAAGTCTTCGACCTCCTCCCTAAGCTCCCCCGCCTCCCTTTTCGTCTCTTCGTAGCGCCGCCGGGCGGCCCGCTCCTCTTCGGCCGCGGCCCGGAGCTCCTTGTGGCGGGAGAGGAGCTCCCTGATCTCCTCGTGGCGGGCCTCGGCCCTCTCTAGCTCCCCAAAGACGCCGTCAAGTACCGCGACGGCCTCCCGCAGCAACTCCCGCCCGTCGAGGTCGAAGAGGGCGTGGAAGCCGGGCAGGACCTCCTCGACCCCGCCGTCCAGCCTCTCGAGGATGTCCCAGACCTCGCCCTCGATATCCGAGATGCGTCGTTGGCCCTGCAGGCACTCCCGACGTCCCCTCTCCCGTTCCTCCGCCCGCCGCCGATCCTCCTCCAGCTTCTCGAGCTCCGCCGTCACCTCGGGCAGCCTGGCCGTCTGCGGCCTCAGGCGCCCCAGCTCCTCCTCGGCGGCTGCGAGGTCCGCCAAATCCTTCTCGCCCTCGGCCACCCGGTCCGCGGCCCGGCGCCCCTCGGCCTCCGCCGCGCGCAGGTCCCCGGTAAGGCGCGAGTGCTCGCGGTAGGAGGTCTCCAGGGAGGCGCGGGCCGCGCGGGCGGACTTCAGCTCCTCCTCCGCGGAACCCAGCTCTTCGGAGACCTTCTCCAGCTGGCCCTCCAGGCGTTCGCAGGACTCGCGCGCCTCCTTAAGCTCGGCCTGGAAAGATTCGAGGTCGGCCTCGGCGAGGCGTTTCTCGAGCACCCTAGCCTCCGAGCGCAGGGCGTTGCGGTCCTCCCTGAGGAGGGCCTGGGCCGCCTCGACGCCGCCGATGCCCAGCAGCTTCGAGATTCGGCGCACGCGGCTGATGCCGTCGTCCTGGGCAAAGAAGCGGAGCTCCTTCTGGCGGGCGTAGAAGGTCGCCTCGAAGGCCGTCCGGTCCATGCCGAGCAGCGTCTCCTCGACCCAGCGGATCACGTCCGAGGTCCCCATGACGATGGTCCGTCCCTCGCCGTCGCGCACCTCGGCGCTCGTCGCGCCGCCCTTGAGCTGGCGCCGCACCGTGTACGACCCGCCGTCCGTCGCAAGCGTCGCCTCCACGATGGAAGGGTCCTTCGTCGAGCCGCCGCTCCACGGGATGGACTCGTTGGCGAACCGCGGCCCGCCGCCCCTCGAACCGAAAAAGGCCCACAGGATGCTCTCGAACAGGGTGGACTTGCCCGCCCCGTTCGTGCCGACCACCCCGATGGCCCCCTCCGGGGGGTAGAGCTCCACGGGGTCTCGCAGTTGCTTGTAGTTCTGGATAAAGAGGCGCTCCAGGATCACGCGCCCGGCTCCTCGCTCGCCGCCCGCGCCAGATACCCGCGCCCCTTCTCAAGGAACTCCTCCGCGAACGCCTTCTCGAGCTCCCCGCGCTCCCGCCGAGAGTTCACGAACTGGGCGAACTCCTCCCCGAGCGGCCCGAAGACCGCCGAAGGCTGGCCGCCCGCGTCCGACGCCTCGGGGCTCTCCTCTGGGTGGATCTCCAAACTGAAGTTCAAACACCGCCGCTGCAGGTCCCGCAACAGCTCCCTGTCCACCCCGCTCGCAACCCCGCGCCTCACGTCGTAGGCCCGCAGCCGCACGATGGCCCCGTCCAGCTCGACGCCCGAGACGCGCGACTGGACCTCTTCCGTTAGTTGGGCCGAGTCCATCTCACGGGCGCTTATCTTGGGGAGGTCGATCATGGGCCGGGCCCCTATCTCCACGTGCTCGACGCCCTTCAGCCCATCCCCGTCGAACTCGACGACGGCGAACCCAGACTTCGACTCCACCTCCCCGAACCCGAAACGCTCCGTCGCCCCCGCGTAGTACGCGTTCTCTTTGTGCTTGTGGAAGTCGTGGTAGTGGCCTAGGGCTATGTAATCGAAGGGGGCGGAGATCATGTTAGATTGCAGGTTCGCCTCGCCCATCTCGTGCTGGCGTGTCTCCAACCCCGGCACCAGCCCGTGCGTCACGAGGATATTGACGTCCGCGTCCCGCGCCGGCATTACCGCCCCCGTCCCGAACACGGCCCCGTGCGGCACCAGCGTAACGCCGACGTTCACCCCGTTGAACTCATCCGACCAGTAGTCCAACTCGAACCCGTGCGCCGAATGCACGTTCACCAGGTTCGCGTACTCCAGCGCCGCCGTCGTCGTCCGCAGCCGCGGCGTCTCGTGGTTGCCCGCCGCGACGACGTAGGGGATGCCCTCGCGGGCCGTGATGCGGGCCGTCTGCTTCAAGAACCCGATGATGACGTGCGTCGCCGGCCGTACCGAGTCGAAGACATCACCGGAGTGAATAACGACGTCCACGTCCCGCTCCAGGATGGCGTCGACCGCCCGCCCGTAAGCCTCCTGGACGTCAACCTCGCGCTGGTTGCGGTTCGACACGGGGTCGAGGCGAGCGTACCGCGAGTACCCGAGATGCGTATCCGAGATGTGGGCGATCCTTACTATCTCATTCCTCTCTCAGCCTGGCTGTATTGTACGGCAGGTTCGTACGAGTTTAGCGACCATGAGCAAGGCTTTAAGCGCGCCCTACGTCCGTGTTTGGTGCTGGGCTATCAGTTCTCGGACGGCGGGCATCAACTCGTTCGGGATCTCCATAATGGTCTGATCCTGGTGCTCGAAAGCAGCCTCGTCCTCCGCAACCGCCTCATCTTCGGTCTGCTCTTCATAGTGTGCGAGAACCTCCCGCACCCTCTCTTCGTCCCACCCCGGTGGGAATCTCGTCTGACTCATCTTGCTCCTTTCCGCTGCTGGCGCCTACGGTGAGCTGTTAGCGGCTTTCCCTTCAACTCATACGCGGTTACCACGAAAACACTGCCCGGGTCCGGATGTGTAACGTAGATAACCCGCAGATACGTGCCCGCCCGCGTCCGACCGATAGCGCTTCGCTAGCCTTCTCGTCCTGGACGGTCTTCGCCCGGATTGTTGAGAACATCAGTCACTTCGTCTTCCGTGACTTGATGGCTGTAGATATGCGGTTCGCCGGTCCCCGGGCCCGCATAGAAACGTACGTCCATCTTCCCCGCATGATACCTGATGGTTTGCGGAGAAACTATTAACGACCGGGTCGGGCCGGCGGAGAGATTTTGCTCCGAGAACAGCTTCAGAAAAAAGGCTCTGCCATAAATCCGAGCTCGATGTCGGCAGCGAACGCCAAGCTCGCGCGGATGTCCTCTTCTTCGAGGTCTGGAAAGTCGTTCAGGATCTCATCATGCGACATGCCGGACGCGAGATAGCCGAGAACGTCGTAGACGGTGATCCCCCGGATGCACGGGTTCCCGCCACGCATATCGGGATCTATCCGTGGGCGGCTCTATTGCGGATATCGGCCAAGGCCGTAACGCGTTTCTGCGTCAACTTGTTGTAGGCGCCGCTTTTTGCCAACGCGGCGTTCATGGTGTCTAGCTTGGGTCGTGGCGACAACTCGATCTCTTGCCTCGCACACAGCTTCCGCAAACCGTCCTCAAGAACGCTACCAATAATGACGGCTGCAGGTTGATAATAGCCAGAGTCGAGCAAGTGTGCGCCTTGCTCTAGAAAATCGTCAAAGACTTCTGCTTCGACAAGGCGCGAACGTTGAGCAAAAATCCTTGCTCATAATCTTCCTTTGCGGACCTTAGAATGCCCAATGCCTGTTTCACGGGACTGTAATTGTGAAATTTCGAAAACCTGGCTTGGAAACTTGTGTAGTGAACGCTGTCTGATCCGAACGTCCTACTCAAGAGATTGAGGCAGCTAGCACCCCACTAATTTGCCAACCCGCTATCGACTCCAGCATCGCCAATGACCACCATGTCGCCGACTGACTTGTTGTACCTAGTTTGCGTTACCTGTTCACCTAACCGTACCAACTCCTGAAACCTATCCAGGCTCCTTTGATCTAGCTTCGGCATGACAGCAGTAACCTGCGCTAATCCCTCATCCGATCCAAACCGGAGAGGATTTGCGAGGACTCGCGCCTCCTGGCCGGGCGGTTGTTGCGGGTGAGGTTCCAGCGGAAGTTCTTGTACGGGTCGGCGGCGCCGTGGCCCGTGCGGTGGGCGGCCTGGACGGCGTCGAGGGCCTCGTAGACCTGCTCCTCGGGGACGCCTTCTATGTCGCCCCTTATGGCGCTTATGGCGGGAGGACGGCCGGTCTTTATGAGGCCGCGCATGACGGCCAGGACGGAGGTTGCGGCGTCGCCCTTGCGTTCGCCGAAGATGTCGGTGCCCTGCTTGCCCATGAGGACCATCGGGCGCGGGAAGGTGCCGAAGACGGGGACGGCGTAGTGGGCGTGGCGCAGAAGGAGGCGACCCTTCTCTAGCTGGAGAAGCTCCTCGCGGGTGGTGCCGGAGAAGGAGCGGTAGGAGGAGTTGGTTAGCTCCTCGTCGCCGATGCGGCCGTAGAGGCTGGTTGCGGCGTTGCCGACGACCTCGTCGTCGACCTTGGATCGGAACTGCTGGGCGCCGAAGAGGGTGAGGTTGAGGTGTCGCCCACGGGCGGAGATGTCGACGAGGGTATCTTTTAGGCTGCTGGTCCTGGCCCCGGAGGGGGCGTACTTGTTCAATTCGTCCACGAAGATGACGAGCTTGTCGACGCCGAGGCGGCCCTGCTCGGCCATCTCCCAGACGCTGTTTATTACCTTGGTGACGACGAGGTCCTGGGGGACGCCGGCGAGGTGGGAGATGTCCACGACGCGCATCTCGCGGTCCTCGAACGGGCCGTCTACCTGCGGCGAGTCCCCGTACTCGACGCGGCCGTGGACGAGGAGGCCGGCGCACTTGCTCGGCAAGACGCCGAAGCGGTTGCGGACCTTGGCTATGGTCGCCTGGTGGTGGCCGTTCCAGTAGGAGCTGTCGGACTCCTCGAAATACTCGAAGGCCTCGTCCACCTGGGCGTGGAAGCCGCGCATGGTCCTGACCGGCACCGCCCTCAAGTGCTCGACGAAGCCCTTGAACTTGTCGTCGTAGTCCGTCGGGTCGAAGATGCGGCCCGCGTGGGGGAGGACGTCCTCGAGGTCCCACACTATCGGGTGGACGCACGTGTCCTCGCCGCGGGCGTTGCGCAGGGTGTTCAGGTCCTTGGTGCGGAGGTCGGCCGCGTGGACGAGGCCGTCGCCGCCGTCCTTGCCGAAGGCGAGCGGGGCGAAGATGCGGAGGTTCTCGAAGGGCTTTATCTGGAGGCCCAAAGCCTCGTACATCTCGCGGTCTTCCTGCGGCAGGGGCTTCTGGTTAGCCTTCTTGTAGCGCTCGGCGAGGTCCGGGTCCTCTTCGGGGTCGACCTCGACGGGCTTGTCCAGGAACAGGAGGTCGGCGCCCTTGACGTTGAACATGAGGGCGGCGACCTTTTTGTCTTTGACGGTCTGGAAGGTGCTCGCGATGGTGAAGAGGGCGTGGCTGGTCTTGGTAGAGAGGCCGCTCATGCCGGTGATGTTGAGGTGGCCGGCCTCCGGGCCGAGCAGGTAGTCGCCGTCGACGAAGAGGGGGGTGCGCTGGGGGGAGCCGTCCCTCTCGTTGCCGTTCTCGTGCAGGAGCATCGGGATCTTGTGCCCCGCGAAGTCCTCGGTGCCTAAAGCGTACTCGATGGCCGCGCTCGTGGCGAAGAAGACGGGTCCCGTGCGGACCGGGCGCTTGGACTTCTTCTTCTCGTGGCGGTGCTTGGTGGCGAGGACGCGGGCACGGAAGACGAGTATCTCCACCCGCTCGGAGAGGGCTTCGAGGGCCGGGTCCCCGTCGTAGGCGTAGAAGTCGTCGAGAAAGGACTGGAGGTCGGAGTAGCGCTTCGGGTCGTCGAGGACGGCGACGGCGGTGGCGTCTTCGGCCTCGGCGGCGACGATGTGGCCGATGTCGAGGTTCTGGGCGGCTGGGGTCTCGGCGGTCCAGAAAAAGAACTCGTGGGCGGTGGCGGGGCTGTCCTCGCTGGTTACGACGCGGCCAATGGGGCCGAGGCCCAGGTCCAGGAAGTGGTCGTGAAGCAAGCTAGTTCCCTCCGTCGGATTGGAGCAGTTGGCGTTCGAGCCTCGAGTAGGCCCGCTCGGAGCCGTGCACGAGGGGTTTCAGTATCTTCTCGACGTAGTGGATCGGGTAGATCATGGCCGGCCACCTCGGGTCCGGCTTCGCCAGCGGCGCCCGCTCGGCGAGGATCCAGCGGCTGATCTCGTCGACCTGCTCGGGCCGCGTGTCCCGCGGCGCCTCGATCCTCATGAGCGAGCCAAGCGCGTCGGCGCCCCTTTGCTGGGGCCACATCCTCAGGTACCAGGAGGTGCGCTGCTCGACGGGGCCGAGGTTCGTCTGCCAGCCGGGGACGAAGCTCGTCGTCCGCATCCCCGCTTCGAGGTCGAGCAGGACCTTCACGTCCTCGCCGCGGAACTCCGGGCGGGCGACGGTCTTGATCATGCCGACGGCCCGCCGGTTGGCCTCCCTTATGTCCCTGAGCTGGCCGTCCACGGCGATCCAGCCGTCCTCGTCGGCGAGCGTCCGGTCGTCGCCCTCCCACTGACGGAGCATCTCGCCCTCCAAACGCTCCCTGATGCTCCGCGCCCGCCCGTAGGCCATCGCCTTCATCCCGACGTAGTCCGCCGGGTCCGCGAGCGGCGCGTACTCGGTGGAGTCTAAGACGAGGTCGGGGGCCTCCATCACCTCTTCGTGGCCGAGCGAGCCGAGCCCCTCGGCGACGAGCAGGCCGTGGAGCGCGTCCACCTTGTCGTCAACACCGAGCGGCAGGATGATGGCCCGCACGACGGCCGGCGGGACCTCGAAAGGCATCCGGGAGAACTTCCTGTCGCAGCGGTTGACGATGGCCGCTGCGACCGTCGTCGCAACGATGGGGACGGGGCCGATGCGCCCGATCTCGTGCGTGGACTGGACCCCGTCAAGAAAGTAGCAGAGCTTGGAACTACCCTCGGACCTGCCGGGGTCGACCGCCCGCGGCGTGCCCTCCAGGTGCCTCGGTCCTCCCTGGGAGGCGTCGTCCTCGGAGGCCTGCAGCGAGAACTCCTGCATCTCCAGATCGCAGGTCCCGACCCCGGCGGTTACATGGATGCCCCTGCGCCCGGCGTCGTCCAATGCCTGGCTTATCTTTGCAACGAAATCCTTGGAAGCGCTCCCCGCCAGCATGGCCGGAAGTATACGCGCGACGCCAGCCGAACACTAACCGCCTAACCCTCATCCTCCGCGTCAGGCTCAGAGACCACCGGCTCGAACTGCCGCTCGGCCAGGCCGACCGCCGACCGGAAGCTACGGCGATCTATGGGCGTGTTGGAGAAGGCGTCGCGGGCCATCTTGAGGATCTTCTTGGCCTCGCCGCGCTGACGCTCCCCGTTCGGGATCTCCTTGGAGAACGCGTAGACGAGGTCGCCGCCTTCCTCGTGGTAGAAGTGGAAGAAGACGTCCTTCTGCCGGCCGAGGCCGGAGAGGGCGGCGTCGCCGGAGACCTGGCTCACGTTCAAGAGCGTCGCCGCGGAGAAGGGCTCGCCGTCCATGGGGTAGACGGTGAACGCCAGGCGCACCACGGGGCCGTAGAAGGTCTTGTAGAACTCCAGCTGGCGCACGATGCGGGCCGGGCCCCTGATGCCGTCGATCTCCTCCCGCGAGGCCGCGACCACCACGTGCCCCTTCGGCGGCCTCATCGACTCTCGCCCCTGCGTCGAGACCATCCTGGATTGCGCCCCGCGTTCGAGCACCGCGGAGGCCAGGCTCCGCCGAACGCCGTCGGGAAGGTCCAGCCCTTTCCCCTCCGTCAAGAAGCTTCTCCCCGTCCGAAGCGCCCGAAAAAGCTGGCGAAGTAGCCGACAGCCTCGAAGTAGTCGTCGAGGCGAACGGACTCGTTGGGCGAGTGGATGCGGCTCCCGGCGTTGGCGACGTTGCCGGTCATGATCGTCGGAATACCTAGCCCCGTCGCGAAGAGCGAGGTCGGCCCGCTGCCGCCGATTGTTGGGAAGACCACCGCGTCGTCGCGCCCGAGGTCCTCCCACGCGCCGACCGCGGTCCGCACCACGGGGGAGATGACGGGCGTCTTTGCCGCCTCGACGCCGTGCAGGTCCACCACCTCGACGTCTTCGAAGCCGCGCCGGTCGAGGTGGTCGCGCAGGAGTTTCAGGACTGGGCCGGGGCTCTGGCCCACGACGAGCCGGAAGTCCATCTTCACGAACGCCTCCGAGGGGACGATGGTCTTCGAGCCGGGGCCCGTGTAGCCGCCCATGACCCCGGCGATGTTAGCCGTCGGGCGGAGGAGGTACTCGCGCAGGGCGGCCTCGCCGGCCAGGTTCCGGTCAAGGGCCTCCACGCCCCAGAGCTTTCTCAGGGCGGCGTCGTCGAAGGGGATCTTTCCTATCGCCTCTATCTCCTCGTCGGAGGGGGGTTCAATAAGATCTTCGAACCCGTCGAGCGTGATCTCGCCGTCCTCGTCCTTGATAGTCCTGAGTGCCTGCACGAGCCGCCAGACCGGGTTGGGGGCGAGGCCGCCGTACATGCTGTGGAGGTCGTGGGAGGCGCCGCGGGCGCGAAGCTCGACGTAGGCCATCCCCTTCGTGCCGCACTCGATGCTCGGGCGCCCAGCCTCGTCTTTCATCGAGCCCTCCCACAGGCAGGCGTCGGCCGCGAGGAGGTCCGCGTTGTTCCTTACGAAGGGCGCGAGGTTCGGGCTGCCGACCTCCTCCTCGCCTTCGATGAGGAACTTGAGCTTGAAGGGGAGCGGGCCGTGCTCTTCTATGTAGAGGCGGAGGGCTTGAATGCGGGCGAGGACGTCGCCCTTGTCGTCGGCGACGCCGCGGGCGTAGAGGGAGCCGTCGCGGACCGTTGGCTCGAACGGGTCGCTCTCCCAGAGGTCGAGGGGCTCGGGCGGCTGCACGTCGTAGTGGCCGTAGGAGAGGAGGGTCTTGTCCCCGTCGCCTATCTCGGCGTAGACGACAGGGTGCCCTTCGGTCTCCATGATGCTGGCTTCGGCGCCGGCGTCCCGCAGTTTGTCGGCCACCCATTCCGCGCACGTTCGGAAGCCTCTATCGTCATCCCCGCGGGCGGAGATCGAGGGCATCCGCAGGAACTCTTTCAGCTCCTCAAGCATGGCGTCCTTCGACTCTTCTATACGTCTCTCTGTCTGCATCAAAGATCCTCCGTTCGGCTCGAAAGCAGGTTAGCATCTGGCGGGAGATCCGGCGTAGCCCGGCTCCGGACGCGCTGATATATTTGGGTCGGAGGTTGCCCGTGGAGCAGAGGCCGGATCGCGAGCTGGAGAAACGACCTCAGGGAAGTCCTAAGCGCGCTGAGGGATCGTGGCGAATTGACTCCGGCTCAGGTGGCAATGGAGTCTCCGCTCACGGTCGAGGAGGCCGACGATATGCTCAAGGACCTCGCCGCCAAGGGCCACCTCGACGTGCGGGTGCGCGGGGGCGGCATCTTCTACGGCCTCTGGAGGGCGGAGGACGCGGAAAAGCGGGGCCCGAGGAGGGGCTCTAGGTGTCGTGGCGGGGGGCGCTCGTGTTATCATTCGGTGCCCGGAAGGGGTTTCGGTGTATGAGATCGAGAGCTTAGGGTAAACACGTTTCTATGGAAGAGCGCAGGATACCGGAGACGCTCGAAGAGGCCTACGGGCTGCGGGATTCGGCGGGCTCGTTGCAGGAGAGGGACTTCTACCAGGAGCAGGTCTACCTGCTCCGGCGCGAGGAGTACCGCTCGCGCGGCATACGGACGGAGATCTCCTCCCGCCGCCGCGAGCGCCAGAGCGCCATCGAGTTCTCCCGCGAGATGTTCTTCCTCGAGGTCGCCGAGATCTCCGGCCGGCGTCCCGGCAGCCGCGAGGCCCGCGCGGCGCAGCACGAGGCCCGGCGCTTCGCGACCCGCCTCGACACCCACGCCTTCCTCAAACAACTCGCCTCGCCGCACTCGGGCGCCGTGGAGCTCTACAGGCGCAACTACCTGGAGCTTTTGCGGATGGGCAAGCCGCCCGCCGAGGCGTACTACCTCTCCCGGGTCATCGGCATCGCGGACGAGCGGGAGTTCCGGGACGCGGTAGAGAGCGTGCGCGAGACGGGGTACCCGACCAGGGGACGCATGGCCTACGCGGTCGAGAAGACGGCCATCCAGATAAGGGACCTGCCGGGGGGCATGATCCTGATCCTGCTCACCTTCTTCGCCTCGCTCTTCGCGTTCGTCTGGGCGACGCAGACGTGGGGCTCGGCCGGGACCGGCACCATCTTCTTCGTCTCTTTGGGCCTGATCGCGGCCGGCGGCCTGATGTTGATCTCGGCGATCTTTATCGTTACCTTTATCCGGTCGATAAATAAGTAGCACCGGCGCCCCGCGCCGGCCACTAGGGGGAACCGAGATCTACGCGCCGGCGCCTAAACCACTGACGCCCCAGCAGACGGGGCTGACCCGCCGCGAGCGCAAGCAACGCCGCAGGGAACAGAGGAGGAAGGCCCGCCGAAAGGTCTACCAGCGCAGGCTGCTCCTGGTGCTGCCGCTCGTCGCCCTTATCGCCGGGCTGCTGTTCTTCCTGGCCTCCACGAACGAGGACCCGGTTTCCCGGGCCCAGACCCCCGTCGTCGAACCGCGCCTGGACCCGCCGGAGGCCCGGCAGGGGGACGGGGCGTCCGACGAGACGGCGCGGGGCGCGGGGGCCGGTATCTCCGGGGACGAGGTGGAGGCCCTGCGCGCCGAGCTCAAGGGGATAACCCAGGCCTACCCCGGCAGGTACGGGGTCATCGTCTCCGACCCCTCTTCCGGCGAGACCATCTCGATGGACGCCGACGGCCGCTTCGTGGCCGCCAGCATCAACAAGCTGCCCGTCTTGATGGCGCTCTACAGGTCGGCGGCGGCCGGCAGGGTGGACCTGGACGACGAGATCTCCATGCAGGCCTCCGACGTGCAGGCCTACGGCACCGGCTCCCTCTACACCAAACCCGTCGGCCACACCCTCACGCTGCGCGAGTGCGCGGGCTACCTCATAAAGGAGAGCGACAATACCGCCTGGAAGATGCTCGACCGCTACCTGGGAAGGGATTACATCCGCTCGGAGCTCTACAGCGCGGGCGCGCGGCAGACGGAGTACTGGATCCCGAACACCACCACCCCCAACGACGTCCTGACGATGCTGGAGAGGATCTCCGACCCCTCCTACACCAGCCCCGACCTCTCCGAGGAGATGCTGGACCTCATGACGAACACGGACTTCGAGGACCGCCTGCCCCAGCCGCTCCCCGAAGACGCGAAGGTCTCGCACAAAATCGGCTCCTACGGCACCACCTTCGGCGACGCGGGCCTCGTCTTCCCGGACGGCTCCCGCAGCCCGGAGGACGCCTACTTTATAGTGGTGATGGTGGACGAGACCGACGAGGGAACGGCCCGCGCCGCCATGCAGGAGATGTCCCTCGCAACCTACCGCGCCTTCACTACCTCCGATCCGTAGGCCCTGTATCGTGCAACGTCCAGGAGTTCGAGTCGGTAGAGGAGTCGGTAAAGGAGTGGGGCTCCTTCTATGAGGTACCTCGCGTTCCTGTTGGTCGCCATTGCGGTCGCGGCGACGACTTTCCTGGCGCCCCCCGGCGGCAGGAGCCCCGGGAGGGGGGACGTGAGGAAGTGCGGCGGGGGTAAATCTCTTTGAAAGCCGACGAGAAACAGATCTTCCCTGCACAACAGGGAGCGCAGGGATCATAAGCTGAGGCCGCTGTGCGTCCACCCGGAGCCTTTAGCGGGCCTCCGGTCCCACTCGAAAGACATGATCTGGCGCGACTACTTCTCGCACGACATGAAGGGACGCAACGAGAGCTCGCGCGAACGCATCCGCCGCTTCGGCTACCGTTATCTTTATTGCGCGGAGAACATAGCCTGGGGCAGCGGCCAGAAGGGCGAGCCCGACAGCATCATGCGCGCCTGGATGAACAGCAGCGGCCACCGCAGCAACATCCTGAACGGAAAGCACCGCGAGATCGGCATAGGCACCTACTCGGGCACCTTCAACGGGACGCGAAACGCCACCATGTACACTGCAGACTTCGGCGCCCGCCGCTGAAAACCGCCCGCGAAAGCCCCCATCACACGCAGCCCCGAGCGCTGAATGTTAAGTCTTTTTAAGAAAAAGAGAAAAAATACGCGAAATGGCGTTGACACTAGAGCTAGTAGGTAAGAGAATGCACGTCGTAGCCAGTTCTCCAACGAGGAGGTTAATGAAGTGAGGAAAGTAATGCTTTTGGCGGCCATGTTGGCCATGGTGCTTGCCGCGGCCGCGCCTGCTTTCGCGCAGTCGTTTACGCAGTCTGGCGATGGCAACGTGGCGTGTATCCAGACCGCTGTGCAGGTAGAGGTTGGCAAGACCCAGACCAACCAGTACGGTGACAACATCAACGTCCAGAACATAGCTCAGGAGTGCAACGTCAGCGTAGCGCAGGTCGAGGAGGTTCTCGTCGCCGCGCCTAGCGCCAGCGCCAGCGCGACTGCCAGCGCTGCCGCCGTTCAGTACCAGTACGATTCGCCCGCCGCGGTGCAGTACGAGGCCCCGATAGAGCTTCCCGAGACGGGCGGCGCCTCGCTGCTCGCGCTCGGTGCCGGTGCCCTTCTGGTCGGCGGTGGCCTTCTGGCCCGCAGGATCGTTCGGTAATTAAGTAACCGAAACGAGCATCGCAGAGCGGGCCCCTTCGGGGGTCCGCTTTTTCGTGCCCGCTCGCAGCTGTGGCCTGGCTCGTCGTGTCCTGTGGCTGGCTTGTATTCGAGGAGGATAGTGGATATCCTCACGCTTGGTGAGCGAGCTTTGAACCTTCTGATCTTCAGGATCTCCGCGGCGTTTCTAGTGGGCGTGTTGGCCTTACTGGCCACGTCGTTGTACCTCTCCGAGCGTTACGTAGAGTTGGAGCGGCGCCTGTTCATCGCCGGAGATTTGCAGGGGGCGCTGGAGGCCTTCAGTACGGCCGGTCGCCTCGATCCCTTCGATCCGGAGCCGCTGCAAGGAAAGTTTTACCTCCTGCAGCAGCAGGACCGGATCGAGGAAGCCGCGGCAGCCTTGAGGGGGGCAATAGAGCGGGACCCGAACAACTATTTGTTTTACTCGCTGATGGCGAACCTGCAGGTGAGGGAGATGGAGGATCTTGACGCCGCGGAAGAGAGCTACCGCAAGGCCCTCAGCCTGAACCCCAATGAGCACACCGCCAGGACCGCACTCGCCGCTGTGCTCCTGAGGAAGGGGGAGCTGGAGGAAGCCAAGGCCGAGTACGAGAGACTCAGGGATCAGAGGAAGATCTCCTACGAGGGCCTCCGCCAACTCGGGAAGATCTACGTGCAAACCGGCGAGCCCAAGGAAGGATACGAGGCGATAAAGGTCGCCCAGCGGAAAGCCTCGTCGGACATTGAAGACTTGAGGAGACCGCTAAAGGCCCAGCTCGTGGAGTCCATGGACCTCGACCTTGCCGACGCCCTGGTGGTACAGGGCCGGTACGCCCAGGCGCGCGAGGTCCTGGCCGAAAGCTCCTCCGAGCGGGCCCCGGCGCTGCTGTGGCTCCTCCACACGAACCCGGAGGCGTACCGCGAACAGGCGCTCAACAATGACACCTATTAGCCGGGGGGGGGAGCAGGGTGGGCGGCGGGACGACCCGTCCGTCGCGGAGGTCCTTTACGTGTTGCAGGGGCGGCGCCTGCTGGTCATAGGGGTAGCGCTGATCCTGGCGGGGACCGCCTTGCTCTTCGGCCTGTTCCGGGAGCCGGTTTACACCGCCGAAGCGGCCGTGAGCCTCGCGCCCAGGGATGAGTTGAACGACGAGGAAGCGAGAGAGGCCTTCCTTCAGGAGGTGCTGAGCGTCGTCGTCACCGAGGATCTGTTGCGGGAGGTGATGGCTCGGGCTGGCGCGAAGGCTGGCATCGAGGAGCTCCCCGAACTCTCAGACATCCGGCCCTTAGTGACGAGCGACGGCGGGGTGGGGGTATTGGTACGTTTCTCAGGCTCCGAGCCCGAGCTGACAGCCCAGGCGGCGAACGTCTACGCCGAGCTTTTCGTGAATAGGGTCGAGCGGCTCGACGGCGGGCAGCTCGCCGGTAGGGTGCCGGCCAACGCCGCGGTAGAACGCAAGGCCGCGCCACCGGAGAGGTCGAGCTTGCGGCCCCTGATCTACGCAGCCTTTGCCGCCTGGGCCGGGTTGCTGCTCGGGGGCGCCGCCGCGCTGCTGCTCGAAGGACAGACCAGCGGCTGGCGGGACATGCGCGACGCGGAGCTAACGCTGAGGGTGCCTGTGCTAGGTATCATACCGGACTATTCCCAGGCCTCGCCTGAAAGCGAGGGTTGAGCTGAGCCTGGATGCCGTAAGCGGCGCCGGGGCCGGGGAGCTTTTGGACCCGGACTCTCCCGTGAGGCGCCACTACGAAGACCTGGCGAACAACCTCCTCTCTCTGGAGGGCGTAGGTAGCGTCGTCGTTACCAGCCCCGAGCCGGGCGTCGGGTGCACAAGCGTCTGCCTGGGCCTCGGCGCCGCCCTAGCCGGCATGGGGCGGCAGTCCGCCGTGGTGGACTGCAACCTCGACGATCCCCAACTGCACCGGATGCTCGGCGAATCCAACTTTGTGGGCCTCACCAGCGGGCTGGATGGCGGGAAGGGCTTGGAGCACTACGGCTACGAGGCCGTCCCGGGTCTGTTGATCGTCCCGACGGGACCGGTCCCGCCTGACCCCGTCTCACCTCTGGAGAAGTCGGGAATGGTGGAGGCCGTGCGCGTTCTTAAGGAGAGCCGGGACGTGGTGGTGCTCGACGCGCCGGCGGCCGGGAGGGTTGTCCGGTCGCCGACCTTCTGGGGCGGCTTCGACGGGATCCTGCTCGTGGTGCACGCCGCCCGCACCCCCAAGAGCCTCGCCCGCGACACAATCGACGACCTGCTCGACTCGAGGGTGAACCTGCTCGGGGTGGTGTTGAACGGGTGTTCGTGATCTCTACTTACCCCGAGGGGTGCGCGTGAGGGAGGCCGAGACCCCAGGCGGCCAGAGAGGCCTCTTCTCTGGCGGTGGCCACAAGGAGGGCAAAGACCGGCGCCCGGGGCGGCCGCTCGCGGTCTTCAAGGCCCTGGTCCTGCTGGTCCTCCTGGGCACAACCGCCTACGGTATGATCTACGATGGCCTCTACCATGCCCGGCTCTGGCTACCGGTAGCAGCGGGCATCCTGGCGTTGCTGTTCGTGACGCTGTTCGTGCGCGGCTTCTACCAGGATCTGCCGCCGGCCGGCGTCCTGCTGGTCGCGCTCCTGACGACGCTCGTCGCCGTGAAGGGCCTCTCGATGGTCTGGACCATAAGCGAGGCGGAGACCATCGAGGAGCTCCTGCGCTCCTCGATGTACCTGGCGGTCTTCGTCGTGACGCTCGCCGCGCTCACCTCCGGGCGCCAGGTTGGGCCCGTCGTGGACGTTTTGGCCCTGCTGGTCGCGGCGGTTGCCGGCTACGGGCTCTTGCAGAAGATCAGTCCGTTCGTGTACCCGGTAAAGTCCCTTGATACGGTGAGGGTGGACTCGACCCTAGGGTACGCCAATACCGCCGCCGTCATCCTGGGGATGGGGCTGACGCTGGCGCTGGCCCGGATGACCACGTTGCGCAACTTCGCCTTCAGGGGGCTCTACGCGGCCCTGATACTTGCTTCTCTCGTCACGCTCTACCTCACGCTCTCCCGCGGCGGTATCGGGGCCTTGGGGATAGGTCTCCTAGTCCTCTTCGTGCTGGGGGGCAACCGGCTGCAGATGTGCGCCAATCTACTCTTACTCTCCGTCCCGGGCGTCTGGCTGTTGTGGCGGATGCAGGACCTCGAAGGACTTTTGGGAACAGACGTCTCCAGGCAGCAGAAGATAGCCGACGGGCTGGCCTTCAGGAACGATCTGATCCTGGCTCTCGTGGCGACCTTCGTGCTACAGGCGGCCTACGCTTTTCTGGTCTCCCGCTACGAGCTGGCGCCGCAGGCGCGAAGGGGACTCGGGCTGCTAGTCGCGGCTGGGACGGTACTGGCCGTCGGCGCGCTCACGGTCGCATTCGTTACCGGCCTGGGTGGGGTTGGGCAGGCAGCCCGCGTGATCTTTAGCAACCCGGAGCAGACGGGGAACTTGGGCCAGAGGCTCGTCTCGGTCGGTATAGGCTTCAGGGAGGATTACTGGCGGGTGGGATGGGAGGCGTGGAAGGAACGCCCCTTCACCGGGACGGGAGCCGGAACCTTCCAGTACACGTGGCTCGAGAACAGGCCCGGGCTACAGAGCGTCAGGCAAGTCCACAACCTCTACCTGGAGCAGGGTACCGAGACCGGCGTGTTCGCCTTCCTGGCCTTGCTTGGCTTCGTGGCGATCCTCCTGGGATATGCGGGGAGGGTCGCTTGGCGCTTGGACCCTTCGGGGGAGCACCGGCTCCTGCTGGCTGGGCTCGTCTCCACCCTCGTGATCTATCTATCCTCCTCGGTGTTCGAGTGGCACTGGTACATGCCGGCCTCGACACTGTTCTTCTTTATCCTTGCCGCCGTGGCCACGAAGTTCGCCTCGAGGACGGACCCCCCACCAGGAACTGACGCCGTCCGTTCCGCGAACGGCGAAGACCCGCGGGACGGACGGCCGCCACTGCTCGGTACAGATTGAAGCCGCGTGGGAGACGGCGTATCATCTGGTGCGATGAGTGCTAGTGAGATCCGGTCTGGCGAGGGCTTCGACGCCCGGACGACTCTTCTGGCATTCGAGGTACCTCCGGCCCTAACAGGCGACCGTCGGGCTTCGAGAATCCTCCGGGGCTCCTTGCCGGACGGCTTGGGGCAGTTTTTGCGGCGGGCCCGGTGATCGGGGGGGGCCTCGACCGGCTGCTCGGCGGACTCTACCTGGACCTGGGGAAGGGGGACCACCTAAGTTCGGTATTTCTCGCCGGGACAGGGCGTAGCGGTACCACGTGGCTCTCTGACGTAGTCAACCACCGGGGCGGGTACCGCTACGTCTTCGAGCCCTTTCACCCCGGTAAGGTCGAAGCCTTCGCCCACTTTCGGCCCAGGCAGTACCTAAGGCCGGACGATCGGCGGGAGGAGTTCCTTGGGCCAGCGCGGCGGGTGCTCACGGGCGAACTCAGGGATCCCTGGACGGACCGGTTCCATCGGGGGTTCCTGCCGAGGCGGCGCCTGATCAAAGATATAAGGGCCAACCTCCTCCTCGGCTGGATGGGCGCGAACCTCCCGGGCATGCCGATCATCCTCCTCCTCAGGCACCCCTGCGCCGTAGTCGTCTCCCGGATCGCGCTCGGGTGGAACGACAACCTCTTCGAGACGATGGAACAAGAGGACCTCGTAGAGGATTTTCTGTCGCCGATGGAGGCCCGGATTCGGGCTGCCCGCGACGACTTCGAGCGTCACCTCTTCCTCTGGTGCATAGACAACTACGTACCGCTGAGGCAGTTCGCGCCCGGGGGGATCCACCTGGCCTTCTACGAGAACCTGCTCGCCTATCCGGGGGAGGAGTTGCGACGCCTGTTCGACTTTCTCGGCGGGGATTTCGACGACCGCACCTATCGCAACCTGGAGCGCCTCTCGCCCCTGAGCCGCAAGGATGCCCCCGAGAGACCCTCTATCGACGGTTGGCGCCGCCAGGTCGGCGGTCGCAGGCTGGAGAGGGCCGTCGAGATCTTGAACCTCTTCGGCCTCGACCGCGTCTACGGCGAAGGGACGATGCCTGACCCCTCCGGCGCCTACGCCCTGATGGGCGGGGCCCGAAAGTAGGTTTGGTGTCCAGGCCGCCAGTGGTGATCCTCGCGGGTATCCGCTGGGATTTCTTGTGGCAGCGACACCAGATCCTGGCGACCCGCTTCGCCCGCGCCGGGTATCCTACCATCTTCGTCGAGACCACTGGCCTCGCCAACCCCCGCCCGAGGCTGGCGACGCTTCGCAGGATTCTATCCAGGGTCGGGCGCTCCAGAGTTAGCGGAAAAAAGCCGTTGCACGGACCGGGCCTGACCGTCTACGCACCGCTCGCCTTCCCGCCAACCCTGCGGGCCTTCAGGCGGGTCAACAGGCGAATCTTCGTGCCCCGTGCGCTGCGCGACCTCGAGAAAGCGGCCGGTCCCTCGCCCATCGTTGTGGCCTACCCGCCGAGCCGGACGACACTAGACCTGATCTCCGGCCTAAGTCCCCGGCTCGTCCTCTACGATTGCTCGGACGACTACGAACACTTCCCCGGCGCCCCAAGAGATATCCGGGACACCGAACGCGAGCTCCTCAGTCTGGCCGACCTCGTCTCCTGCACCTCAACCCACCTGTGGCATAAAGTAAAGTCTCTCCGCCCTGACGCCTTCTTGAGCGGCCCGGCCGTGGACTACGAGAGGTTCGCCGCCCTGCAGGGCCCCCGTCTCGTCGAGGAGGCTCGCACCGTCTGCTTTTTCGGCCATGCGAGTCGGGAGCGTACAGACTTCGCCGCGCTACGGGCCATCGCGGGGGCCGGGTTCATCGTACGCCTCGTTGGCGGCCTGGGCCGCGTGGAGAGGAGTTTCCTAAAGACGCCCGGCGTAGACTACCGGGGGGAGGTCTCCCACGCGGGGCTTCCGGCGGCGCTCGCGGGCGTAGACGCCTTCGTGCTGCCCTACGAGATCAACGCGCTCACCCGGAGCATCTCGCCGGCCAAGACCTACGAGTGCCTGGCCACCGGCAAACCCGTCGTGGCGGCGCCCCTCCCGGCGATGGAGGAGCTCGCCGGGCACGTCTACCTCGCGAGGAAGCCGGAACACTACGTAGAGACACTGCGTAACCTGAATGAGACAGAGGAAGGGACACGGGCAAGGATAGGGCTCGCGCGAAAGAACTCCTGGGATGCTCGGTTCGCCGAGCTCGAAGGGATCCTGTGTCGGGCCCTGTGAAAGACGTCGTGGGCCGGGTAGACGTGCTGAGAGTTGGCGTGGACCCGGTGACGGAGGAAGAGTTGCACAAGGAGGTGGAGCGCCTGATCCGGCACAGGGGCCGGGGCGGCCTGGTGCTGAACGCCAACGCCCACTGTCTGAACCTCTGCTACGAGAACCCTGATTTGCGGACTTTCCTGAACAGCGCCGACGTGATCTTCTGCGACGGGGCCGGGGTTATGCTCGCGGCAAAACTCCTGGGCCAGCGTATCCCGGAGCGGATCACCTACGCCGACTGGGCGTGGCGGCTGGCCGCCTTCGCGACGACGCAAGGGTTCTCGATGTACCTTCTCGGCGCCCGTCCCGGCGTGGCGGAGGAGGCCGCGAGGCGGCTCGAAGCACGGTACCCGGACCTCGAGATCGTCGGGGTTCATCATGGCTTTTTCGACCGCACCGCGGCCAGCCCCGAGAACGAGGCGGTCATAGAGGAAATCAACGGCGCGAGGCCTGACATCCTGCTGGTTGGCCTGGGGATGCCCCTCCAGGAGTACTGGCTGATGGAGAACCGGCGCCGGCTTCAGATGGGCGTTGCCCTCACCGGTGGGGCGGTCTTCGACTACGTCTCCGGGGGGCTGAGGCGGGGTCCGCGCGCACTTACTAACAACGGCTTCGAGTGGCTGGCGCGGCTCCTCATCGAGCCCCGCCGCCTGTGGCGCCGCTACCTCCTCGGCAACCCCCTCTTCCTCCTGCGCGTGCTGAGGCAACGCCTCACGCGCCCCCGTTAGGGGACGCTTCTCAGACAAAACCGAAGCGTCCCCTAACGGATTTTTACGTTTTTCGAACGTTTTGCCGGCGAGCCGGAACTTGCTATTGCGTGTAACGATACGGGGTACGCTATGATTGGCCCGTTCGTATTCTCGATCCATTTGTTTCTCGCGGATGCCTCTCGCGGAGTTCCTGCGGGTATAACGGTCTAGTTCCCAACCCCCTCCTTTCCTCTCTGTGGACGTTCATCGCCAAGCCTATACCTGTCTACGGATGTGAAGCAAGCCCAATCTGAGCGAGGAAGCGGGCTGGAGCTTTCGTATACACTGTCCTACTCGCTGGGCCTCAACCCCATAGAGGAGACCTTTTCCAACATCAAGGGTATCCTTCGCAAGACGGAGGCTCGCACCAGCAAGGCCCTAGCGGAGGCGATGGGTATCAACCACTGCTCGTGGTGCGTCAATCGCTTTGATCGCCACCGTGTAGCGCGCGCGTGGCTCAGCGGAACGAACCTGCCGATAGCTCGAGTAGCCTGCTATCCGCTCGGGCCTTTACCTCTCCGGGTTTCTCGCCCGCCTGCCTTATCGCCTCTTCCATCGAGCTGTTATGGATGCTGTCTGCCTGCGTCTGACTGTATGCTCTTTCTATCCCTTCTCTAGCGTGTGCCGCGCCAGAGTAAAACCAGGATGCCCCCACAACGGGTAACCCGACGGCAGCGATCCTCAGAAAATCGCGGCGACTATAGTCCATGCCCCTCCTTACCTTCGATGACCTATATCAACCTTCGTACGGCATAAAGGCCGCGCATATACCTAAGCTCGCTTTCCACGACCTTGCCGAAATAGCTCGAGGCGTGGAGAATGTAGCCATTGGGACTCCGGATGCCTACGTGCGTAAGCCATCCCGAACCGTCTTCGCTGAAGAAGAGCAGGTCACCGGCCCGATGGTTTGATAGTGCAATACGCCTGCCGTAGTTGAGCTGGTCGCTCCACCAGCCCAACGGAATACCAAGATCGTTGAAGGTGCGCTTGGTAAAGCAGTCGCAGTCCATCTGCGAGTTGTTACAAGGCGACGGAAGGCCCGACACGTAGGGCACTCCCAAGTACTTCCTGCCGCTTCTTATTACCTGGCGTCTTGTTGTCATGATTCCCCTCCATAAAAAGTCCTTCTACCGGGAGGCAGTGCTCGACGCGAACAACGGGGTTGGCTTTCGGCTCCCGATACAAGGCAAAAAGTTCGCCACGGGGCCTGTGCGAAATCGCGCAACCGTTCGGTCGAGGGGTTGCGCTGACCTTAGTAGCGTTCTCGAAGCCTTGCTCGCATCACGGGGTCGCCAATGGCGCGGCGTTTACCGGCGCAGCCGAACAGAAGGACCGCCGGGCAACCCGCAAAGGCGGGACTCGAGACACCGAGTGTGCATGCCGGACACTAGCCGTGCTGGTCAAGATACCCCCTCCAGAGTATAGCCTTGTGATCATGCTCTTTTTTTATGCCTTTTTAGGGTACTTGACATTTGTAGCGCTGTCAAACCACCTTCCATACTGACGGGTACCCACCTACCCCTTTCATCGGTGATCGGAGCAAGCAGGAGGACGGTACAGTTAGGATCAAAAATTTCGTTTCGGGTGCGATCGTGGCACCTGGGGTACTCGCGGTTTCTTCCGGTGCCGCATCTGCCACACTGCGGTTCAACAATTATCACTGCACCATCCCGGTCGGCGGGGTGCAAGTGCACACGGCCCTCTACCACTACCCGAAGGCCACTACCCGAAGGAGAACCTCGGCGGCTCGCCCTACGGGGGCGCGGGGCTGCAGATCACCCGCAACCACTACGTCGACATCGCGGCGCGCCAGCAGGGCATCAAGGTTGACTCCCGCGTGTACGACTACGCGAGGGTAACGCCCAAAAAGGCCTTCTGTCACGAGGGAATAAAGTGCGGCGAGCAATACCTGGTAAGCGACTGAGCCGGGGATCCCTCTCACTAAGAGAGGACGGACGTGGAGCGGGCGGTATACTCTGCCTCTATAGGTGCGCATGCTTGTCTCCAAAAACATCTTGAAGAATATTCTCGGCTTGAAGATCTTACGGCGCTCGTCGAGTGTGCTGGTGCTCGCTCTCGCGGACGCGGGGGCGTTGGTCCTCGGGCTGGTCTGCGCGTTCTGGTTTTGGGGCGACGGTTGGGAGGAGCGGGTACTGGCGCTTGTCCCGCTCCTGGTCGGCGTTTGGGTCGTGGTGTTCGCCGCCTTTAGGCTCTACGACAGGGCGCCGGTCAGGCGCAACCCGGGGGCTTTGATCGGGGCGTCTTGCTGCTGGGCGGGCCTCACGCTCGGTGGAGCCGCGGTCTATCCGGAGAGCGGCCTGGGCTTCCTCCGCGTACTTGTTTCCGCCCTTGTGGCCTTCGTCGCCGCCGGCGCTTTGAGGTTCCTCTTCGAGTGGGGCGTCGCGCGGGTCTACCGACGTGGTCTCGGCCAGACGCCGGTCCTAGTTACTGGCCGGGAGCCTGACCGGGCGCGGGTGTTGCGGACGATGGAGCGGGCGGGCGGGGCCTACGTCCTGGCGGGCGAGGTGGATCTGGGAGGCAGCGCGACAGACCTGGCGGTGCTGCGGGCGGCGCTGGACAGGACGGGGGCCCGCATCGTCGTGCTTGCTGGGGCCGAACGGCTGCCCGACGACGAGCTTCTCGAGCTCATCCGCTCCGTCCGCTTGCGCGGCGTCCCCCTGCGCGTGGCGCCAGGTGCCCTCGCCCTGATGCGCGGACGGACCATCCTTTCGGAGGGCATGGGCATCCCGCTGCTGGAGGTCCGCTATCCCCAGTTGGACAACTCCCAGCGCGCCCTCAAGCGCGTCCTCGACGTTGGAGTTTCAGTGGCCGGTCTTCTGCTAGGCTTACCGCTCCTTCTCGCTATCGCGCTCGCCGTCAGGCTCGACTCGCCGGGGCCGGTGCTCTTCCGACAGAAGCGGGTCGGGGCGGACGAGAAGACCTTTGTCTGCTTCATGTTCCGATCGATGCGGGCCGACGCCGAGGTCCTTCAGGAGTCTTTGGAGGCCATGAACGAGGCGGAGGGCGCCGTCTTCAAGATCAGGCGCGACCCACGCGTGACCCGCGTGGGCGCGTTTCTCAGGCGCTGGAGCCTCGACGAGCTGCCGCAGCTGTACAACGTGCTCAAGGGGGAGATGAGCCTCGTCGGGCCGAGGCCGCTGCCGGTGCGGGATTTCCTGAGGATGGAAGAGGAGGACAAGCGGCGGCTCGGCGCCGTCCCCGGGATGACCGGGTACTGGCAGATCAGCGGCCGGAGCAACCTCTCCTTCGAGGACATGGTCCGCCTGGACCTCTACTACGTGGAGAACTGGTCGCTCTCTTTCGACCTCAAGATCATCCTCAAGACCCTCGGCGCCGTCCTGCGCCGCGAGGGGGCGTACTGAGGAGCGCGCTGCGCCCTTCGGGCTCCCTTGTGAGCGCGGCGCTTCGCGCCTTTCGGCACGCTTCGGCTACGCCTCCGCTCTCAGCCCGCCTCGCCCTCCGGGCTCGCTCTCAGCAAAGAGCCGCGCGGACGTCTCTTGTAGCGGAATCCGTGAAGGATGGTTCGCGTGGGTCGGCGGCCGGTGTGCAGACCGTCCACCGTTTCCGATGCCTGTGGCCTGGAGCCTGATCGGCCCTCGGCCTCGCTTCTTTATTTGGGTGTTGCTCGCCGGCCGGCCGGTTTGCAATAGAATATGCCGCGGCGTCCCGGGGCAAACCCCGGACGCGGACACTTCTGTTTCGGAGGTAAGACCACATGAACGTAGTACTTGTGATCCTGGACAGCCTGCGCAAAGACCACGTGGGCGTCTACGGCAGCGACCGCGCGAAGACCCCCAACCTGGACGCCTTCGCGGGCGAGAGCTTCCGCTTCACCCGGGCCTACCCGGAGTCCCTGCCGACCATCTGCGCCCGCCGGGCGATCCACACGGGCCTGAGGACCTTCCCGTTCAGGAACAGGGTGGAGCTGCCGGGGGAGACCTTCCAGCCGGCGGGTTGGCAGCCGATACCCGAGGACCAGGTGACGCTCTCGGAGACGCTCGTCGCCCAGGGCTACAGCACGGTCCTCTTCTCGGACACCCAGCCGATGTTCCACCCTTCCATGAACTTCCAGCGCGGCTTTCGGGTGTTCGATTGGATCCGGGGCCAGGAGCGCGACCGCTACCGCCCGAAGTCCATGGCCCCCGAGGACGTGGTCGATAGGAACACCGTCCCGGGTAACGACGAGGCCATGGTGAGCAAGGTCCGGCAGTACGTCGCAAACACCCGCGGCCGCGACGGGGAGGAAGACTACTTTGCCCCCCGCATCTTCACCAGGGGCATGGAGTTTATAGAGCGCTCCGAGGAGGGCCAGCCGTTCTTGCTCGTGCTCGACTCCTTCGACCCGCACGAGCCCTGGGACCCGCCCGAGGAGTACGCGAACATGTACTCCGACGGCTACGAAGGCCCCGACCCCATCGTCCCGAACTACGGCGGCGCGGAGTGGATAGAGGAAGCCGAGCTGGAGAGGATGCGCGCCCTCTACGCCGGCGAGGTCACCATGGTGGACCGCTGGTTCGGGCGCTTTATGGACAAGATGGAAGAGAGCGGACGCCTCGAGGACACCGCCGTCGTAGTCCTCTCCGACCACGGGATAGCTCTCGGGGAGCACGGCTTCACCGGCAAGCCCTTCAACGCGCTCTGGCCCGAGCTCACGGACATACCGTTCATGATCCGTCACCCCGAAGGCCTCGGCGCCGGGGAGACCAGCGACTATTTCGCCTCTACCCACGACGTCGCGCCCACGATCCTGGGCATCCTCGGCCTGCTCCCCCAGGAGCGGATGGACGGCCAGTACCTCTCCGTGCTGATGGAGGGCGGGGAGCTCCCGCCCAGGGACCACTTCACTTTGGGCTACCACGACCACGTCTGGGCCCGCGACGACCGCTACCTCATGTTCGCCCGCAGGGACCTCTCCGAGCCCCACCTCTACGACCTCAGGAACGACCCCGAAACGAAGAGGAACCTGGCTGGGCAGGACCCCGACCGCGTCCGGCGCATGTTCGAAGAGTACGTCCTCGCCGACGCCGGCGGCTCCCTGGGTGGCTAGGGGCTTGCCGCGCGGGGCTTTTCGTTCATACGAAAACCCCTATAATCTCCTGCCGTGAACGAGGACAACAAGCCCAAAAGAGACGAGCTCAGGCCCACGGTCGGCCACGGCTCCGCGCCCGAACCGGAGGCGGAGGGGACCCCGGTGACGCCGCCCGAGCACGCGCCCGCCGCCCGGCCCGGGGAGGGAGACGACACCTACGTGGCGCGGGTCGCCCGCGGCGCCGGCATCAGCACGGCGGGGCAGGGTATCGGGCGCGTGCTCGGGTACGTCGCCCAGGTCGCCGTCGCCCGGCTTCTCGGGGCGCAGTTCTACGGCTTCTACACTCTGGGCGTGGCCGTCGTGAACGGGGTACACATCGTCTCCAGGTTCGGGATGGAGAACGGCGTGGTGCGCTACGTCGCGCACCACCGCGAGCACGGCGACGACGCGCGGGTGCGGGGGACCATCGTGCAGGCGCTCATGATCACGCTCGCCATAAGCCTCGTGCTCTCGGTGGTGATGTTCGTCGGGGCCGGGCTTATTGCCGACCGCCTGCCCAATGACGCCCCGCAGATGGTCTCCGTGCTGCGGGCCTTCGCTTTCGTGCTGCCGTTTTTCGTCTTTATGAGCATGACCGCCTGGGCGACCCAGGGCTTCCAGACCGTCACGTACGCGGCCTACATCCAGCAGCTCATACGCCCCGGCCTCTTCCTGCTGTTCGTGGGGGTCTGCTACGTCTTGGGCGTCGGTATCATCGGCGTGATAGCCGCCTACGGGCTTGCGATGTTCCTCGCCGGGTGCGCCGGGCTGTACTACCTGAAGAGGCTCTTCCCCGCCCTCTTCGACCGCCGGGCGCAGACGAAGTTCGAGACGAAGGCCCTCTTCGGGGTCTCGGTGCCCATGAGCATCACCCAAGGGGCACAGTACCTCAACAACTGGTCGGCGATCCTGATCCTCGGCGCTTTCGCCGCAGGCGCCCCGGTAGGTATCTTCAACGCCGCCGCCCGCACGGCCACGTTCCTCACGGCCGTGCGCTTCGCGTTCTCCGGCATCTTCTCCCCGATCATCTCCGGCCTGCACGCCAGGCAGGACACCGTGGAGATAGGGCGGCTCTACAAGGACGTCTCGCGCTGGATCTTCACCGGCGCCTTCGCCCTCTTCCTGGTGATCGTGGTCTTCGCCCCGCAGGTGATGGCGGTCTTCGGCGAGCGCTTCCGCCAGGGCGTGGTCGCCCTGATCATCGTCGCCGTAGCGCAGCTATACAGCTCATCGGTCGGCCCCGCGCCCCGGATGCTCGCGATGACCGGGAACCAGAACTTCGCGATGATCGCCGCCTCCGTGGCGGCCGTCACCGGCGTCGTCGTGAGCTTCATCCTCATCCCGCGCTACGAGATCCTCGGCGCCGCCATAGGCATGGCGACGGCCATCATCACGGAGAACACGGGCACCATGGCCGCCGTGAAGTGGCGCCTCGGGTTCTGGCCGTTCAACCTCGCCTGGCTCAAGCCGCTCGCCGCGGGCGCCATCGCCGCCGGCGTGACGTACGCGATCACGCTCCTGGTCACCCTGCCCGGCGGGCCGGCGCCGAACGTCGTGGTCTTCGGCGGCTTTCTCGGCGTCCTGTTTCTCGCCCTTCTCTTCCTCTTCGGCCTCTCCGATACCGACAAGGAGTTCCTCGGCGCGTTCTGGAACGTCGCCAAACGCTACCTGCCGGCCCGCTTGCGCGGCGGGAGGTAGCCGTGGATGACTCCCCCGTGAAGGTCCTCTACGTCGCCGGCCTCGGGCGGAGCGGGAGCACGATCCTCGCGAACACCCTGGGCCAGGTCGACGGGTTCTTCTCCGGCGGGGAGCTCAACTTTATCTGGAAGCACGCCCTCATAGAGAACCGGCTCTGCGGCTGCGGCAGGCCCTCGCGAGAGTGCCCGTTCTGGGGCCCCGTCTTCGACACAGAGTTCGGCGGCCAGAGCGAGGAGTTGGCCCGCGAGATGATGCGCCTCCAGTACTCCGGCGCCCGCACCCGCCACATCCCCCTGATGCTGACGGAGGGCGGCAGGGAGAAGATCCGGGCGCGCCTCGGCCCATTCCTGGAGAACACGGGGCGCCTCTACGGGGCCATCCGCTCCGTCTCGGGCAGCCGGGTGGTCGTTGACACCTCCAAGGAGCCGGCCTACGGCTACGCCCTGGGCATGGTCCCCGGCATAGACCTGCGCGTCCTGCACCTCGTGCGCGACCCCAGGGCCGCCGCCTACTCCTGGGCCAAGAAGAAGCCCCAGCCCGACAGCGCCGACCGCGAGTTCATGCACAGGAAGACCCCGACCCAGAGCGCCGTCCTCTGGGACGCCTGGAACGCCGCCATAGAGGCCCTGTGGCGCCCGACCCCGGAGAAGTACCTCCGCCTGCGCTACGAGGACTTTATAGCCGACCCGCGGGCCAGCTTCGAGGCCATGCTGAAGCTCGTCGGGGAAGAGGGGGCGGAGCTTCCGCTCGTCGGCGAGCGCGAGGTCAAGCTCGGCATCAGCCACACCGTCTCCGGGAACCCCAACCGCTTCGACACCGGCGCCGTCGAGCTAAAGCAGGACCAGGCTTGGACGGAGAAGATGAGCCCCCGCGACCAGAAGCTCGTCACCGCCCTGACCGTGCCGCTCCTGGCGCGCTACCACTACCCGATAAAGTAGAGAGTTTCCCGCTAGAAGGGCCGCGCGAGGCTCAAGCCTAAGAAGCCTGGAACGTCGGCTCGTGGCAGCGTAAGCCCCGTTCGCTTAGGTCTGGCACGGGGTCCGCAACCCGCCCCTATTTTTTGGGCTTGCGGCCGATGCTGACCATCTCCGGCTGGACGCCTTCGGCCGGGCCGTCGCCGAGGGCCTCGTCGCGGTACTGGTAGACGCCGCGGCAGGTGTGGCCGCCGGTGGTGCGCTTCTCCGTGTAGGAGAGCTTTACGTTCGGGTTTATGGCCTCGACCATGGCCTTCTCGTAGGTCGAGAAGGCGGCACAGGGTTTCACGTCCCAGCCGGGGACGCCGTCGTGGCCCATCCCGCCGAACCAGGGGCAGCGGTCTGCGTTTATGACGTACTCGCCGTCCTTCGTTTCGGTGAGCGTGATCTCGATGTCGAAGAAGCGGTTGGCGAGCATGACGACGTCCACCGCGTCCTTCATGGTGGTGACTTCGAGCTGCTCGCGCAGGTCCGAGCCCTGCTTCTCTCCTATGCGGCTCATAGCGAGCTTGCCGACCTTCTGCCCGTCGTAGCCGAGGTCGTCGGCGGCCCGGATCATCTCGTCCAGGATAACCCCGGTCCCGGCGCTCGCCGCCTTCCACTTGTACCACGTGGGCCCCGGCAGCCCGAGCTTCATCGCCCACCTCGCCAAAAACAGCGGTAGGCGGGGCAGACCGTAGACCTGGAGCCACTTCATATCTAAGAGTCCTCTCTGCGTTATCGACGAACCCCCATTATACCCGCCCCCGACGGACGTCTACCCTTTGCCCTACCATTGGGCTGCCCCGTCCCAAAGAACGGAGAGACCGCGCGTATGCCCGTGCGCACCCAGGAGTCCATCGAGACCCTCGCCCTGCTCCTCTCCCTGATTCCCCGACGTCCTCGCGAGTTTCTGGACCGGGCGGTCGGTTACGCCGACCTCGCCCTGGAGCGGCTCTATGGGAAGGCCCCGTCGTGGGAGACGGTCGGTTGGGAGGAGGCCTCGCGAAACCTGGCGGACGGGCCGGGACGGGCGGCGGAGATCCTGGCCGAACCGGCGCTCGTAGAGGTCGAGGAGCGCACCCGGCGCCTGCTGCGCGAGATCCGGGCCGCGGACGCCTTCAGCCAGCGCTGGGCCGCCGACTCGCTCTTCGCCCGCCTGTGCTACCTAGCCTGCCGCCTCACCACCCCCGAGAGGGTTGTCGAGACCGGGGTGGCCTACGGCGTCAGCTCGGCCTTTATCCTGGAGGCCCTGCGACAGAACGGCCGCGGAACGCTCCACAGCATAGACCTGCCGCCCCTCAGAAGGGGGTACGAGCGCTCCTGGGGCGTCGCCGTACCCGACGCCCTCAGGGAAGGGTGGCGGCTCCATCGCGGCTCCAGCAGGCGCGTCCTGCCCGGCCTTCTCCGCGAGATCGGGCCCTTGGATCTTTTCGTCCACGACAGCCTCCACACCCGCCGCAACATGCGCCGCGAGTTCGACGCCGCCTGGTCCCACCTCCGCCCCGGCGGCGTCCTCCTCGCCGACGACGTGGAGCGGAACCGCGCCTTCGCCGACCTGCGCGTCAAAAACCCCTCCCTCTGGAGCGTGGTCCGCGACAGGGAGAGAGACCCCCTGCACGGCAGAGCCGCCCCGGTCGTTTTCGGGATAGCGGTGAAGTAGCGGGCTCCTCCCTGCGGTCGTCGCGCACGCTCCGGCAGCCTCCGCTCTCAGCCCGGCGCTGCGCGCCTCTCAGCACGTCCCCTCCGGGGACTCTCAGCGCGCTTCGGCCTTCGGCCGCGCTCTCAGTCATTGGCCGGCGTCGCCCGGAGCGCGAGACGCACCGCGACACAGGGCCGGAACCACCGCCCCGTCCGACGAACCACCCCGCGTAGGGGCGGTTGGCGAACCCCCCGCGCCCGACGGAGGGCAAGAAGGGACCGGCGCCCCCATCCACGACCGCAGGACCGGCGAGACTGGGCTTCACACGGCAAAAGCTGACAGGCTGAGAGCGTAGGCCGAAGGCCGAAGCGCGCTGAGAGCGAAGCCCGCAGGGCGCAGCGTGCTGAAAGGCGCGAAGCGCCGGGCTAGTATCCCGGCCTTCCCATCCTCTTGTATGTGATCTCCTTCCCCGCCTCGACGCCGGGCTGGTCGAAGGCGTTGACGCCGTAGAGGTCGCCGGTCACGGCGGTCTGTACTTCGAGGGCCTGGAGGAGGTAGCCGAGGTTCTCTTCGTTTACGGCGCCGAGCTTTATGGTCGAGTTGGGGCGGCCGGCCTCGGTTAGCGCCCTCCGCGTGGCGTCGCACTCGACGTTGAGGAGCTCGGACATGGTGTGGCCGCCGAGGTAGCCGACGCCTTCCAAACCCTCGTAGGCCTCGGGAATGGCCAGGTCGCGGGGGTGGTCCTCGACCTCGACGATCTCTATCACCTTGTCCTGCGGTCCCTCCATGTAGAGCTGGACCTGGGAATGCTGGTCGGTGGTGCCGACGGCGCCGTGGGGGGTGGAGCCCTTGCCTTCTTTGCCGAGCGACTCGGCCCAGAGCTGGACGAACCACGCGGCGAGGCGCTCTAAAGCGTCGGCGTAGGGCATCATGACCCGCACGTTGCGCCCGCGCTCGGTGTCCATCAGGTAGTGCATGGCTGCACCTACGACCGCAGGGTGCTCGGCCCGCTGCTCCTGCACCTCGTCCACGCACTGGGCGGCGCCGGTGAGCAGGGCCTCCACGTCTAGGCCCGTCACGGCGGCCGGGAGCAGCCCGACAGGGGTCAGGACGGAGAAGCGGCCCCCGACGTCGGCGGGGATGGGAAGCACGCGGAGGTCCTCGCGCTCGGCGATCTCCTTCAGGAAGCCCTTCTCTGGGTCGGTGGTGGCGATGGTGCGCCCCTGGTATCCGAAGGAGCCCAAAGCGTCCACCAGGGAACCCCGGATGACGAGGAAGTTCGCCATCGTCTCGGCGGTGGAGCCCGACTTGGTGACGACGTTGACCCACGTGCCGTTCGGGTCCGCGACGTCGAGTATGGCGGACAGCGTCCCCGGGTCGGTGTTCTCGGCGAAGTGGATCCGCGGCCCCCCGCGGCCCGCGAGCGCGTTGTAGTAGGGGTGGTTGAGCGCCCGGTGTAGCGCCATCGGACCCAGCGCTGACCCCCCGATGCCGACGTGGACGAAGTCCGTGGCACCCGAGCCCCGGATCTCCTCCGCCACCGACACCGAAGGCTCGGCGTACTCCCGCGTCTTGGGCAGCCGCATAAAGCCGGGCGGGTCCCCGAGGAGCCGGTCCACGGCCTCCTCGAGACGGGGTTTCGCCCCGTCGAGGTCCGCGTCCGCGAGCCCCCCCTCCACCTCGCGCAGGTTCGTGTAATCGAAGGCGACTTCGGCCATATCGGGCTCCCCTCTCTGCAGGACGTCTTCCGGGGACAGTGTAGTCCAGGGTATAATCCCCGGCCATCGTGCAAGGCAGAGCACCCGTCGAGGAGACCATCGCGCGCCTGAAGGCCGCCTACCCTGACGCCCGCACGGCGCTCGACTGGTCGAATCCCCTGGAGCTCCTGGTCGCTACGATCCTCTCCGCCCAAACCACGGACGTCAGGGTGAACTCGGTGACCCCCAACCTCTTCGCGAAGTACCCTTCGGCCGCCGACTACGCTGCGGCCGACCCCGCGGAACTCGAAGAAGACATCCGCCCCACGGGCTTCTTCCGCAACAAGGCGAAGTCGCTGCAGGGCATGGCCCGCGCCCTCGTAGAAGACCACGGCGGCGAGGTCCCCCGCACGATGGAGGAGCTTGTGGCCCTGCCCGGCGTCGGGCGCAAGACGGCCAATGTGGTGCTCGGCAACGCGTTCTCCATAGACGAGGGCGTCGTTGTGGACACCCACGTCCGGCGGCTCTCGAACAGGCTCGGCTTCACCTCGCACAACGACCCCGAGAAGATCGAGCGGGACCTCATCCAGACGGTCCCCAAGAGGGACTGGACGGTCTTCTCGCACCTCCTGATCCTGCACGGCCGCAGCGTCTGCAAGGCCCGCAAACCGGCCTGCGGGGACTGCGTGGTCAACGACCTCTGCCCCTCGGCCTTCAAGGTATAGGAGGGTTCGAAGATGCCCCCGAACCTCGACAGAATGGACCCCCGCCGCTCCGAGCCGCCCGAGGAGGGCTCCGAGCTCTACCGCCACCGCAACGCGGACAACCTGCGGACCCGGGGCTGGCACGGCTACTACCGGGCCAGGCGTACCACGGGCGGACAATACGAGATCCGGCGCACCCCGGCCTCCCTCGGCGAACCGTCCACCCCCGGCGGCGTCGTGCCGGGAGAACCCTTCGAGAGGCTCTACCAGAAGGTGGACCGCGTATAATGGCCCCCCATGGGACTCGGGGGCATGGCAGAGCGGACGAATGCGCTGGTCTTGAAAACCAGAGGCGCCAAAACGCCCGAAGGTTCGAATCCTTCTGCCCCCGCACCTCAACCCTATTGCGCGATCCTCGTTAATTTTGTTAAAAATCATTAAGATATTGGAGACTTTTGCGTTTCGGTTCTGTACACTGTGGGTAACTTCTCGGCTGGAGAAGGAAGTGCAGGCCGCTTGACAGACAGAGTAAACAGAAGGAGGACTGGATGAAGAGGCTAATTCTCTTGGCAATGGTCGCTCTCATGGCCATGCTGGTCCTGGCGCCGACGGCGATGGCTCAGGACACGACCATGATGATGGGCGATACCACGATGATGATGGAAGACACCGGTATGATGATGGAAGACACCGGCATGATGGAGATGACCGGTGCCGGCCAGATGGACGACGACGATCTGCCGACCAGCGGTGGTCCGGCGATTCTTCTGCCGGCGGCCGCGCTGCTCGTGGGTTCGGGCATCCTGACCTACGCTATCCTGCGCCGCAGGTAGTAGCAGGCGAAACATCCGGGGGACGGACCAGGTAATTGGTCCGTCCCCCGATTCGACCGGGGGCGAGCCTGCACCTCCCCGGTCTTTTTTGTTGCTCCTCCCTTCGGTCGTCGCCGCATGGCGCTTCGCGCCTCTCAGCATTTCAGCGCGCTTCGGCCTTTGGCCTCCGCTCTCAGCACGTTCCGGCTTCGCCTCCACTCTCAGCACGCTCCAGCCTTCGGCTTCCACTCTCGTCTAAGGATGTTCGGACTCCCTGTCGCATACGAAACACGGATCGACGGCGCCCTTTTTGGGGAGGGTTCGTAAGCCACTTCGGGCGACAGTACCCACCAAAAAGCTGAGAGGCGCGGAGCGCCGTGCTGAAAACGGAGGCCGCAAGGCCGGAGCGTGCTACGCGAAGTGAGCCGCCCAGGACTCGAACCTGGAACCTAGAGATTAAGAGTCTCGGTGACGCTCCACCGGCCCCATAAATAGGCCGGTCTCGCGCCACTTTCTCGGAGCTTGCGGCCCCGTAGACTGTCACTTCATCAACTCGTGTGACTTTACCTTCAGGGCACGAGATAGCTTGTTAATGGTACTCCTGTAGGCTACGCCCCCCGCTTCTAGTCTTGCTATGGTCGCCCTTCCTACTCCGCTGATCTTCGACAGCTCTATTTGGGTGAGGGCACGCCGCTTCCTGTGCGCTCTGAGACTAGGTAGATGAGACGTTCTACTA
>DASYWA010000152.1:0-11259 GCA_035936475.1 Rubrobacter sp. | reverse complement strand
CCTCCCCTACGCGGACGCCTCCTTCGACGTGGTGCTCTCCACCATCGGCGTGATGTTCTGCCCCTACCAGGAGAAGGCGGCGGCCGAGCTGCTCAGGGTCTGCCGTCCCGGGGGGAAGATCGGGCTCGCCAACTGGACCCCCGACGGCTTCACCGGCAGGATGCTCAAGACCGTCGGCAAGCACGTCCCCCCGCCCCCGGGCATCAAGCCGCCATCCTTGTGGGGCACCGAAGAGCGGCTTGAAGAGCTTCTGGGGGAGGGTGTCTCCTCGCTGAAGGTTACGCGCCGGACTTACACCTTCCGTTACCCGTCGCCGGACCACTTCGTCGGCTGGTTCCGCGAGTACTACGGCCCGACGGTCAGGGCTTTCGCTGCCCTCGATACCGAAGGGCAAGACGCCCTCGCCGGCGACCTCAAGGAGTTGTGCGAGTCGCGGAACGTGTCGGGCGACGACACCCTGGTCGTACCGTCGGACTACCTGGAGGCCGTGGCCGTCAGGAGTTAGCCTGGCGCGGGCCGCGCGGGCCGGGAACGCTTCTACCGCGCCATTAGCGAACTGGCGCAAACTCGCACCCTGCCGCCGGGGGCACCGCTGGACATGAAGAGAACAGATGGACGGGTTCAAGGGGTTCGTCGCCCTGGGCGATAGGCAGAGCGGCAAGGTGCTCGGCGTGGCCTTCTGGGAGAGCGAAGAAGCCTTGCGCGCCACCGAGGAAGCGGTGTCTCGCGTGCGTAGCGGGGCGGCGGAGGCCACCGGCGGAACGGTGGCGGGCGTGGAGCAGTACGAGGTTCCCGTATTTGAGGTATCGAGCTAGAGACGACCAAGATCACGCAAGGGCCGGGGTCCCACGGGTCTTCGGCCCTTCTCCTTGCCCCTATTCACCCTGGTGCGTGGAAGGGAAGTTCTCCGAAATTCACCTCACGCGTCGGGGCTGCGTGCCAACCGCGCCTCTCTGCGACCAGAGGGCGTACCCTAGCACCACCCAGCCGGCCCCGAGCAGCCCCGTCATCCCGGAGAAAGCCAAGCCCTCCGGCACGCCGACGAGCTGCAGCATACTGCTTATCACGAACCCTAGCGGGAACCAAATGAAGAGCAGCAACGCTCCCAAGCCAGGCAACGCCCTCGCGCGCAGCGTACCGATACCGAACAGCACCGTGCCGACGTAGAAGGCGACCATCCCCAGCCCGAAAAGCATCCAAGCGCTGTCCCTCAAAGTGCTCGGTCCGTAAGCCTCTTCGCTGAAAGCCCAGAACTCCGCCACGTTGCCTCCGATCATCACCGCTAGACCGACGAGGGCCACCACGAGGCCCGCTCTCCCCACCGGTCCGTGGCTACCCTCTTGCGCGGTGTGAAGCGCGAGCAGACCCACAGCGAGCAATACCAGCACGACGGGCATCAAGCGATTGTAGGCCTGATAGCCTTCGCTACCGACGAGGGAGGCCCCAACGTACCACAGCGCCCACAGCGCACCTCCTAACACCGCCACTAGCCCGCCCCACCGGATAAGACCCGAGGACGCCACAACCAACCCTTCCGTTTATGCACCTTTGCCTACAAAGGCATTATGCCCGCGGTGAGGACATGGCGCACCTCAGAAAGGGCTTGTTCACCCAACCTCGTAGAAGGCTTATTCCCCGAAGTCTGGATGCAGGATCCCGTATAATCCGGGCCGTCAGGGAGCCCCAGATCCTCGCCACGGCCGATCAGCTCTAGGGGGTCATCACAACATCTGGTGGTGTCGGATAAAGTTGCAAAAACTGGTTCCTGTACTGCCGTCATTCTCCATTCTCGGAAGTTGGTTTTGGTGCCGCTAATGGGCGCTTCACGGCACGAACTTGCTAGTGCTTTTTGCTTTTCGGCACCTTCCGTCTTTAACCAGTCGTTGAAAGCTTT
Source organism: Rubrobacter sp. (assembly GCA_035936475.1). Classification (GTDB taxonomy): domain Bacteria; phylum Actinomycetota; class Rubrobacteria; order Rubrobacterales; family Rubrobacteraceae; genus Rubrobacter_D. Next base: position 9,365 of record DASYWA010000152.1, on the reverse strand, counting down.
GCTCCCAGCACCTAACTCCATGTTACCTCTAGAGATCGAGTTGCTGGCTATTTGATCTTGTAAACCTGTGGTTAAAGCAAGAATTGAGTCATTGACTTCGGAAGGGAACCAAAGGGTGTTGAGCCGTGCAGACGCAATTACGTCATCAAGATGGTCCACTACAAGGCGAGCTTTGGCTACATCCTCGTCGCCTATGTCTCCCTGATTTTGTGTTGATCCATCTAGTTGGTTCATAAGCAAGGCTAAATCCGCATACATCTTAGGGATGGTCTGAGCCCGCATTTCGTGGATGCGTTCGTAGCGCCTCTGTTCTCGAGCAATTTGTAGAGCTTGATTGCTTGTGCGTCGAGGACCAAGCAATACGGCTAAGGCTCCTAAGAAAGCGGCGAATAAGGTAGAAGCAGCGGTAATAGCTGTCGGTATCCAGGTAGGATCTCCTTTAGCCACCAAAAAGTCTCTTCCACAGGGAGCTCGACGAGCGTACCGTCCCCTCGATCATCTTGTCCCGCCTCTGTTCCGTCGTCATTCAGCCAGACCAAGACGTGACCGTTCAGCTTATCCGATTCAAAAATCCCACGGTATGCGCTTCCTTAGACCGTCCCTGCCGATGCCTAGCCCCCGAGACGCCTTCAGCGTCCACCCGAAGGACTACCCCTTTTCGGTCCGGCGGCCGATGCGGGCCGGTGGTCGCGGTCGTAACTTATTGGCACAGGCTGGTAAACGACAGAGAGGAACCAGGATGGAGCCCAAAGAGCAGAATTACGGGATCACCGGTGAACCGGAGGCCACCGAACGGCAAGCCGGGCGGGAACCCGTCGAGCCCTACATCGCGGGAGATGACCACGCGGGGCAGGACCGGACGGGGTACGAGGCCATAGGGGACGAGGGCGTCGGTCACGGGGCCGTCGCCATGGGGGCGCGGGAGGAGAAGACGTGGTCGGTGCTCTCGCACCTGAGCGGCTTCCTCAACATCTTCACGCTGTTCTTGGGGCCTGTGGCGGCGCTTATAGTCTGGCTCGTCTACAGGGACCGCTCGTCGAAGGTGGCGTTCGACGCGCTGCAGTCGGCGGCCTACCAGGGGGCGTGGCTCGCGATCCTCGGCGTCGGGTGGGCGCTGACGATCGGGCTAACCTTCGTGCTCGTCGGCTTCCTGCTAATCCCGGCGATGATGATCCTCACCGTCGTGCCCCTCGCCCACATGGGCTACGCGGCATACAAGGTGAGCAAGGACGGCCAGTACCGCTACCCGATAGTGGCCGACCTGATCGAGAACCGCTAGAGGAGGAGTTTGCGGTGAGACGGAACCTCACCGCAAACGCCGTCAGCGACCGCCCGTCAGCTTTCAGCAAGAGAACCGGAGCTGATAGCTGAGAGCGAAGGCCGAAGGCCGAGCGGGCTGATAGCTGACGGCGCAGGGGGCGGAAGCTGCGAGCTTCCGTCCCCCTGCTTTGAAGCCTTTCGCCGCTCCCGCGCGTAAGGGTATGATGGAACGGCAGGGAAGGAGAACCTTGTGCTGTACGCTAGAAGCGAGAGACCGCCGAGAGAGGCGCCGTCTCGTCCCGCTGCGAGAACCAGGGGCGTCGGTCTGACGGACTTCCTGCTCGACGTGCTGGAGAGCGCCGAGTCCTACGACGCCCAGATCCTGCAGGCCGAGAGGGAGGAGGACGCGGAGCTCGCGGCGTTCCTGCGCGAGCTGCGGCGCCAGGACGTCGTGCGTACGCGGGAGGTAACGCGCCTGCTCAGGCGCCCGTACGAGGAGACGTGGGGAGACCCGGAGAAGGAGATCGGCGCGTGCTGAACTACCCGCTCGACCTGAGGTTCAAGATAGCGACCATCGGCACCCGGGTCCGGGTGACCGACGCGGGCGGGAGGCTCGTCGCCTACGTCCGCAAAAAGAAGTTCAGGCTCAAGGAGGACGTCGGCGTCTACGCGGACGAGGACCAGAGGAAGCTCCTCTTCCGCATAAAGGCCGACAGGATGCTCGACTTCGGCGCGAGCTACGCCGTGATCCTCCCCGACGGCACCCCGCTCGGGGCCGTCCGCCAGGAGGGGATGCGCTCCCTCTGGAAGAGCACCTACGCCCTCACGAACGCCTCCGGCAGCGGCATCGGGTCCATCCACGAGGAGAACCCCTGGGTCAAGGTGCTGGACGGCCTGATGGAGGCCATCCCGTTCGGCGACGCCCTTGGCGGCCTCTTCTTTAACCCGGCCTACATAGTGGACCTGCGCGGTGGGCCGGCGTTGCGCGTGGCGAAGCAGAGGTCAGTCTTCGAGAGCAGCTTCCGGCTCGAGAAGCTCAAGGACTTCTCCGAAGAGGAGGAAGACCTGATCCTCGCCGGCGTCATCATGATGGTCGTTATGGAGAGGGACCGGGGGTAAGGCGGCTCCTGCAGACCAGACGCGAAACCCGCACCCCGCGCGGTGGCGGTTACCTGACCGTCAGGGCGGCCACAGCGGACGACACCCCCGCGACGCTGGCGCTCTTGCGCCCGGTGGTAGAAGAGGGGGGCTACAGGCGCACGCGGCACTTCGCCGTGGAGGGCCGGTACCCGAGGGACATAAGGTTCGAAGACGGCGGCTACGCGGGCACCGTCGCCATGGGCCTGCTGGTCAAGGACCGCCCCGCGGCGTCCGGGGCCTGACCCCGTGGGCGGGTCCTCCATCTACCGCAGCCCCGAGGGAGAGGCGGAGCTCGCGGCATTCTACGAGGAGGCGCTGGCGCGGCTCGTGCCGGGCTGCGGGGCTCGCATGATCGGCACGAGCCTCGGGGAGACGCACGTGATCCTGGCCGGCCCGGAGGACGCGCCGCCGCTGGTGGTCCTCCCCGGCGGCAACTTCTTGAACCCGCTGTGCCTCTCGTGGTTCATGCCGCTCGCCGGCGCGTTCCGGATCTACGCGCCGGACATCGTCGGCCAGCCGGGCCGGAGCGCGCAGAACCGTCCGTCGGCGAAAGGAGACGGGCACGCGCGGTGGCTCGTGGAGGTGCTCGACGGCCTCGGGCTCGGGCGGGTGCCGTTCGTCGGGATCTCCTACGGGGCTGGCCTCGTCCTGAGGTTGGCGGGCCTCGCGCCGGAGCGTATCGCCGGATCCGCGCTGGTCTCGCCGGCCGGCATCGCCGTCGGCCCCATCTGGCCGATGATCAGGGAGACGGTCCTGCCGATGCTCCTCTACCGCGCGTTCCCGAACCAAAAGCGCCTGCTCCGCGCCGCGCGCCCGATCCTGACCGACCTCGAAGAGCCGTACGTCCGCCAGCTCGGCCTTGTCTACAGGCACGTGAAGCTGGACAGGGAACTTCCAAGGGCCGCTACCAGGGAGGAGCTCGCCGGGTACGAGGCGCCCACGCTGCTCTTCTGCGCCGAGGACGACCTGTTCTTTCCCGCGAGGAAGGTGATCCCCCGCGCCCAGGGGATCATCCCCAACCTCGAGACGGAGGTCCTCCCCGCCGACCGCCACGTCCCGTCGAGGCGAGCCTTCGCCGGGATCAACGAGCGCGCCGCAGCGTTCTTGTACCTAGCCTAACGGCAAGGCCGACGCACCCTAAAAACCTAGAGTCTTAACGCCTTCACCCGGCCCGCTACCCCGGCGGGCGGACCATGGTCCTCAGGAGGTGGTCCAGGGCTTTTTGGGGATCTTCGGCGAGGCCCGTGTGCACGGGGGACGGCTGGACGATGGTGCTCCGTGGCGCCACGAGCCACCCGAATCGCTGGACGGGGGGCAGCAGGCCGATGGGCCCGGCCCCGGGGCCGCCGGCGCAGACGCGGCGCGCGGCTTCCAGGTGCGCCCGTACGGCGCCCGGATCGAGGCGCGGGTCGAGCGCGCGCAGCCGTTCGGGGTCGAGGTGCACGGCGGCCTCGAGGAATCGCTTCTCCTGGCAGTAGAGGACCACCCCGGCGTTGACGAACTCGCCCCGCTCGACCCTCGGAACGACGCGCAGCAGGGCGTACTCGAAGGGGCTAGGCAAGGACCTCCCTCCTGACCTCTTCGAGCGCGTGCGCCCAAACCCGGGGCTCTCGCAGCCGCGACGTGAGGTAGCAGGCGTAGGCCGAGCGGACCTGCTCCGGGTCGTCGAAGCCCGGCTCGGCCGCGAGCCACTCGTCGGGGATCCCGGCGACTATCTCCCCCAAAACCTCAGCCGTAAGCCGGGGGGCGAGGTCGGCGTCGGCCTCCGGGATCCCGTCCGCAAACGGCAGCAGGACGTGGTCGCGGGCCGCCGCGTAGGGCCTCCGGGCGACGGCCTCAAGCGCAGGTCCGTCCCGGCCGGGCCAGTTGTGGTGGAAGTACAGGGAGGCACCGTGGTCTATGAGCCAGAGCCTCCCGTGCCAGACGAGCAGGTTCGTGTTGCGGGGCGTCCGGTCCACGTTCTGCACAAGGGCGTCGAACCACACGATACGCGAGGCGAGGGCGCCGTCGGGCGGCTCTACCAGAGGATCGAAGCCCAAGGAGCCTGGCAGGTAGTCCAGGGCGAGGTTCAGGCCCCGGCTCGCGCGCAAGAGGTCCTGTATCTCGGGGTCCGGTTCGGCCCGGCCGAGGCCGGGGGGGAGGTCGACGAGGACTATCTCCGGCACAGAGAGGCCCAGAGCGCGCCCGATCTCGCCTGCGATCAACTCCGCGATCAAGGCCTTTCGTCCCTGCCCCGCGCCCCGGAACTTGACGACGTAGGTCCCGAGGTCGTCCGCCTCGACGATGGCGGGCAAAGAGCCCCCCTCGCGCAGGGGCGTGACGTACCTCGTTGCGGTCACGGTGCGGAGCATAAGACGGCGCCATTCTCGCACCGCGCACGCCGCAACGCCAAACCCGCCGACCACGAGACCACAGGGAGAGCACGTAAATTCATCAACTTGGGTTGACGAATCGTTATAGGTCAACTATAGTTGACGCATGAACGAGAAGGCGAGGACGCGCGTTGGTGGGCCGGACGATCCCCGGGAGGGGCTTGAGGCCGTCGTTGCTTTGAGGCGGACGCTGGAGGCTCTTGAGGCGGCGCAGGTCGAGAACGCCTTTATCGCGGGCTGGTCGTGGGCGAAGATCGCGGAGGTGCTGGGGGTGAGCAAGCAGGCCGTGCACAAAAAGCACGCGAAGAGGATCCGGGCGAGGTACCCGGGCAGGCCGCCGGGAAGGGGGGGCGTGTGATCTTCAACCGCCCGACGGACAGGTCCCGCGAGAGCGTGCAAGCCGCCTTCGAGGAGGCGAGGATGTTGGGCCACGACTCGCTCGGAGACGAGGACCTTCTGCTTGGCATCCTTCGCGCCGATGGGGGTATCGGCGGCGAGGCGCTCCGCTCGCTGGGCGTGACGCTAGAGGGTGCCAGGGAGGAGTCAGAAGAGATGCTCTCCGACGCCCTCGCCTCTGTCGGGATCTCCCTCGAAGAGGTGCGCAGGGAGGCGGGAGAGGCGTTCGACATGAGCATCCCGCCCGGGCGCAAGATCCCTTACTCCCCCAGGGCGAAGAACGCGTTGGTGGAAGCGCGCAGGGAGATGAGGAGGCTCGGGGACGACCACCTCGGTACCGAACACGTCCTGCTCGGGGTACTTGCCAACGCGGACGGGGCGGCCGTCAGGATGCTGGCGCGTCTGGGCGTCGCCCCCGAAGCGCTAGAGGACCGTTTGAACGAGTTGCGGGGTCGGACGGACGGCTAACGGCGCGACCGTTCGCGGCCCCTCGACCCTGTCCCTGGGGCAGGGAGTAGGCTCGGGGCGTGGGGACCCGAAGGCTTAGAGGGATTCAGCCTCGCGGACGATGCGCGCCTCCGGAAACCGGCTTAGGGTCTGGGGCGTAGTGTAGAGGCGTCGGAGGAGGCCGGGGTGTTTGTCGAGAAGATGGCTGGAGTCGAGGAGCTAGGAGATTCCGTGATCGACGGCGCGGACCTGATGATCGAGGCCGCCGGCGTGCAGAAGGTCTACGAGGCCGGCGGCCTGCGGGTAAGGGCGCTCCGGGGCGTGGACCTCAGCATAGCCCGCGGGGAGATGGTCGCCATCATGGGGCCATCGGGTTGCGGCAAGACGACGCTCCTCAACGTCCTCTCCGGCCTCGACGACCTCTCCGACGGCGAGGTCCGGGTGGACGGCGAGCCCATCGGGGGGATGTCCGACAAGAAGCGGACGCGCTTTCGGGCGGAGAAGATGGGTTTCATCTTCCAGTCTTACAACCTGATCCCGGTCCTCTCCGCGATAGAGAACGTCGAACTCCCCCTGCTCGTCGCCGGCAAGAAGCCCAAGAAGGCCCGCCGCTGGGCGCTGGACGCCCTGGAGATGGTAGGCCTCCCCGAGCAGGCGAGCAAGCGCCCCTCGGAGATGAGCGGCGGCCAGCAGCAGCGCGTCACCGTCGCCCGCTCGCTGGTGAACAACCCCGCCATCGTCTGGGCCGACGAGCCGACCGGCGCCCTGGACTCGGAGACGAGCAAGGGCATCATGGACCTTCTGGTCCGGCTCAACGGGGAGCAGCGCCAGACCTTCGTGCTCGTCACCCACGACGCGGCGGTGGCCGCGCGCGCCCACCGCACGATCCTTATGCGCGACGGCAACATCACGAGCGACGAGCCGAACGGGAGGGGGGCGTAGGATGGAGCAGCTCTTCGGCGTCCCGACGACGCGGCTCATGTGGGTTCTCCTCGCCGTCTTCGGCGTCGGGCTGGTCCTGATCACGGCCAGCGCCCTCCGGAACCGCGTATCTTTCAGGATGGCCGCCCGCAACCTGCCGCGTAGGCGTGCCCAGACCGCCCTCGTCGTGCTCGGCCTGATGCTCGCGACCATGCTCTTCTCCGCCTCGTTCACCACCGGCGACACCCTCACCAACTCTTTGCGCCTCCAGTCCCTGGAGAACCTGGGCCAGGTGGACGTGCAGGTGCAGGCCAAAGGCCAGAGCTCCTCGGGCGGGCAGCCCTTCGGCGAGACCACCGCCGAGCGCGCCCGCTACTTCGACGAGGGGATCGCCACCGAGGTCCGCGAGAAGCTCTCCGGCAGCGACCGCGTAGCCGGCGTCGCCCCGCTAGCCACCGAGACCGTCCCCGTCACCGCCAAGGGCACGGACCTCAGCGAGCCGACCGTCAGCGTGCTCGGCATCGACGAGGGCTCCATGCGCCATTTCGACCGGCCCACGACCGCCTCGGGCCGAACCTTGAGCGTCGGCGACCTCGGCGAGGGCGAGGTCTACCTCAGCGCGGACGCCGCGGAAGGCCTCGACGTGCGTGAAGGAGACACCGTCAGCGCCCCCCTCGCCCCCGCGCCGGACGCGCCGGCGAACGCCAGCGCCGAGATCGCGACCATGGCCGAAAACGCGGCCGCGGCCGCTGATGCAGCCACCCTCGCCGCGCCGGAACCGGCGGAGTTGACCGTGGCCGGCGTCTACGAGAAGGGGGCCAACCCTTCGACCTCCGCCTCCATGGTCATGCCGCTCGGGCGGTTGCAGGAGCTGGTGGGGGAGGAGGGCCGGATCAACTCCGTCCTCGTAAGCCACGAGGGCCCGGCCGTCGAGGGTGGCGCCGGCACGGACGCCACGGTGGAAGCCCTCGGGCCGGTGTTGCGGGAGAACGACCTCGCCGCCGAACCCGTCAAGAAGGACGCCATCGAGCAGGCCGACGAGGGCGGGGAGACCTTCACGAGCATCTTTTTGCTCTTCGGGCAGTTCTCCGTAGCCGCCGGAGTCTTGCTTATATTCCTGATCTTCGTGATGCTCGCCGCGGAGCGCAAGCACGAGCTCGGCATCGCGCGGGCCGTCGGCATGCGCCGGGGACACCTGATGCGCATGTTCGCCTTCGAGGGGGCGATGTACGCCGTGATCGCGAGCGCCATAGGCAGCGTGCTCGGCGTCGGGGTCGGCTGGCTGATGGTGCGCGTGCTCGGCGAGGCCTTCGCCGGTTCCGGCTTCGACATCCGCTTCGCCACCAGCCCCGAGAACGTCGTCATAGCCTTCTGCCTCGGCATGGTCCTCACCTTCGCCGTCGTCCTCGTCTCGTCCTGGCGTGTGAGCCGCCTGAACGTGGTCCGCGCCATCCGCGACATCCCCGAGCCGGACAGGAAGGGCCGCACGGTGAAGGGCGTGGTCCTGGCGCTCGCCACCCCGGTCGTCGGCGCGTTGCTGACGTTGCAGGGGCTCGGGGCGGAGCAGATGGGGCTGTACATGCTCGGGCTCTCGCTCCTCATCGTGGGGGCCGCGCTCGTAGCGCGCGTGCTGCGCCTGCCGGAGCGGGCCGCCTTCACGGCCGCCGGGGCGCTCCTGCTCGCGCTCTGGCTCCTGCCCGTCTCGTTCGCCCCAGAAGGGATGACCGAGGGGATAGACCTGTTCTTTATCTCGGGGGTGATGATCGTGCTCGCGGGGGTGTGGATCGTGATCCACAACTCCGACCTGCTCCTCGGCGCCATAGTCGCCGCGTTCGGCTGGATCCGGGGCATGCCCCCCGTCCTGCGCGCCGCCGTCTCCTACCCGATGCAGAGCCGCTTCCGCACCGGCATGACCCTCGCGATGTTCTCCCTCGTGGTCTTCACCATAGTCACCATGAGCTTTATAACGGCGGCCTTCGGCTCCATCTTCTCCGACACCGACCGCCTCTCCGGTGGCTTCGACGTCCGCGCCGACGCCGGCTACGCGGTCCCCATAGAGGACATGAACGAGGCCCTGAAGGACGCCGGGGGCGTGGACGAGGACGACATAACGGCCGTCGGGACCTTTACCGGGCTCCCCGTCGAGGCCAAGCAGAAGGACACCGACCGCAAGGCCGACACCCTCTTCGTGCAGGGCGTGGACTCGGGCTACACCGAGAACGTCGGCTACGGCTTCAAGTCCACCGTCGCCGAGTACGACACGCGCGAGGAGGTGTGGACGGCCCTGCGGGAGGAGCCCAACACGGCGGTCATCTCGGCCCAGCTCGCGCCCACCAGGGAGAACTTCGACTTCGGCGACGGGCAGCCGTCCATAGAGCTCTCGGGCTTCTACGGGGACGACCCGACGCTGCCGGACGACCTGTACATACGGGCCGAAGATCCGGAGTCGGGCCGCACACGGGACCTGCGCGTCGTAGGCGTGCTGGAGGACTCGGCGTTCTTCGCGCCGAGCGTGATGACGTCCGCGCCCACCATAGAGGGCCTCGCCGGCTCGCCGGTGCCGGCCCAGAGCTACCAGTTCGGGCTGGCGGACGGGGCCGACGCCGGCGCCGTGACGAGGGACTTGGAGAAGGCGTTCGCGGAGAACGGGTTGCAGGCCGTGGCCGTGGAGAAGGAGATACGGGACGGTTCCGCCTCCCAGGGGCTCTTCAACAACCTGCTCATGGGCTTCATGGGTCTGGGGCTTCTGGTCGGCATCGCGGCGCTTGGCGTCATCGCGGCCCGCTCCGTCGTCGAGCGGCGGCAGCAGATCGGGATGCTGAGGGCCTT
>DASYWA010000151.1:0-34002 GCA_035936475.1 Rubrobacter sp. | reverse complement strand
GGCGGATGGTCCAGCGTCACCCCGTTGCCGCCGAAGACCGTCCTCGCCTCGCGCGCTATCTCTATGGCCTCGCGCACGTTGTTGAGCTTGCCTAAAGAGATCTGCTCGGGGCGCAGCGTCCCCTCGTCTTTCATCCTGCCGATGTGCAGCGCGAGCAGCGTGCCCTTCTCTATCTCGATGAGCATGTTCACGAGCTTCTGCTGCACGAGCTGGAAGGAGCCTATGGGCTTCCCGAACTGCTCCCTCTCCCCCGCGTACGCCAGAGCCGACTCGTAGCAGTCCCGTGCCGCGCCCATCGCCCCCCAGATGATGCCGTAGCGCGCCTCGTTGAGGCAGGCGAATGGCCCGCCGAGCCCGCGCGCGCCGGGGAGCATGGCGCTCTCGGGGAGCCTCACGTCCCCGAACGCCACGTCGCACTGGATGGAGGCGCGCATGGAGAGCTTCGGGGTGATGTCCCTGGCGGTGAAACCCTGCGCGTCGGTCGGGACGAGGAAGCCGCGGACGGGGTTCTTCTCCTCGTCGGTGCGGGCCCAGACGACGGCCACATCAGCGATGGTGGCGAGCCCGATCCAGCGCTTCTCGCCGTTGAGCACCCAGTCGGAGCCCTCCCTGCGGGCGAACGTCTTCATGCCCGCCGGGTCGGAGCCGGCGGAGGGCTCGGTAAGGCCGAAGCAGCCGATGGCCTCGCCCCTCGCCATCCTGGGGAGCCACCCCTCCTTCTGCTCCTCTGAGCCGAACTTGTGGATCGCGCTCATGGCCAGGGAGCCCTGGACGGAGACGAAGGTGCGCAGCCCCGAGTCCCCGGCCTCCAGCTCCATGCAGGCCAGGCCGTACTCGACGGCGCTCCTGCCGGCGCAGCCGTACCCTTCCAGGTGCATGCCGAGGAGGCCGAGGTCGGCGAACTCGGGGACGATCTCTTTCGGGAAGACCGCCCGGTCGAACCAGCCGCTTATGTTCGGCTTGATGCGCTCCCGCACGAAAGACCGCACGCGGTCGCGCACCGCGAGCTCCTCCCCGGAGAGGTGCGCTTCTATGTTCAAGAAGTCGTGCCCCGGCGCGGCCTGCCGCCCGCTCTGCCCGACCTCAGTGCGTGATGTGGTCATCTTCTCGCCCTCCCGGTGTCCACCCTTCGGCCACCCGATTGTCCCATAAAAGGCCCGCACCGGGCGCGTTCGCCTTTACAGGTGGCCGGGCCCGGGCCCGGCCGTTCGTGTACCCTGAAGCGGGCCGGCAAGCGGCGGGAAGGGGTGGCTTCTCGTCCGGCAGGGCGGGGCATCCGCGGAAGGGAGAACGCACACGTGAGGGAGATGGACGGGGCGCGCAGGGTGCCTTTCGGGGAGCTTCCCTGGGCCGAAGACGCGCCCGGCATCCAGGCCCGCGAGGTGGACGTCGGGGGCGCGCGGTGGGCGACGGTCGAGTACGAGGCGGGGGCGGCGCGCGAGGAGTGGTGCGAAGAAGGCCACCGGGGGTTCGTGCTTGCGGGCGAGATCGAGTACGAGTTCGACGACGGCGGCGAGCCCCTGCGGGCCTCGGAGGGCGAGGCGTTCTTCCTGCCGCCGGCTCCTGTAGGCGGCGGGGCCCACCGCGGTCGCAACCGCTCGGAGGGCGCGACCCGGCTCTTCCTCATAGACGACGACCGCGAGGGCTGATGCTGCCGCTCGAAGGCCTCAAGGTGCTGGACCTCTCGCGGGTGCTGGCGGGCCCGTACGCGACGATGGCGCTCGCGGACCTCGGCGCGGACGTGATCAAGGTGGAGCACCCCGAACGCGGCGACGACACCCGCCACTGGGGCCCCCCGTTCGCCGGCGGGGAGTCGGCGTACTTTCTCTCCATCAACCGCAACAAGAGGTCCGTCGGGGTGGACGTAAAGACCGAAGAGGGCCTGGAGAGGGTAAGGCGCCTCGCGGCGGGGGCGGACGTGGTCATAGAGAACTGGAAGCGCGGCGCCCTGGAGGGCATGGGCCTCGGCTACGAGGCGCTCGAAGAGGCCAACCCCGGCCTCGTCTACTGCTCCATCACCGGTTTCGGGCCCGGGCCCGACGAGGACCGTCCGGGCTACGACTTCCTGGTGCAGGCGCGCGCCGGGGTCATGGGCATCACCGGCTTCCCCGAGCCGGAAGGCGAGCCGACGAAGGTCGGCGTCGCCATAGCGGACATCGTGTGCGGCCTGCACGCGGCCACGGCGATCCTGGCCGCCCTCAGGCGCCGCTCCGAGACGGGCGAAGGGTGCCGCATCGAGGTCCCCCTCTTCGAGTCTACGCTCTCGTGGCTCGCCAACCGCGGGCAGGAGTTCCTCGTCTCGGGCGAGGACAGGGGGCGCCTGGGCAACGGCCACCCGACCATCGTCCCCTACCAGACCTTCGGCGCCTCGGACAGGCAGATAGCCGTCGCCGTCGGCAACGACGCCCAGTTCGGGCGGCTGTGCGAGGCCCTCGGGCTCCCGGACCTCGCCGAAGACGACCGCTACGCCACGAACCCCGACCGGGTAGCGAACAGGGAGGAGCTGGTCGCGGCCCTGCAAGGGCGCTTCTCCGAACGGACGGCGGACGAGTGGGTCGAGAAGGTGAGGGACGCCGGCGTCCCGTGCGGGCCGGTCAACGCCCTCTCCGACGTCTTCGAGGACGAGCACGTACTCGGCTCGGGCATATTGCAGGACGTCGAGCATCCCGCGGCGGGAATGCTCCGCATGCTCGCCTCGCCCGTGCTGGTCGACGGGGAGCGGCCTCCGGTGCGACGGCCGCCGCCGACCCTCGGGCAGCACGGCGCGTTGGAAGGCTGGGGTTAGGAGGGCTCGCCGCCGCGGGCCGACGCCGCCCCGGGCGGTTTGCAGAAGGTCTTGCGCGGTTGGCGGGATCTCTTAAGATCCGTTCCGGGCGGCCGGGTCATTGGAGGGGAGTCGTATGGATGGGACGGGGTTGGACGCGGGGGGGCTGGCCGGGGAGATCTCGCGCGCCTACGAACGCCTGGCCGGCGCCCGGCGCGAGCTCGTCGCGGCGACGGAGGCGCTCTCCGAGTACGAGCGGCGGGCGAAGGTCGAGAACGCCGACACCCTGCTGGAGGCGAAGAACGAGCGCACGGCCTCGCTCTACCTCGATGGCATCCTCGACACCCCCGAACACGCGGAGCTCGTGTCCGCCAAGCGCGGGGCGGAGCTGGCCCACTACGAGGCGCGGCTTGAGGTCGAGAGGCTGGAGCTGCTGGTGCGCCTGCTGGAGGCCTCGTCGCGGGCTTGAGCCTCTAGGCGCCGCCGGCGATGCGCGCCATGGGCCTCACCGGGGAGCCGGTGGCGCCGACGAGCTTCAGGGGCAGGCAGACGAACTCGAACTCGTGGTGGCCCGAGGAGGCCAGATCCTCGAGGTACAGGTTCTCTATGATGTAGACGCCGCGGCGGGCCAGCAGGATCAGGTGCCCCGGCATCAGGCACCCGAGCTCCGGGTCGCGCAACCCCGGCACGTCCCAGGCCATGTTGTCCGCCCCCACCGCGATCACGCCCCTGTCCGCGAGCCAGCGGGAGGCCGCGGCGTCCATGCCGGGCCCGGCAAGATAACGTGCCTCGTCCCCCCAGAACCGCCCGTTGCCGGTCCGCACGAGCGCCACGCCCCCTGGCGGGACCTCGACCCCCTGGCGTTCGCAGCACGCCGCCAGGTCCGCGTCCGTGACGGCGTGGCCCGGCTCCAGCGCCTCGACCCCCTCAGAGGCGGCCGCGTCCAGGAGGACGCCGGGGGCCACGATCGGGGGCATTTTTTCGACGCCGAGCTCGGTGAACCCGCGGGAGGTCTGGACCTCAGATACCGGGACGCCGCCGCAGAGGGTGAGGGCGTCGGATTGGTGGCAGAGGGCGTCGATGTGGGTGCCGGTGTGCTCGCCGCAGACGAGGACGCCGGCAGCACCCGTGCGCGGGCCCGACTCCTCGGGGCGGTACTCGTCCTCGTGGTGGCGGTGGAGGAAGTAGGAGTAGCCGGCCTGCTTGTGCGCCGGGTGTATGGGCATCGCTTCGGTGCGCGGTTGCTCCAGATCGAAGACCCGCGCTCGGCTGATGTCGGCGGTCATGCGTCCCCTCCAGTCTCCTCGCCGGAAGTGTGCACGGGCCCGCCACCCGCGTCAACGGTTGCCCGAGAACGCCCGCGGGCGTTCTCAGGCGGTCTCTCTGGCGCCCTCAAAACGGTTGGGGGAGAACATCTCGATCGGGTGGCGGGTTACGCCTTCGGTCGCGAGGTCCGCGAGGATCTCGGCGATCACGGTGGCGAACTTGTAGCCGTGCCCCGAGCAAGGCGAGGCGAACGAGACCTGCGGATGGTCCGGGTGCAAGCCCAAAACGAAGTGCTCGTCCGGCGTGTTCGTGTACATGCAGACGTCGGTGGATATGCACCTGCCGGCCAACGCCGGGACGTACGCCTCCAGGTACCCGCGGACGAACTCGATCTCGTCGTCGCGCACCGTCCTGTCCAGCGTATCCGGGTCGCACGGCACGCCACCCGCGCGGAAAAAGACGGACTTTACGCCACGCTCCCCCTCCACAAGCGGGAAGCAGGTAAAGGTGTTACCGTCCTCCGGCTCCCAGATAAAGACGGGAAAGTTGCCGGGCAGGAAAGGCTCCGCCCCGCCCTCGGGCTCGAACCAGCAGATCACACGCCGCTCGGGCTCTAGCGGAAGATCCAGCCCCGCGAGCAACGACGGGGCCCACGCGCCGGGCGCGAGAACCAACCGCTCCGCCTCGTAGACGGCCTCCGGTGTCTCCACCCGCACCCGGTCCCCGGAGTCCGCGGCCTCCCAGGAGACGAGCGGCTCTTCGAAAAGCAGTTCCGCGCCGAGGTCGGAGGCCAGCCCCAGCTGCGCATCCATGGCCGCCCCGGGGTCTATGAAACCCGCGCTCGATTCGTACAGGGCGACGGTCTCGTGGTCGGGGGCCAGGGCGGGGAAACGCCGCCGCACGTCTTGCGCCTCGAGGATCTCGCACGGCAGGTCGTGCTCGCGGGCGCTCAGGAGGCTGCCTTCGAGGACGTGGCTCCCGCGTCGCCCGAGCATGAGGCCGCCGCAGAGCGTCATCAGTTCCCGGCCGGTCTCGGCCTCCAGCCGTCTCCACAGCTCGTAGGCGCGGAGGACGAGCGGGACGTAGGCCGGGTCCTCGAAGTACGCCTGGCGGATCAGGCGGGAGCCGCCGTGGCTGGATCCCCGGTCGTGGCCGCGGGCGTGGCGCTCCAGGCCGAGAACCTTCTTGCCCCGCCCCGCGAGCTCGCAGGCGGTGGCGCTACCCATCCCGCCGAGGCCGACCACGATCACGTCGTACATAAGCTGAGGCTCCTTCCCGGGATTGCGTACGAACTCTCTGTCCCCACGAGAATACCTTACCGCCGGTAGAGATGGGTCAGACGGACCTTGTAAGCCCGCCGTCCACGCGCAGGTTCTGCCCCGTGATGTACGAGGCGTCGGGGGAGACGAGGAACGCGGCGGTCCTGGCGATCTCCTCCATCGCGCCAGGTCGTCGCATCGGTATCGCCCCTCGGACCTCCTCGTCCAACTCGAAGTTGTCCATGTAGCCCGGCAGGACGTTGTTCATCCTTATGCCATCCGCCGCGTAGCGGTCGGCGTAGAGCTTGGTGAAGCCCGCGAGGGCCGAGCGCAGCGCGGAGGACACGGGGAACGTCGCGGACGGCTCGAAGGCAGAGAACGTCGAGATGTTCACCAGCGCGCCGCCGCCCTGCCGCAGCATGACGGGCGTCACCAGGCGCGCCATCCGAACGACGTTGAGCACGACCATGTCGAGCCCCGCGTGCCAGTCTTCGTCGGCGATCTCCAGCACCTCGTCGCCCGTCGGCGGGTGCCCCGTGCTGTTGACCACGGCATCGACGCGGCCGAAGGCGTCGAGGGCCACGTCCACCAGGGCGCGCAGGTCGTCCTCTTCGGTGACGGACCCCTCGAAGCCCACGCCCCCGAGCTCCTCGGCGAGGTCGGTCGCAGAGCCAGACGGTGACATCAGCGCGAGCGAGTGGCCGCGCGCGGCGAGCTCGCGGGCGCAGGCCGCACCCATGCCTTTGCCCGCGGCGGTCACGATGGCGACCTGCCCCACCGTTTCGTCGTTTCGATCCACGTCTCTCTCCTCCCGATCCTCTGCGAACCCTCGCGGCACCGGGCCGATGGTTCGTCCCGCCGAAGCGGTCTTCTCACCCTTCCTGATCTTTTCCCACCTGAAGGGGAATGTTACGCTCCCGTGCCGGCCGCCGCGCGGCGTGGCAGCAGCCTTCCGTCCCGGGCATTAGTATGTCGCCAGGGGACGATACGAAAAGCGGACGGGAGGCAGGGATGCAACTAGAAGGCAAGGTGGCGGTGATCACGGGCGCGGCCTCGGGCATCGGGCTGGCGAGCGCCAGGCTGTTCGCCCGGGAGGGGGCGCGGCTTTTCCTGGGTGACGTGCAAGAGGAAGCCGGCCGGCGGGCGGCCGAGGAGATCGGGGCGGAAGGCGGCGAGGCCGAGTTCGTGCCGACGGACGTGACCTCCGGCGAGGACGTGAGAGGCTTGATCGACGGCGCGGTCGGGCGGCACGGCAAGCTCGACATTATCTTCAACAACGCCGGCATCTCGATGACGAAGCCGATCCCCGACACCACGGAGGAGGAGTTCGACCGCATCGTCGCCATCAACTTCAAGGGCGTCTTCCTCGGGTGCAAGTACGCGCTGGTTCACCTGCTGGAGAACCCGGAAGGCGGGGCCATCCTGAACATGTCCTCCAACGGCGGCCTAGTCGGGCGGCCCGGCGACCCGCTCTACTCGGCGACCAAGCACGCGGTCATGGGCCTGACCAAGTCGCTCGCCGTGACCTACGCGGACCGCAAGATCCGGGCCAACGCGCTCTGCCCCGGGGCCATAGACACGCCGATGGTTCAGGGCATCGTCGACTCTTTCGACGACCCCGATGAGGGCCTGCGGCGCGTCCTGGCCAACAGCCCGACCCCGAGGGTGGCATCCCCCGAGGAGGTAGCCCGGGCTGGCCTGTTCCTCGTCTCCCCGGGCAACGGCTACGTCAACGGCGTCGGCCTGGCGGTGGACGGCGGGAAGGCCGCCGGCGTCTTCAACGCCAACAGGTACCGTACGGATTTCGAGTTGATCGACTGACAGTCGCACGGAAGCGAGGTTCAAGGTTTGAGCTCGTACAAAAACTACCGCGTCGGCATCGACATCGGCGGGACCTTCACGGACCTCGTCCTGATAGATGACGCCACGGGCGAGCGCGCGATCGGCAAGGTTCTTACGACGCCGGAGGACCCGTCGGAGGCTGTCGAGGAGGGGCTGCGCGGGCTGCTCGAACGCGAGGGCCTCGATGCGGCCCAACTCAAGACGATCATCCACGGCACGACGCTGGTGACGAACGCCCTGATCGAACGCCGCGGCGCCCTCACCGCCCTGCTCACGACGGAGGGCTTCCGCGACGCGGTCGCCATCGGCACCGAGCACCGCTACGACATGTACGACATCTTCCTTGAGAAGCCGGAACCCCTCGTACCGCGAAACCTGCGCTACGGCGTCCGGGAGCGCGTCCTCGACGACGGCTCCGTGCTGCGGGAGCTCGACGAGGAGCAGGTGCGCTCCATCGCCGCCGAGCTTCTCGAGCGGGGGATCGAAGCGGCGGCGGTGAGCTTTCTGCACGGCTTTCGGAACCCGGCCCACGAGCAGAGGGTGGCGGAGATCCTGGCCGAGGAGGCGCCGGGGGTGGCCGTCTCGCTCTCTTCGGAGGTCTCGCCGGAGATCCGGGAGTACGAGCGGACCTCGACCACCATAGCGAACGTCTACGTCCGCCCGCTCGTCGAACGCTACCTGCAGAGGCTCGAAAAGCGGCTGCGGGATCTCGGCTTCGACGGTTCTTTCTACGTCATGCTTTCGAACGGCGGCACGGCGAGCGTCGAGACGGCGTGCCGGTTCCCGGTGCGGCTGCTCGAGTCGGGGCCCGCGGCCGGCTCGCTGGCCGCGGCGTTCCACGGAAAGGCCGCAGGGTTCTCGGAGGTGCTCTCGTTCGACATGGGCGGGACGACGGCCAAAGCTTGCCTGATAGACGGCGGGGAGCCGTTGACGAGCACGGACTTCGAGGTCGCGCGGGTGTACCGGTTCAAGAAGGGGTCGGGGCTTCCGGTCAAGACATCGGTCATCGAGATGATCGAGATCGGGGCCGGGGGCGGCTCCATCGCCCGCGTCGGACCTCTGGGCCTGCCCAAGATCGGGCCCGAGAGCGCAGGCGCCGACCCGGGCCCCGCCTGCTACGGCCGCGGGGGCGAGGAGCCGACCGTGACCGACGCCGACCTCCTGCTCGGGTACCTCGACCCTGACTTCTTTCTCGGCGGCAAGATGAGCCTGGACTTCGGGGCGGCCGAGAAGGCGATGAGCAAGATCTCCGATGCCCTCGACCTCGACCCTATCGAGGCAGCCTGGGGCGTCCACCAGGTCGTGGACGAGAACATGGCGAATGCCGCGCGCGTGCACGCCGTCGAGCGCGGCAAGGACCCGCGCCGGTACCTGCTCCTCGCCTTCGGCGGCGCCGGGCCGGTCCACGCCCACCGCGTCGCCCGCGCCCTCGGCGTCCCCGGCTTCGTGGCGCCCTTGGGCGCTGGCACGGCCTCCGCCTTCGGCTTCCTGTGCGCCCCGCTCTCCTTCGACCTCGCCCGCAGCCTCCACGGCCGCCTCGACCGCCTCGACTGGGACGCGGCGAACGCGGCGCTCGCGGAGATGGAGGAAGAGGGCCGCGGGCTTCTGCGGGCCTCCGGCGTTGCGGACGAAGAGGTCGTGGTGCGCCGGCTGGGCGAGATGCGCTACGTCGGGCAGGGGCACGAGGTCGGGGTGGTGCTGCCCGGAGGGACGCTCGGTTCGGACCAGGTGGATGGGATCTCGGACGCCTACCGCGAGGAGTACCGGCGGCTCTACGGGCGAGAGGGTCCGGACGTGCCGCTAGAAACCATCACCTGGCGCGTGCAGGTCTCCGCCCCGCGGCCGGAGATCCCGCAGGAAGAGGAGAAGGGAGACCCCCGGCCGCTCGACGAGGCGCGCAAAGGAGAGAGGGGGATCTACCTTCCCGAGAACGATGGCTTTGGGCCGGTCCCCGTCTACGACCGCTACCGTCTGGACCCTGGTGTGACCTTTGAGGGTCCCGCGGTCGTCGAGGAGCGGGAGTCCACGGTGATCGTCGGCCCCGGCTCCCGCGCCAAGGTGGACGGGGCGCGCAACCTGATCGTGAGGTGGGAGAAGTGAGTCAAGAGCGCCTGGACCCGATACTCCTAGAGGTCCTCTGGAACCGCCTGGTCTCGGTCGTCGAGGAGCAGGCCCGCGCCCTGATGCGGACCTCTTTTACGAGCGTGGTGCGCGAGGCGGGGGACCTCTCTGCTGGCCTCTTCGACCGTCGCGGCCGGATGGTCGCCCAGGCCGTGACCGGCACCCCGGGCCACGTCAACGCGATGGCCACGAGCGCCCACCACTTTCTCGAAGCGTTCCCGGTCGAGACGCTAAAACCGGGCGACGCCCTCGTAACCAACCACCCGTGGCAGACCTCAGGACACCTCAACGACTTCACCGTGATGACGCCCATATTCCGCGACGGAGAACCCGTCGCCTTCTTCGGCAACTGCTGCCACGCCCTCGACCTCGGCGGCCGGGGGTTCGGGGCGGACGGGCGGCAGGTCTACGAGGAGGGCCTCTTCGTGCCCATCAGCCGCCTCTTCGCCGGCGGGGAGCCAAACGAGGAGCTGCTGCGCATCGTCCGGGCCAACGTGCGGACGCCCTACGAGGTAGTTGGCGACCTCTACGCCCAGGCCGGAAGCAACGAGGTCGGCGGGGAGCGCCTGATGGAGATGATGGACGAGTTCGATCTGGCCGACATAGAGGCGCTCTCCGACGAGGTCTGCTCCCGCTCCGAGGCGGCGATGCGCGAGGCCATCACGGAGATACCCGACGGGGTCTACGAGTACCGGACCTCCACCGACGGCTTCGACGAGCCGATAGAGCTGGCCGTCGCGGTGCGGGTCGGGGGCGACGAGATCGTCGTGGACTACGAGGGCTCCTCGCCCGAATCCGAGCGGGGCATCAACGTCGTCCTGAACTACACCACGGCGTACACCACTTTTGGCGTGAAGTGCGCCATAAGCCCCGACGTACCCAACAACGACGGCAGCTTCCAGCCCATCCGCGTCACGGCGCCCGAGGGTAGCGTCCTGAACGCCCAGCATCCCGCGCCGGTGGGCGGGCGGCACATCATCGGCCACTTCCTGCCGGGCCTGATCCACGGCGCCCTCGCCAGGGTCGTCCCGGATCGGGTCCTGGCCCAGGGCGCCGACGGTCTGTGGAACACCCAGATCACGGGCCAGAAGGCGGACGGAGAGCCGTTCACCTACGTCTTTTTCTCCGGCGGCGGGATGGGAGCGCGCCCCGAGAGCGACGGCCTCTCGGCGACGGCCTTCCCGAGCGGCATCCGGGGGGTGCCGGCGGAGGTCATAGAGAGCATCTCCCCCGTCGTCATGCACAAACGCGAGCTTCGCCCGGACTCAGAGGGCGCAGGACGCCGCCGCGGCGGCTTCGGGCAGGAGATGGAGATCGGGGTCCGAGGAAGCGAAGCCGGCGGCGAGGACGGCGGACGACCCTGGATCCTCTCCGCCATGTACGACCGAACCCGGTTCCCCGCGCCGGGCATGCTCGGCGGCGAGGACGGCGGCGCGGGTTCGGTCCGCACGGCCTCGGGCGAGACCTTGCACCCCAAACGCCAGCAGCGCATCCCGCCGGGCGAGCGCGTAATCCTGAGCCTCCCCGGCGGCGGGGGCTACGGCGCACCCCTCGAACGCGACCCCGACCTCGTCCGCCGCGACGCCGAAGACGGCCTCGTCTCGTCGGAGCACGCCCGCGAGGCCTACGGCGTCGTCCTGACCGAAGACGGAGGTGCCTTCACCGTGGACGAGGAGGCGACGGCCCGAGAGCGCGCCGAAGCCGGCGGCGGGGCGTCGTAGGTGCCCCGGACCAACCATCCCGGGCTTCCCCCTCCGAGGGGGCGCGTGGTCGGGGTGACGTCTTGAGCGCCGGCACGAGGATAACCGGTCCGGAAAGCCTCTGGGCGGCGTGCAGGTCCGGTGACTGGGACGGGCCAACGCCGGGCGTCTGCGGGGAGCACGTGCAGACCAACCTCGTCGTGTTGCCCAAGACCGACGCTTTCGATTTTCTGAGGTTCTGCGGGCGCAACCCGAAGCCGTGCCCCTTGATCGAGGCTACCGACCCGGGCGATCCGGAGCCGAAGCTGACCGCCCCCGGCGCCGACCTCCGCACGGACCTCCCACGCTACCGCGTCTACCGGGACGGAGAACTCGTGGACGAGCCGACGGAGGTGCGGGGGTTGTGGCGGGAGGACTTCGTCTCGTTCCTGATCGGGTGCAGCTTCTCCTTTGAGGAGGCGCTGCTGGAGGCGGGCGTGCCCGTCCGCCACATCGAGGCCGGGACGAACGTGCCCATGTACCGGACGGACGTGCCCTGCACCCCGGCCGGCCGCTTCTCCGGCCCGCTGGTCGTCTCGATGCGCCCGGTACCGGCCCGCCTCGTCCCGCTCGCCGTGACGACGACGGCCCGCGTCCCGCAGGTCCACGGGGCGCCGGTACACGTCGGCAACCCGGGTGCTCTGGGCATAGCCGACCTCGACCGGCCGGACTACGGGGATCCGGTGGAGGTCGGGGCGGGCGAGCTGCCCGTCTTCTGGGCTTGCGGGGTGACGCCGCAGGCCGTCGCGCTCGAAGCGGCGCCCGAGGTCATGATCACGCACGCCCCGGGCCACATGTTCGTCACCCGCATGACCAACAGGGAACTGCTGGCGGTCTAGAAACGGACGGATAGACCATCTGGCTCTCTGTACATCCAGCTATTTACGGGGGCCCGCCCGGATGCTAGTTTGCTTGCAAAAGGCGCAAAGAGGGGAGAAGTAGGCGGTCGTGCTGAGGAGGCTCAGGAACCTGGGACCCGGGCTGCTGGTCGCGGCGGCATTCATCGGACCGGGCACGGTGACGACGGCGAGCGTGGTCGGGGCGAGCACGGGTTACGCGCTGCTCTGGGCCCTGGTCTTCTCCATCTTCGCCACCATCGTCCTGCAGGAGATGAGCGCCAGGCTCGGCATCGTGAGCCGGGAGGGGCTCGGAGAGGCGCTGCGCACCACGTTCGAGAATGCCGCCGTCAAGGTGCTCGTGGTGCTGCTCATAGTGACGGCCATAACCTTCGGCAACGCCGCCTTCGAGACGGGCAACATCACCGGGGCGGCGCTCGGCCTCGAGACCATCATCGGCCTCCCGACCCAGGCCTGGGCGGCGGCCGTGGGGATCGGGGCGTTCGCGCTCCTAGCCTCGGGCGCCTACAAGCTCATCGAGCGGGTTCTCGTGGGGCTCGTGATCCTGATGAGCGTGGTCTTCGTGGTCACGGCGGTCCTCGTCTTGAGGCCCCCCGACCTCGGCAACATCCTGGCCGGCATCTTCACGCCCGGCATCCCGGAGGGCTCGCTGCTCACGGCGGTCGCCCTGATCGGGACGACCGTCGTGCCGTACAACCTCTTTCTCCACGCCAGCAGCGTCCAGGAGAAGTGGCCCGAGGATGCCCCCACGGACCGGGCGCTCGCCGAGAGCCGGTTCGACACCACGCTCTCCATCATCCTCGGCGGCGTCATAACGCTCGCCATCATCTCCACCGCGGCGGCGGCCTTCTTCGGGCGGGGGACCGAGATCACCGACGCCGGCCAGATGGCCGAGCAGCTGGAGCCCCTGCTGGGTCCCCTGGCCAAGTACTTTTTCGCCCTCGGCCTCTTCGCCGCCGGGTTGACGAGCGCGATCACGGCCCCCCTCGCCGCCGCCTACGCGACGTCGGGGGCCTTGGGCTGGGAGCGGGACCTGACCGGCTGGAGGTTCCGGGCGGTCTGGGGTCTGGTCCTCGTAGTCGGGACCGTGCTCGCGATCCTCGGCACCAACCCGGTCGCCGCCATCCTCTTCGCCCAGGCCGCGAACGGCGTCCTCCTGCCCGTCGTGGTCCTCTTCCTGCTCTTCGCCATGAACCGCTCGAACCTGCTCGGCGACTTCAAGAACGGGATCCTCGGCAACGTGCTCGGCGGTTTCGTCTTCGTCGTGGCGGCCCTGCTCGGCCTGCGCCTGGTGCTGGCGGCCTTCGGGGTGCTCGGGTGAGGCTCGGGGTGGACGTGGGCGGCACCTTCACGGACCTGGTGGCGCTCTCGGAGGGAAATCTCGTCACGGCGAAGGTCCCCTCCACCCCGCGCGACCAGTCCGAGGGCGTGATGAGCGCTATAGAAGCCGCCGAAGTAGAGGCCGCCTCCGTCGGCGCCCTGGCCCACGGGATGACCGTTGCGACGAACGCCCTGCTCGAACGGCGCGGCGCCAGGACGGCGCTGGTCACGACGGAGGGCTTCAGGGACGTGCTCGAGATCGCCCGCCAGAACCGCCCCTCGCTCTACGACCTCGCCATGGACCGCCCGCCGCCGCTGGTGCCGCGCGACCTCCGCTTTGCGGTGAAGGAGCGCATGGGACCGGAGGGCGAGGTAGAACCCCTCGACGAGGAGAGCCTGCAAAGGACGGTCGAAGCCCTCAAAGAGGCGGACGTGCGGGCGGTCGCCGTCTGCCTGCTCTTCGCCTTCGCCCACCCCGAGCACGAGAGACGGGTCGGGGAGGCGCTGAGGGAGGCGATGCCCGAGGTGCACGTCTCGCTCTCCAGCGAGGTCCTGCCCGAGTTCCGGGAGTACGAGCGATTCTCCACGACGGCGGCGGACGCGTACCTGGGGCCGAAGCTGGCCGTCTACCTGAAGAACTTGGCGGACAAGGCCGCCGAGGCGGGCGTGCCGGCACCGCTCATCATGCAGTCGTCCGGCGGGGTCGTGCCCGTGGAGGACGCGGCGGCGGACGCGGCCGGGTGCGTGCTCTCGGGCCCGGCGGGCGGGGTGGTCGGGGCGGCCCACGTCGGCTCTCTTGGCGGCTACGAGGATCTGCTCACCTTCGACATGGGCGGCACCTCGACGGACGTCGCCCCCATCATCGGGGGCGAGGCCCAGACGACCACGGAGACGGTGGTCGCGGGCGTCCCAATAAAGCTCCCCATGGTCGACGTCCACACGGTGAGCGCCGGCGGCGGCTCCGTCGCCTGGGCGGACGCCGGCGGCGCTCTACGCGTGGGACCCCACTCGGCGGGCGCGGAGCCCGGCCCCGCGGGCTACGGCAAGGGCGGCGAGGAGCCGACCGTCACCGACGCGAACATCTCTTTGGGCTACCTCGCCCACGGGGCGCGGCTCGGCGGCGAGGTGGTGCTCGACCGCGAACTCTCGGAGGGGGCGCTCTCTTCCCTGGGCGCGCGGCTCGGGCTGGACGCAGAGGAGGCGGCTTTAGGCATCGTGCGGGTGGCGAACGCGGAGATGGTGCGGGCCCTGCGGGTCATAAGCGTGGAGCGCGGCCTCGACCCCAGGGAGTTCGCCCTGCTCGCCTTCGGCGGGGCCGGCGGGATGCACGCCTGCTCTCTGGCCGAGGAGCTCGGCATGGGGACCGTCATCTTCCCCCGCGCCGGCGGCGTGCTCAGCGCCCTCGGCCTCGCCATAAGCGACCTGCGCCGCGACTACGTTCGTCCCTACCTCGTCCCGCTGGACAGAGTGGACGCCGAAGAGTTCGAGGCCCGCTACGGGGAGATGGAGGCCGCCGCCGCGCGGGACCTCGATGGCCCGGAGCACCACCGCCGGGCGGACCTGCGCTACGCGGGCCAGTCCTTCGAGCTGACCGTCGACGCGGACGCCCCCGGGGGGCTGGAGGCGCAGTTCCACGCGGCGCACGAGGGGCGCTACGGCTACAGGATGGAGGACGAGCCCGTGGAGCTGGTGAACCTGCGCCTCGTCGCGACGGTCCCCGTCGAGAAGCCCGCGCTCGACGAGCCGGGGCCGTCCGGCGAGGCGCAGGCCGGCCGGCGAGAGGCGAACTTCGACGGGGAGTGGCGGGAGGTTCCGGTCCTCGACCGGGAGAAGATGGGCGAAGGCTCGCCCGTCGAGGGGCCCGCCATAGTCGATTTCAGGGAGGCCACGTGCGTCGTGCGGCCGGGATGGAGGGGTGCCATCGACCGTGTCGGGAACCTGGTGCTGGAGAGAGAAGATGGGTAGGGGGCGGTTGGATCCGGTAACCCTGTCCGTGCTGGCGAGCGCGCTGGCCGGGATAGCGGAGGAGATGGGGGCCGTCCTGATCCGGGGCGCCTACTCATCGAACATAAAGGAGCGCCGCGACTGCTCCACAGCCCTCTTCGACGCCCGCGGCAACATGGTGGCCCAGGCCGAGCACATCCCCGTCCACCTCGGCGCCATGCCAGAAGCGGTGGCAGCTGTTATGCGGCGCGACCCCGAGCCCGGCGACGTCTTCGCCGTCAACGACCCCTACTCCGGCGGCACGCATTTGCCGGACATCACCCTCGTCTCGCCCATCGCCCACGAAGACAGCATCGTCGGCTACGCGGTCACGAGGGCGCACCACTCCGACGTGGGCGGGATGCGGCCAGGCTCGATGCCCTCGGACTCGCGCGAGATCTTCCAGGAGGGCATCATCATCCCCCCCGTCCGCCTCGTCCGCGACGGCGAGTACGTACGGGATGTCCTCGACCTACTCCTCGCCAACGTCAGGACCCCGGGGCTCAGACGCGGGGACCTCCGCGCCCAGATCGCCGCGAACAACATAGCCGAAGCGCGGATAGGGGAGCTTATCGAGCGCCGCGGCGGGGAGACGGTCCTCGCGGCCTTCGAGGAGGTGGTCCTCTACGCCGAGAGACGCGCCCGCGAAGCCATCCGCGAGCTCCCCGACGGCGAGCACTCCGCAGAAGACTACATGGAGGGCGACGGCTCGACGGAAGAGGACATCCCGATAAGGGCCTCCGTCAGGATAGAGGGCGACGAGATGACCATAGACTTCGCCGGCACCTCCCCCGCCGTGCGCGGCAACATCAACTGCCCGCTCCCCGTCACCCGCTCGGCGTGCTTCTTCGCCCTGCGCGTCCTCTTGCCCAAGGACGTCCCGGCCAACGCCGGCACCTACGCCCCGCTGGGCATAGAGGCCCCCGAGGGCAGCCTCGTCAACGCGGGTTACCCGGCCGCGGTCGTCGCCGGCAACGTCGAGACCTCCAACCGCATCGCCGATACCGTGCTCGCCGCCCTCTCCCGCTTCGCCCCGGGCGGGGTGCCGGCCCAGGGCCAGGGCACGATGAACAACACGATCATCGGCGGCTCGGGCGAGGCCAGCAACTGGACCTACTACGAGACTATCGGTGGCGGCCAGGGCGCCTCCTCCCGCGGCCCCGGACCCTCGGGCGTCCACGTCGGCATGTCTAACACCCTCAACACCCCCGTCGAGGCCTTCGAGATGGAGTATCCCATGCGCGTGAGGCGCTACGAGCTCCTCTACGGCTCCGGCGGCGCCGGCGAGAACCGCGGCGGCGACGGCGTCGTCCGCTCCATAGAGGTCATCGAACCTGCCAGCCTCTCCCTCCTCACCGACCGCCGCCGCCACGCGCCGAGGGGCGTGGAAGGCGGGGAGCCGGGCAGGGTCGGAAGGAACCTCCTCAACGGCGAGGAACTCCCGCCAAAGACGAGCCGCGAGCTGGAAAAAGGGGACGTCGTCACCGTCGAGACGCCGGGCTGGGGCGGGTACGGCCGGCCGTAGAACCCGGCGGGCGGCCAGCCCCGTCTCCACGAAACCCCCACGCTCGCCCGATGGTAGACTAACCGGACTAACCAAAGCCCGTCGTGGGAGAGGCGCATAGAGAACATTCACGAGGCCAAGACGCACTTCTCCAAGCTCGTGGAGCGGGTGATGCGGGGTGAGGAGGTCGTGATCGGGAAGGCCGGGAAGCCGGTCGCCAGGCTCGTCCCCTACCGTGAGGTGCTGGAGCCGCGGGTTCCCGGCGGGTGGGAAGGAAGGGTCCGCATTGCCGACGACTTCGACGAGTTGCCCGACGAGGTGGCGGCCGCCTTCCGCGGCGAGCGTCCGTGAGGCTCCTGCTCGACACGCACGTCCTGTTGTGGTGGCTGGCGAACGACGCCGCGCTCGGCGAGGAGGCGAGGTCCGGAATTTCGGACCCGAGGTCCGCGGTCTACGTGAGCGCTGCGACCATGTGGGAGATCTCCATCAAGCGGGCGCTCGGGAAGCTTGAAGCGCCCCGGGACCTGCTGTACCGGATAGAGAAAAACCGCTTCGAGCCGCTCTCGATGACGGTCACTCACGCACAGGCGGCCAGCGCCCTACCCCGCCACCACGACGACCCCTTCGACCGGATGCTGGTGGCGCAAGCGTTGCAGGAGGGGTTGATCCTTCTCACCAGGGACCCTCGCATGGACCCGTACGGTGTCGCCACCATGCCGGTTTAGAGCACGTTTGGGCGTCGCCGGATAGACTCCCGAGATCGGGAAATCGAGCAGGAGGGGCGGCATTGGAGAAGCTGGGAACCGTCGAGGAGATCTTCGTCACCGCGCAAGGCAGCGCGGCGATGGAGAGCGTGGGAGAAGCGGAGACCTTGGAGGGGTGCGGCATCAGGGGCGACCGCTACTGCGAGGGGACGGGGTTCTGGGTGCAATACGGTGACGTCTGCCAGGTCACCCTGATCGAGGGCGAGCACCTCGACGAGATCGAAGCCCAGGGCCTCGACATAAGATCCGGCCAGCACCGCCGCAACATCGTCACCCGCGGCGTGGACCTCCTGGGGTTGCGCGGCAAGAGGTTCAGGGTAGGGGAAGTCGTCCTCGAATACGATCGCTCGCGCCCCCCCTGCCGGCACGTCCAGGACCTGAGCGAGCGGGGCATGACCCGGGCCCTCAAGAACCGCGGCGGCATCTGCGCGAGGGTAATACAGGCCGGCCCGATCCGGCCCGGGGACACCATAGAAGCGGAGGGTTGAAGGTTCTAGGTTTTCAGGCATCGAGGTCTTGGAGCCTAGAACCCCAAGACCTCGAATCCGGCGAAGGAGCGTCCTCTTCGCGAACCGTCCTAGAAACAGTCCGGCGCGGGGTCCGGGGGCGTGCAGCCGCTGCCGGGCACGGGGGACTCCTGGTAGAACCACGAGTCGAAGAGGATGCGCCGCATCAGGTCGTCCTGGTCTATCGGGAAGGTGGTCGCCAGGGGGAGGTAGTACAGGGTGGTGGCGAGGGCGAGGGCGGCGAAGACGACGACGAGCCACGGCCCGAGGCGCGGGCCGCGCCAGATCCTGACCAGCCAGTAGGCGAGCGCCAAGAGGGCGAAGGCGTAGATCGGCAGGTAGTTGTAGATGTACGGGATGCGGGTGCCGGGGATCCAGGGCAGGAGCAGTACCACGTAGCCGAGCACTATCGGGACCAGGGGATCGTCCGCGGAGAACCTCTTCGTGATCGCCCGCCGGGCCAGCGCGAAGAGGCCCGCGAGGACGGCGAGGGTGCTCGACCACCACACCAGCGGGTTGCCGATGGCGAGGACCACCCTGAGCCGCGCGTCCGCGTCCACCAGGTACTCGTAGCGGATGGGGCGCAGCATCACGGGCCAGCTCCACCACGGCGAGCCCCAGAGGTGGGGCACGGCGGCGTCGATCTTGTCTGCGGCCTCGAGGTGCCAGCTCCAGACCTCCACCCAGGCCTGGAAGGGGTTCGACGTGACGATGATGAGCCGCTCCACGTACACGAGCGCGAAGTAGATGATCACCGAGACCCAAAGGCTCGCCACGAAGGGCTTAAGCAGCCCCTTCTGCCAGAGCACGTACCCGGCGGGGATAACTACCGGGAAGGCTGCCCACTTGACGCCTATCGCGAGCCCGAGCAGCACCGCGGTAAGCAGGGCGTGCCCGGGATTCCTGGCCCACAGCGCTACCAGAAAGGTCGCCATCACGAAAAAGACGAGGAAGATGTCCATGACGCCCGTCCTGGAGTGGACGATGAGTATCGTCTCCCCCGCGAACAGGAGCGCGACGAGCGGCACGGCCACCCGCTCCCTGAACAGGTACCAGCCCGCGGCACCCGCGAGCGCTATCAGGGCGCAGCCGAAGATAGTTGGCATCAGGCGCCAGGCGAACGGCGTGTTGCCGAAGATGGCGATGCTCGAGGCGATGATGAACTTGCCCAAAGGGGGGTGGAGGTCGAAGAACTCGACGCCCCGCAGGTACTTGTTGGCCATGACGGGGAAGTAGATCTCGTCCCACATCTTCTGCGGCGGGAAGCCCAAGTTCCACACCCTCCCCCACACCCCCGCCACCAGCGTCACGAAGGCCATCACAAGAACGGCCCCGAAGGCGAGCGGGCTCTCGTTGCGCATAAAGGACTTCACGCGGGCCACGTTACCCGTTCTCGCGAGCGTTTGTAAAGGGCGGTCGGGAGGCCGCCCGGCCGCGCAGGACCATGCGCCTTCCGAGCAGGATCGTCGCGAGCGCCGCGAGCGCGAGCCCGCCCGAGAGGAGCCACGCCGTCCCGTACCCGGCGGCCTCCACCACGAGGCCGAAGAGGATCGGCCCGACCGCCGCCCCGCCCGACGCCCCGGTCTGCGTGACGCCGGTCGCCGCCGCGGGCGCCCCCGGGCTCGTCTTCACGACCGCGAAGTTAAAGAGGCCGGGCCAGCCCCACCCGGCCGCGAACGCGAGCAGGACGCCTGGCACCACGAGCGCCGGGGAGCCCGTCGCGAGCATGACGAAGCCGGCCACCCCGGCCCCCAGCATCCCCCCGACGAGCAGCAGCCGCCCGCCACCCATGCCGTCGGCCAGCCGCCCGAAGAGCACGCGCACGATGATGCTCGCGGCGCTCCCGAGCGCCAGCAGGAGACCGGCGGTCCCCACCCCAAGCCCCGTCTCCACCGAAGACTCCACGACGAACGCCCCCAGAGGCGTCGCCGCCGCGGAGCCCAGCCCGATGCCGACGGCCAGCAGCACCAGCGGTCCCGTCGAGGCGTCCGAGGAGCGGTCCTCCGCGACCCGCTTCACGCCCCCGGCCCGCTCCTTCGGGACGAGGAGGGCGACGCCGAGCGCGAGCAGGGCCCCGCCGGCGAAGGCCCATCGCCAGCCGAAGGTGAGGGCGATGCCCGGCACCGCGAGGCCAGCGAGCAGGGTGGCAGAGGGGATGGCGGCCTGCTTGATCCCGAACGAGTACCCCTGCCTCCCCGGCGGCACCTCGCGCGCGAGCGAAAGGTGCGTCGCAGGGTGGGCGACGGCGTTGGAGAGCCCTCCGAGCGCCAGGCAGACGACGAGCCCCCACCACGACCCGGCGAAGAGCGAGACGCACACCAGCGAGGCCGCGCTCCCGAAGGCCGCCAGCCGCATGCCGCGGTGCGCCCCGATCCTCTCAACCAGCCGCCCCATTACCACGGACGCCGTCGACGACGAGACGAAGAACAACGCGACCGCCAACCCCAGGGCGGCCGACCCGAAGCCCATCTCGGCCCGGACCTGGACCGCGAGCCCCCCCGTCAGGAAGGCCGGCAACACCCCCGCCGTCGCTACCGCGACGGCCAGCAGGACCGGCCGGTACTCCAGGTCTCTCTCTTCCGGAAGACCCCCCGCAGGGGCAATAACCGAAGCTGCCGCGTCACGGTGCATCGGACGATCATAGCACGCAGACCGGGGCGGCCGGCCCGCCCGACGATCACCGCCCAAGCGCCCCACCAACGCCGTAGGGGCGGCTTTCAACCCCACCCGCGAACCGCCTACCCGTCCGGGCCTACCCCTGCACTTCGTCTCCCCCCGGGGCCGGCCTCGTGAGCCGGGACATCACGTTGTCCGCCATCGGCCCGTCCGCGACCTCGTCGTTGTAGCCGGGCGGCGCGAGGCGCTTAACGGCCGCCCGAACGCCCCGATACCAACGGAGTTCTCGACCACGCTCGTGGTCCTCCTTCTCCCCGGCGCGGTGCCTCGCGCAGGGCAACAATAGCAAGGGCGGGGACGGTGGGCTATCGCCGAGACCCCTTTAATTCAGGGGTCCGCGGTCCGCGGGGGACCGTCCGCCCCTTCCAGTACGCGCTGGTACGCCCCCGGGTCGGTGGCGCCCTCGCAATTGAAGATCAGCACGCGTGCCTCCTCCGTCAGGCCGAGCTCCCGGCGCGCCCGTCGGCCCCCCTCTTCTCGGGCCACGGCGAGGAATCCGGCCAGGCCCGCAGCGCCGGTCTCTCCGGCGACCATCCCCGCCCCGGCCAACATCCGCATCGCCTCCCGGCTCCAGTCGTCTTCGATCGCCACGAACAGGTCGATGCCCTTCGAGACCGTGGGCCACGCCACGACCGAGGGGGAGCCGCAGTTGAGGCCGGCCATGATCGAGGCGTGGGGCCCCGGCAGGTGGACCACGCCTCCGGCCTCCGCAGAGGCGAGCGCGCAGGCGACCCGGGCCGGTTCCACGCCCAGGATCTTCGGGCGGGGGGAGACGGCCGGGGAGCGAAAGTGGCGCGTGACGGCGGCGGCGAAGGCCCCGACCCCGATCTGGACGACGACCACGGTCGGCCCCTCTTCCCCGAGCCGCGCGAGCTCGTCGTCCACCTCCCACAGGATCGTGGAGTACCCCTCAATAACCCAGCGCGGCACGTCTTCGTAGCCTGGCCACGAGGTGTCCGAGATGACCAGGCATCGCGCGTCCGCCTCCTCCGCGGAGCGGGCGACGGCATCGTCGTAGGTGCCATGGACCACCACCACCTCGGCCCCCTCGGACTCGATCGCCCCGATGCGCGCGGGCGCCATGCCGTCTGGCACGAAGATGCGCGCCCCGAGGCCGAGCAGCTTCGCCATGCGGGCGACCGCCCTGCCGTGGTTGCCGTCCGTGGCCGCCGCTAGCGTCATGGGCCGAAGCGGCGCGAGGCGCCCCCTCAGCCCGTCGATGTCCCCCCACCCCCCAAGGCCGCCCGAGTGCCGCTCCAGGGCCCGGTACACCGCCCAGGAGGCGCCGAGGATCTTGAAAGCCGGCAACCCCAGCCGCCACGACTCATCCTTGACCCAAACCTTGCCCACGCCCAGAGAGCCGGCCAGCGCCGGCGCGTCCACGAGGGGGGTAACCGCGTATCCCGGCAGACGACGGTGGAAGTCCAGCGGAGCGCGGCCCGCGGGGCGGAGGTCCTGCTCCGTAGCCGCAAGCGGGTTCGACAACGCGCGTACCGGGCTCATCCGGCCCTCCCTCAGATCTCGACGGCCCGCGCGACCCCTTCGCGGTCGCGGGGCGCGCCCCCGGTGCCTGGAGGCAGTATATATCGCGTAGGGCAGCCGCAGCGCAATCGGTGTCCGGAAGCACGAACCTCGGGGATTCGGTGTTGCAGGACGCGCGGTTGGTGTAGCATACCGCCAAACGTTTCTGAGCCGCTTCGCCTTTCGGGCCTTCGACCCGGGCGTGGTTCGTAGCGTTCTCGCCGCGACGCTCTGTCGCATCCCCATTACTTTGCCGAAAACGATCGCCGCTACGCCCTCGCAACCTTACGTTTCGCGCGGGCGCAAGAGGAACGGTTGTACGCACGCGTTTAGAGAAGAAGGTTTAGAAGCGCACCCGCCGATGCATCGGCGGGTGCCGAGATGGGACTCCGAGAGGGAGGTTTGGGTGCAGCAGAGCGTCGAGGGCGAGAGGTCTAAGATAGGGGTAGTGTTCTGGGTCTCGGCCGCCGTAGCCCTGGCTTTCATCCTGTGGGGCGTGATCGGGTCGGCGAGCTTCGGCGCCGTTACGCAGGGGATCTTCGACTGGGTCGTCTCGAACCTGGGTTGGTTCTACTTGCTGGCCGGGAACTTCTTCCTGGTCTTCGTCTTCCTACTGGCCCTCGGCCGCTACGGCAAGTTGAGGATCGGCAAGGAGGGCGAGAGGCCCGAGTTCAGCACGTTCGCGTGGTTCGCGATGCTGTTCCAGGCGGGGATGGGGCCGGCCCTCCTGTTCTGGGGCGTGGCCGAGCCGCTCTCCCACTACAACGCCCCACCCTTCGGCCTGGCCAAGCCCGGCACCACGGACGCCGCCCAGGTGGCGATGCAGTACTCCTACTTCCACTGGACGCTGCACCCGTAGGCCATGTACGCCGTCGTAGGTCTCGCGGTCGGGTACTTCAGCTTCCGCAGGGACGAGCCGGGCCTCATCAGCCCGGTCTTCCGGCCCCTGCTCGGCGACCGGGTCGACGGGCCCGTGGGCAAGACCATAGACATTCTGTCGGTTCTGGCCGTCCGGTGGACGAGCGGGAGATCTGCAACTTCGGCGTCGTCTTTACCACCAGCGGCTTTATCGAGGAACTCGACCTCCAGCTCCTCGAAGACGACAAGGACTTCTTCGCCGTCTACAACCCCTCCCTAAACATAAGAAAGAGCACCCTCGAGCAGTACCCCCAGCTGGAGAAGATCTTCACCCCCATCTCCAGAGAGCTCGACACCCAGACCCTGCGCGAGCTCAACTACGCCGTGGACGTCGAAGGCAAATCGCCCGAGACGGTTGCGACGCAATGGCTCCGGGAGAACGGGTTTATCGAATAGCGGTCAGCTACCAGCGGTCAGCTATCAGCTTCGTTCCTACTTGCCCCGTGCTCTGGGGGCGTCGTACCGCACGGGAAGCGCGTCCTATAGGGGCTGATACGAAACGCGTTACGGGTACAGGTCCCGCCCCTTCGGCCTCAGAGCGCCCGGACCATCCCCCCGTCCACGAGGACGGCCTGGCCCGTCACGTAGCCGTTGGCCGGCGAGGCCAGGAACGCGGCGACGCGGGCGAACTCCTCGGGCGTGCCGTAGCGCCCGAGCGGTATCCGGGTTGCGAACTGCTCGCGGACCTCATCGACGGAGACGCCCTGGGACTCGGCCTGCCCGGCGTCCACGGCCTCGGTGCGTCCGGTCAGGATCCGGCCTGGGCCCAGAGTGTTCACCAGGATGTTGTCGGGCGCGAGCTCTAAAGAGAGGCTCTTGGCGAGTCCCGCGAGGCCGGCGCGGAACGTGTTGGAGAGGAGCAGGTTGTCTATGGGCTGCTTGACGGAGGAGGAGGCGACGTTGACGATGCGCCCCGCGCCGCGTTCGCGCATGGAGGGGAGCACGCCGCGCACGCAGCGCACCAGGCTAAGTATGATCTGGCGGAAAGCGAGGTCCCAGGCCTCGTCATCGAGGTCCGCGAAGTTGCCCGTCGGCGGGCCGCCGGTATTGTTGACGAGCACGTCGATGCCGCCGAAGCGGTCGATGGCGTGCAGGATCAGGGCATCTATGTCCTCCCCGCTCGTCAGGTCCGCTGCCCGGTACTCCACCTCCGCGCCCGTCTCTTTCTCGATCTCCGCCGCCGCTTGGGCGAGCGAGGCTTCGTCGCGGCTGGAGATCACGACGCGGGCCCCCTCGCGCGCGAGCTCGGTGGCTATGGCCCTGCCGAGCCCCTTGCTCGCCGCCGTCACGAGCGCCGTCTTGCCTTCTAGACCGAGGTCCATCCTTACCTCCCGACCGGGTTCGCGAGCGGCCCGAAGCCGCCGATCCTGCACTCCACCACGTCGCCGGGCCTTATCTACAGGGTCGGCAACTGTCTGTTTAAGCTCGGATCATAATCGCGGGCGCTGGCCTTCGCCAGACCATACGACGCGGGCAGGAGCTCGGTAAAGTCGGCGTCGAAGATGCCGGTGATGCGGACGTCGCCCTCTCGTCCGCCTGTGCCGTCATCCTAAGGGCGTCGTAGACCGTCCTGCGGTCCTGAGGCGGGAGGTGACGGAGGCCCATGCCGCGCATCGCGGAGAAGCGGACGGCCAGCACCCCCGCTCCTTCCTCAGCCTCTTTAGCTCTTCCCCGCGGCCGGCGGCGGTGGGGAGCTGCGGGCGGTCGCGGAGGTCGCGGGCGGTCGTCCGCCGCTGCCGATAGGTCTCCGCCCGTGGCCGGGCGCCGGCGGCGCGGCGCTTCTGCCTCCGGCTCTCCGTATTGCGTCGGCGCTTCTCGTCGGCACCGATGAGATTGAACTTCTCCCGTTGCTCGTCGGGGTGATCCCCAACCACTCGATCATCGCGCGCAACGTTCCGGTGCCCCGGTGAGGCATCGTGCACAGAATTCTGACTGCAGAAGTAATAAGCGCAGACGTAAGGCGTTGTCGGTTCGTGCATGATATGGGCGGATGCTGGATGACCAAGTCCCGCGACGAGAGGAGACAGCTTGAGGCTGGCAACGGTGAAACACGAGGCGATAGAGACGGCGGTTGTCGTATTCGGCAACGGCGCGGTGCCGGTGGCCGCGATAAACGACTCGTTCGGCACAGGGTGGCCCACGGAGCTTATGGACCTCCTCGCCGGAGATCGCCTCGGAGATCTTCGGCGCTGGCTGAACGAGCTATCGGCGACCGGTCTAAAAGAGGTGTCGGAGGAGGCGGTGACCTTGTCCGACGCCTCGTACGCACCGTTGTACCGGAGGCCGCGCAAGATCTGGGGCATCGGGTTGAACTACGTCGAGCACGCCGGGGACCTCGACGAGGCGGCCCCCGCAGAAGAGCCGGCGAGCTTCATGCGCCCGGACACGACCATCATCGGTCCCGGCGAAGAGATCCGGCTCCCCGAACAGTCGCGACGGGTAACGGCGGAGGCCGAGCTCGCGGTGGTCATCGGCAGGGAAGCTAAGGACATACCCGAAGAGGAGGTCCCCTCGGTGGTGGCGGGGTTCACCACCGTGCTGGACATGACGGCGGAGGACATCCTGCGCAAAAACCCGCGCTACCTTACCCGCGCGAAGAGCTTCGACACCTTCTTCAGCTTCGGCCCCGAGCTCGTAACGACCGACGAGGTCGACGACGTAGGGTCGCTGGAGGTCTCGACGTTGCTGAACGGCGAGGTCCGACGCGCGAATAGTGTCTCGAACATGACCTTCTCCCCCTGGTTCCTCGTCTCGTTCCACTCCCGGATCATGCGCCTGCTACCCGGCGACGTGATCTCGACCGGAACACCGGGGGCCGTGGTCATACGGGAGGGGGACGTGGCCGAGTGCCGCATAAGCGATTTCAAGCCGCTCGCCAATCCCGTCGTCGGGTAGCCGTGTCGAGACGTTATCTTGCGTTCGGTGCTATCTCAGCCAAGAGCAATCTATACCTTTGGATCCTCTCCTACCGTGGCGGAGAAGCGGCCAAGGCTAATACTTCACGCGCTGCACACCGTCCATTTGTCGGACTGCCGGCCGGGCAGACCTCTGGCCCTGAATATCTATCCACCACCACAACATGTAGTCGCGGTTCTCCTGCCTCCGGGGTCGTCAGACGGCCCCGTGAGACCGTTTCTCGCATCGTTATGCAGGAGTTTGCAAGCGCACTTCGGAGAACAACCCTTCTACGAGGTTGGGTGAATAGCGTAGGATTTGGGAGAGGAGTCGCACCTAAATTGCCTCTAATCCACTAGATTGGTGTAATTCAGGCCGCCTGTTACATGTTCCCGGAGGTGAAGTGGACTACCGACGAGAAGAGGTTGCGATCCTACGGTTAAGCGAAGATGAGGACGAGGGAGCGGTAGTCATAGTTACGGTCCTACCAGACCATAAGAAAATTGCGCTGTGTCTCTCGTCGAAAGAGAATGGAGATACCGAAATCTACCTATCGCCGGGAGATTGCGAGCAGGTAGTAGCGTGCCTCAGAAAGGCCGTAGACCGATTTTAGGTTCGAGGCGCAGTTCGCATAAGATTTCCGAATTTCCGAGAACCCCCTCAAGGCGAAGTTGCGAGAAAGGCCCCTTCCACGAGGTTGGGTTAGTAGGCCCGCAACGCGAGCGACCTGTACCCTGGTGGCGACGAACGCGAACGTTTCGGAGGCAAGGTATGGGCATCGAGCGACTCGAGCTTGTCGAGCTTATAGAGGGCGAAGCGGCGAAGCTCTCGCCGCAAGGCCGGGATCTTTGGGAGATGCTGGAGCTAGCGGCCGAGGACGCTTCCGGGCAGGCCACCCCGCCATCGAAACCGAAGACGCGTGCGGTGTTGAGGCGCATATCCGAGGAACTGCCGCCCGAAGAGCAAGGCATCATCGAGCGTCTAATAGAGTTAAGCGTCGGGTTGGAGGGCTCCGACGTCGCGGAGCGTCAAGGCAGGACAGGAGAGCGACAACGGAACCGGGCCGTGATCCTCGCGGCCGGGATCAAGGACCGCACAGCGGGGCTACGGACCGAACCCTACGGGACCCCGGAGGAGGCGGTAGCCAGGCTCAAGGAACCCGAATAGCTGTCGACCGGTATGCGTCGGGGGGTACACGGACTCCCCAAGCCCTTACTCTTAGGCGTCCGAGGTCCGAGAACCCCCCTTTCACGCACTCGGGGCACCCACTAGCACCTCTTCCCGAGTTGCGGACCCGGTTCGGCCCGAGATTGCTCTCCGGTTGGCATCACGTTGGCATCAGTTGGGATATTTAGGAGTGTCGGGCCCTCGCCCCTTGCCCGGATTTTCCTGCAAACTGCGAGAAAATAGGAGTGCCGACGAGCGGACCCGAACCGCCGACCTGCTCGTTGCGAGTACGCTCTCCAACCTTTGCCGCTGTTCCCGGATGTTTAGGAAACCGCTTACATAAACCAAGATTACCTGTCCTGCGTTTCCGGACGTGGCCGGGCGTTTACCCGGGTTAGCGTCGCGGTTACTGTCACACTGAGGTCATCCGTGTTCGTGAGGTGCAGGTCGGCACGAGCCTCACGGTCGGTACCCGGCGTAGCGGTGGCGCGCCAGGGCCGCGAATATTCCCAGCGGCACGGCGACCAAGGCCGCCGTGGCAAAGAGCAGCCCGAAGCGGCCCCCCTCCGCCAGCGGGGCAGCGACGGTGGTGGCCACCCCACTGCCCACGAACAGGGCGGCGGCGAAAAGCGAGATCACCGTGGCGCGCGCCTCCGGCACGACCTCGGTGGCCCAGGTCTGGAGCGTGGAGTGCATGAAGGCAAACCCCCCGCCCACGAGCACCGCCGCGATGCCCGCACCCGCCAGCGACTGCCCCGAAGCGCCCGAGGCGTAACCCAGGGCGAGCATGCCGCCGCCGATCAGTATCAGGGCGGAAGGGCCCAGGCGGTCCGAAACCGGCTTGACGGCACGCGTCCAGCCGAGCACCGCAAGCCCGTAGAGACCCACGGCGAGACCCGCCACGGCGGGGCTGAAGCCGTCGTGCTCGAGGGAAGGGGCGAGAAACGTGAGGAAGCCAAGGATGACCGCCCCTTCCACCATCGCGATCCCCACCACCGCCACCGCCCAGGGCCTGCGGACGACCCGCCCGAACTGGGCCAGCGGCCCCTCCCTCTCCTCCGCGGCGAAGCCTTCGGGTTCCGGTAGGCGCGCCAACATCAGGGCGAGCACGCCACCGGCGAGGGCGGGGGCGGCGAAGGCTAGGCGCCAGGCGTCGAGGTACGCGGCGAGTCCCCCGAGAACGGTCGCCAGAGCCGTGCCCACCGCCGAGGCGGCCATAAGGTCGGCGAGCGCCTTCTGCCGGGAACCCGTCCCAACCGTGTCGCCGACGTAGACGAGGGAGGCCGGTATCACGGCGGCGAAGAGCCCCCCCGCGAGCGCCCGTGCGGCAACCAATACGGCGAGGCTGGGGGCGAACGCCGACAGCACCCCCGCCACCGTGGCCCCGAAGAGGGTAAGGCGCATGACGCGCACCCTCCCCACCCGGTCCGAGAGCATCCCCCAGACCGGCTGCATCAACCCGTACATCAGGTAATAGAGGCTGGCCGTGGCCGCGACGCCGGCCAGCGAGGCGCCCAGCGCCGCGGCGATGGTCACGAGCATCGGGGCGACCACGAAGCGGTCGAAGCTGCTGAAGAACGCCGCGAACTGCAGGAGCAGCAACCCGCCACGAGGCTTCTCCGGCGCGGGCCCTATCCCGTTGTCGGCCTCACCCACCCGACGGCCTCTCGTTTTGGGCTCCTGATAGGTCGGCGATGGCCTCCTTCTTGGCGGCCACGGCGAGCTCGTCTGCCCTGTCGTTGCCTGCCTTGTGCGCCCCTGCGGTCTTTTGGTGCCCCTTAACCTTCCTCCACCGCACCTCCCGGTGGCGCTGCACCGCTTCCAGGAGCCTCTCCCACAGGTCCCGATTAGCCACGGTTTCTCTTCGGTGGTTGAGCCACCCGTTCTCCCGCCACCTCTCGTGCCAGCCCCTCCTCATGCAGTTGACCAGGTAGGACGCATCGGAGTAGACGGTAACCTTGTGCCCCTCGTCTATCGTCTCCAGGGCCACGCAAGCTGCCGTCAGTTCCATCCTGAGGTTGGTGGTATCCCGCTCGCCGCCGCTGATCTCCTCGGTCTTGCCCTTCCACGTCAGGACGGCCCCGTAGCCTCCGGGGCCACGCGTGCCGGTGGAGGCCCCGTCGGTGTAGGCGTTAACCTCCCGTATTCCAAGCTCAGCCGAGGGCCCAGTCCTCCTTCACAATCTCCCTATACCCTTGAGCTCTATATATTCATTCGAGGGTTCTACTCTTCCGTGCTTTCCGCAGTCGGATCTGTTAGATCCCAAAGCGGGTGATCGCGGGCGATCGCGGGCGCCCTCGGCGCATGGCGTGCCCGAATCCGCTGTGTGTGTGCCAGCCACCTCGAGATCGAGGTTACCGGTTACCCGACTCAGTTCGTCTGCTGCGTCGGACGGATCAGGATCTCGTTGACGCTCACCCGCTGCGGCTGGCCGACGGCGTAGGCTATGGCGTTCGCGATGTCCTCGGACTGCAGCGGCTCTATGCTCCGCTCCTTCAGCCCCTCGCGGACCTCCTCGTCGGTGATGTAGTCGGTCAGCTCCGTCGCCACCGCGCCCGGCTCGACCATCGTCACGCGGATGCCGTCCTCCAGCACCTCCTGGCGCAGGGCTTCTGAGATGGCGTTGACGGCGAACTTCGTCCCGGAGTAGACGCCGACCGTCGGGCGGGTCTTTCGCCCGGCGACGCTCGAGACGTTGACGATGTGCCCGCTCCCCTGACGCTTCATCGCCCCGACGGCGGCATCGGTGGCGTAGAGCAACCCCAGGACGTTCACGTCGAACATCCGCCTCCACTCGTCGGAGAGGCCCTTTTCCACCTTCGAGAGGAGCATCACGCCCGCGTTGTTGACCAGGACGTCGATATGCCCGAACTCCTCGATCGCCCTATCGACCAGGGCGTGGGCCTGCCGCTCGTCGGTGACGTCGCACTCCACGGCGATAGCCTTCCCGCCGTCCCGGGTGATGCCTTCGACGAGGCCATCGAGGCGCTCCTTGCGGCGGGCTCCCGCGACCACCGCCGCGCCCTCGGCTGAGAGCGCCCGCACGGTGGCCTCGCCGATCCCGCTCGACGCCCCGGTTACCACCGCCACCTTGTCGTTCAGCCTGCCCGCCATCGACGCCACCTCTCCTTGAGTAGCAGGACCACGATCAACCGACTCTAGAGTCTACTCATACGCCGGATCTCATGCCTAGAAGACGACCATAGATCTCCGAGAACCCTGGGCGAGGCGGGGCAGGAAACCTCCCCAGCGACCAGCGGGTAGGACAGCACGCGCGTCCCTTAAATCCTCGTCTTAGTGCGATGGAAAGAAAGATCTACAATTGCTAAGAAACGCTGAAGCACAACGGTCATCCCGTGAAGGTCTCCAGGGGCTTCGTCTACACCGAGAATTCGACTTAGATACGCCGAAAAAAGAGAGCCGACGAGCGGACTCGAACCGCTGATCTGCTCGTTACGAGTGAGATCCACGCCCCCGTCGTCCGGGTCCAGCGGGTTCGACAGGTCCATCGAATCCCCATAGGTGAGCAGACAAAGCGCACCCCCTCATGGTCCGTCCGTCATCGGGGTGCGTTACGGCCGCTCCGGTTGCAGTACGGTTGCAGTAAATCCTCCACAACTTGCCGGGCAGGACGCTGATGGTGGACGTGCCTGTGCCAAGCGGCTCCTTCAGGGTCGAGAGGTACGGCAGTGTGAGGACGTCTGCGACGAGCAAGGAAGCTTTGCAGGCGATGACGTCGAGCGGCTACTACTACGATTCGGCGAAGATCGCGACGTTGCGCCTGGTGGTCGCAGCTCATTTCCTCCGCGCTTCTTCGTCACGTTCTGTTCTCTTTCTACTCGATTGTGGGTCTATTGCATTTGAATCCGTTTCATTTTAAACAGAATTTCTGGAACCACAACCTTTGTCTCTGAAATACCTTTTCGTCGTCCCAATTGGCAAAGAGGTGCGATAAACGGAACCGGGTTCTGGTAGCATGGGAGGGAGAAGGCCGCCTGTTCGCAGGGCGGCTTCGTGTGGTGCGGATCGCGAAACGGGGGTTCCCGAGGTGGCGACGAAAAAGAAGGTGATACCGTTACCGCACCTCAAGCGGGTTCGGGAGGAGGCGGGGCTCTCTATGCGGGACCTGCACGAGGCTTCCGGGGCGTCGATCTCGACGATCCACGGTCTTGAGACGAGCGGGCGCGGCGCGCACCGCAAGACCGCCCTCAGGCTGGCCGAGGCGCTGGGCGTGGAGGTCTCCGTGCTCGCGGGCGGGGAGGTGGACATGGACGATCCCCTCGAAGGGAGGATCGTGGTCAGCGGACCACCAAGGGACGCCGCTCGCGGGCGGGAAGGTGGCGCGGGGTCGGGTCGGCCGGTGTCCCCTCGAAGCGGGACGGACGAGGTGCTCGCCCACCTCGAGGCCGCCCACCGCGCCGCGCGGAGGGTCGCGGAGGCCGAGGGACGCAGCGAGGAGGAGGTGCTCGAGGAGGTCGAACGGCAGGGCCGGAGCTTGCGACGGGCGGCTCTGCTTCGCGACCGCATGAGGCCGCTGCCGGAGGCGCTCGAGCTTGCCCGGACGGGCGGGCTACCGAAGCCCGGCGGCACCCCGGAGGAGCACGCGCCGAACCTGGGACGGGGAGAGACGCTCGCCGAGTCGGTGATCGAGGATCGACGCTAGGTGATCCTCTACCTCGACACCAGCGCGATGGTCAAGCTCTACGCGATCGAGGAGCACCGGGACGAGGTGGTGCGCGCCGTGGAGGAGGCGGCGGTGGTCACGAGCTCTTTGCTGTGCTACCCGGAGACCAGGGCGGCCTTCGCCCGCAAGGAGCGAGAGGGGAAGTGGAGCGGCGCGCAGCACGACCGGGCGACGGCCGACTTCGAGGCGGATCTAACCGGGTACGTGCTCGGGGACGTGACCCCCGAGATCGCCGCACACGCAGCCGAACTCGCGCGCCCGCACCGGCTGAAGGCCTACGACGCGGTGCACCTCGCCACGGCGCTGGCCGCGCGCGGGGTGCTTGAGGAGGCGTACCCGCGAACCCACGGCGAGGTACCGGGGCTGATGTTCCTGACGTACGACGGCACGCTCGGGGAAGCCGCTCGGGGTCTCGGGCTCGCGACCGGACCGGGATCCGCCCGAAACGCCGACAGAGGAACCGACCAAGGCGCGTAGGCGCGCCGCGTGGTCTCCCCCTCCGAGGGAAGAGAGCGGGGTCCACGGTCCGTTCCTTGCGCGTAACCCGTCTCGCCGGTGCCGGACGGAGGCGACGCGCGAAAACCGTCTCGAGCGAAGACCACCCGGTTTCGAAATAGAGGAAGCCATAGAGAGCCTGGGGTATCAGAAAGGGGGCACGGATTCCGAGCTCTGAAAACCCTCTATCTGCGCCGAATCTCGGTCTGTCGAGAGGGTGTCACTAACCGCCCGGTTTTCGACACCCATACGCTGCCCTTTTGGAGCGACCGCGCAGCAGGCTCAGTCGTAGAATGGTTTCGGGTCGGCGAAATTGGGAGGGCGGGCGATGGCGGACGGAAGAAAGACCAGGGCGGCCGTCTACGCGCGCGTCAGCAAAGACGATGGCAGCCGGGAGACGGAGAACCAGTTTCGCGCCCTCCGCGCCGGGTGCGAACGCCTCGGGTACGACCTCGTCGGCGAGTACGTCGACAGGGAGTCCGGCAGGAAGGGACGCGGGGAGCGTTCGGGGTTCGTCCGCCTCTTCGAGGACGCCGAACGACGCCGCCTCGATCTCGTGATGTTCTGGAGCCTCGACAGGTTTTCCAGGGATGGCATCCGGAAGACCATCGGATACCTGCAGCGCCTGGATCATCTCGGCGTCCGCTTTCGCAGCCACACCGAACCGTACCTCACCACGGACAACGAGCTCATCGCCCACATCGTCCTCGGCGTGACGAGCTACTACGCGCAGCTCGAGGCGGCGAGGATCTCCGAGCGGACGAAGGCCGGGCTTAAACGGGCGCGGGCGCAGGGGAAGGCCATAGGACGACCGGACGGCTTCGAGCGGTGGTCGCCGGAGCTCGCCTCTATGCGCCAGGTCGTGAAATCCAGCGCCTCATGCTTCCACACCTCACGCAAGGGCAACCTCTTTATCTTGCCGATAAGGAGATCCCCCGGCTCCCCACCCATACCCTCCACGCTATCCCCCCGTGTCGTACGCGCCGCCAGTACCAGAACCAGCAAAAGTCTCGAGAACAATAGAATCGCGGCCACCCCGAGGACGCGTTGCGGGAGTTTCGAAGGCTTCGAGGTTGCCGCTGCGGAGGATCGCGTTGCCCGAAGCCTCGCCCATCGAATCCTCTGGGAGGCGTCCGAGCAGGCGGAGGGGGTCGCCATCAGCACGGTTCACGACAAACCGCCTTCCGGTCCGATCAAGTTGCGACATGTACTTCCCCGCCAGGTATCGTGCGCAACCCTTGTGCCCTCCGCGTTGTCGTCAAACTGTCGTCAAGGCCCCCCGATCGGACGACCAGCCCCTTCCCCACATCCCGTTTTTCCTGCAAAACCGAACAAAAAATGAGAGCCGACGAGCGGACTCGAACCGCTGACCTGCTCATTACGAGTGATCGGTCGGGCGTTGCAGCGGGTTGCAGAGGGATGCAAATCCCCCCTATTTAAAGGACTTTCCCTTCTACTGCTTGCCCCCTGTTGCACCGTATTGCGTTCCCGGTGGTGTCAGAGTGGTGTCAAAATCTCCCTCGTTTCCCCGTAACACTGTGGTTCATGTCTAGTTCTAGTCACTCCCAATCGGGCACGCTTTGCCTCGTGCCATTGACCATGAACCTCCGCCTCCGCACCCATACCGACGTCGTCGACGGCGGTATGGGTGCGGATCCTGCCAGGGATGCGCTTCTGGTCTGCCTATTCGCCTGCTGTGGATTTTATGCCGGATCCGGTAC
>DASYWA010000150.1:0-3400 GCA_035936475.1 Rubrobacter sp. | reverse complement strand
CGCGAACGCGCACGCACCGACTGTTCGGGACGTCCGCGTACCAGACGGCGCCTTCCGCGTCGAGGCAGATGCCGTCTGGTACGCCGTCATCGAGGTCGGCCCACACGCGCCGGTCGGACAGGCCGCCGTCGGCCCCGATGTTGAACGCCGTGAGCCTGCTACCGTAGGACTCGGCCACGATCAGCGTCGAGTTGTCGGGCGCCACGGCCATGCCGTTCGGGAAGGCGACGCCGTCCGCCACCCGCCGGGCCGAGCCGTCGGGCGCGACCAAAGCGAGGGTTCCTGGGGCGAACTCACCGTCCGGGAAGTCGAAGCCGATGTTGCCCACGTAGGCGTTGCCCCGACCGTCCACGACGATGTCGTTCCAGGGATGCTCGGAGAGGCCGCTCAGGTCGGCGTGGGTCGCCAGCGACCCGTCGGGCTCCCAGCGCAGCAGGAGCCGGTCGCGCGCCGAGACGACGAGCAGGCGCCCATCGGGCAGCCAATCGATGCAGAAAGGGGCCGACGGCACGTGCACTATAGCTTCGCTCTTCCCCGCGGGATCGACGGCGACGACCTCCTGCGTACCCCAGTCGGAGAACCAGAGACGGCCATCGTGCCAGCGCGGCGACTCGCCGAACGAAATGCCGGTCAAGAGTGTTTGCAGTTCAGGCACTCGCGCTCTCCTCTCCCCGGCGCCCGTCGAGGGCGTCGACCACGGCCGTCTCCGCCGGTCCCCCGGGGGAGCGGGTCTCCCCGGCCAACCCCTCGCCGCCCAGCGACGCCAACTCCACCGCGACTACTCTCCTCACAGCGACCTCCCTCGTCTGCCGGGCCGGAATCGTCTCGTGGGAGCATACGAAAATAGTCCTAAATCACAACCATTAGATTCTTAAATACGATCAAACAGATAGACACCAGGACCTACGGTGGTAGACTAATCGGCATGGTGGACGTGCGGGCATCGAAGAAGCGCACGTACGACGACGGGTGTGCGGCGGCTCATGCGCTGGACCTCGTCGGCGAGCGGTGGGCGCTGCTGGTGGTCCGTGAGTTG
The DNA here is from genome assembly GCA_035936475.1 of Rubrobacter sp. Taxonomy (GTDB): domain Bacteria; phylum Actinomycetota; class Rubrobacteria; order Rubrobacterales; family Rubrobacteraceae; genus Rubrobacter_D. The sequence goes on along the minus strand of DASYWA010000150.1, from coordinate 2,364 downwards.
CTGCTGGGTCCGAAGCGTTTCACCGACCTGAGGACCGGGCTGCCGGGCGCGAGTCCCAACGTCCTCTCCCAGCGGTTGCGGGAGTTGGAGGGGGTTGGGATCGTGCGGCGGCGGAAGCTTCCGCCGCCGGCGGCCTCCCGCGTCTACGAGCTGACCGAGTGGGGCGAGGAGCTGGAGCCGGTCATCGTCCGGCTGGGGCGCTGGGGCGCCCGGTCCCCGTCGAAGCCGCGCGATGCGGCCCTGGGCGTGGATTCCCTGGTTCTTTCCTTGCGGACGATGTTCGATTCGGGCGCCGCAGAAGGGCTCGGGGCGAGCTACGAGCTAAGGTTCGGCGAGGACCGGTTCCGCGCCGTGGTGGGCGAGGGGCGGTTCGAGATCTCCCGCGGGAGCGCGGACCGTCCCGACGCTATCGTCGAGACCGACTCAGGGACGTTGGCGGCCCTGGTATACGGTGGCGTCTCCCTCGCCGAGGCGCTGGATTCGGGGGACCTGAAGATAGAGGGCGACCGACCCGCGTTCGAACGCTTCCTGGGGCTCTTCCCCCTCCCAGATCCCGCCCCTCCCGCCGGGGCCTAGCACCGCCCGGTTGGAGGTCGGGGTGTTGCCCCGTCGGCGGTTCGCGGAGATCGGCGGGCGCTCCGGGAGGGGGCGGCCGGGGTCCTACTCCTTCAGGGAGCCCCCGGAGGCTCGAGAGCATCAGCGGGTAGGTGAACTTCTCCTGCGTGCTTATGATGACGAGCGGCCAGAAGATGTTCCCCCACTGGCTCATAAAGGTGACGATGCCGAGGGCCGCGCACGCGGCCTTCATGTTCGGCAGGACGAAGCGGAAAAACGCACCCAATTCGCCGTTGCCGTCGATGCGGGCGGCGTCGAGCAGGTCGTTAGGGAAGCCCATCATCTGCTGGCGCATTAGGAAGACGCCGAAGCCCGTGACGTGGTAGGGCAAGATCAGAGCCGCGTAGCTGTCCATCCACCCCAGCTGCAGCATGATGAAGAGCAACACTATCAGTGATCCCCGTCGGCAGCATCAGGGTGCCGAGGGAGAGAAACGTATATGTTAGGGCCTACCAGAGGTGATGCACCTCTGGCCGGATGGCCGCGTCGTAGACCTCCCCTGCCCGGCGCATCGCCTCGTCTGAGAGCGGGGGCAACGCGGCGGCGGCGACGTTGTCCTCGACCTGGCCCGGGTTCTTGGCGCCGGGGATGGCGCACGAGACCGCCGGGTGCATCAGGATCCAGCGCAGCGCGAACTGTGCGAGCGTGTGCCCCTCCGGGACGAGCTCCTTGAGCTCCTCCGCCGCCCGCAGCCCCGTCTCGAAGTCCACGCCGGAGAACGTCTCGCCCCGGTCGAAGGCCTCCCCGTTGCGGTTGAAGTTCCTGTGGTCGGACGCGTCGAACTGGCGACCCGGGCCCATCTTGCCCGAGAGCAGGCCGCTCGCGAGCGGGACGCGGGCCAGGACGCCGATGTTGCGCTCCTCGGCGAGCGGGAAGAACTCCTCGGCAGGCTTCTGGCGGAAGACGTTGAAGACGATCTGGACGGTCTTTACCCCGGGATAGTCCAGCGCCATCCGCGCCTCCTCGACCTTCTCCACGCTGACGCCGTAGTTCTTGAGCTTTCCGGCCTCCTGCAGCGCGTCCAGCGCTCCGAAGGTGGCGTCCTGGCGGTACGCCTCCGTGGGCGGGCAGTGGAGCTGGAGCAGGTCCAGCGCATCGACGCCGAGGTTTTGGAGGCTCCGCTCGACGAAGGCGGTGAGGTTCTCGCGGTTGTAGCCCTCCGCGGTGTGCGGGTCCAGGCGGCGGCCGGCCTTGGTGGCGACGAGGATCTCGTCGTTCGGCCGGTCCTTGAGCAGGCGCCCTATCAGCCTCTCGCTGCGGCCGTCGCCGTAGACGTCGGCGGTGTCGAGAAAGTTGACGCCGAGGTCTATCGCGCGGTGGAGGGCGGCGTAGGCGTCGTCCTCGCCGACGGTCCCCCAGTCGCCGCCGAAGGCCCAGGTGCCGAGGCCGATCTCGGACACCCTCATGCCGGTCTCTCCCAGGCTACGGTAGTTCACGTTGCGTCCTCCCCGGTAGTCGTATCCGTCGTGCCGCGTCGCGTTACTGTGCGGTTCATCGCGTCCGCTCGCAAACCAGGTGAACGTGTTGTCCGAGGGACGCGAACGGCTCCGTTTTGCGCAGGGCCTTCTCGAGGTGTAGCAGGTCGTCGAGCCTTTCCCGGTCTCGGGTTTCCTCCGGCAGATGATCGTGGAACATGCGGACACCGGCTTTGGATCTGATCGACATGCCCGAATCGGCCAGCCAGGTCCGCACGGCCTCCTCGGGCAGCGGCGTGCAGCCTTGTCCGTCCGTGCCGAGCCCCTGCAAGGC
>DASYWA010000149.1:0-2248 GCA_035936475.1 Rubrobacter sp. | reverse complement strand
GTTCTCGATAGGCTACAACATCTCGGTCGCCATCTTCGGAGGGGCCGCGCCGTTTTTGGCGACCTTCCTGATCTCGGTGACCGGCAACCCCCTCTCCCCGGCCCTCTACCTGATAGCCGGCGCTGTGGCGACGTTCGTGACGCTCCTGACGATCACGGAGACGGCCAGGACACCTCTGAGGAAGACGTAGCGGTGCCGCCGCTCCTGACTCGAGATGTGGCAAGACATGCGCCCCCGTTCGCGAAGATCCCGGCGCCGTAAGGCCCGCCGCTCGCAGGGTCGGGGGCGGCCGTAGCAGAGAAAAGAGGACTCGTTGCAACCCACAACGGCGAGGGGCTCGGCGCGCAATCGACTGAAGCCGAAAGGACGGGGTGGTGCGCCGTGACGGTGGCCTATCGCGCGGCTCGCGTCTTTGACGGGGTCTCGGAGGGGGTCGTAGAGGACGGCGCCGTTGTCGTAGAAGACGGGCGCATCGTCTCGGTGGGGTCGGCCGGAGAGGTGCCCTCCGGCACGCGGGTGGTGGACCTCGGCGAGGCCACGCTTCTGCCCGGCCTCGTAGACGCCCACGTCCACCTGGTCTGGTCGGCCTCGGCGGAGCCCCACGAGGTGGTCGGGCGCGAGTCGCCCGCCCTCACGGCGCTGCGCTGCGCCCAAAACGCCGCCCTCCACCTCCACGCCGGCGTCACCACCGTCCGCGACGTCGGCGCCACCGGCGGCCTCTCGATCGACGTGGCCCGGGCGGTTGAGCTGGGCGTCCTTCCGGGACCGAGGGTGATAGCGGCGGGTAGGGCGATAGCCATGACCGGCGGTCACGGGTGGTTCCTCGGGCGCGAGGCCGACGGCCCCGACGCGGTCAGGCGCGCGGTGCGCGAGGAGATGAAGGCCGGGGCCGCGTGCTTAAAGCTCATGGCCTCGGGCGGGGTCTACGGCCACGCCGAGGAGCCGGGTTCGCCGCAGCTTACCGTCGAGGAGATGCGCGCCGGCGTGGAAGAGGCCCACAAGGCGGGGAGGAAGGTCGCCGCCCACGCCTACTCGGTCGCGGCGATGGGGAACGCCCTGGACGCCGGGGTGGACTCCATCGAACACGGGAGCTTCCTGGACCGGGAGACGGCCGGGCGGATGCGGGATTCGGGGACCTACCTCGTCCCCACCATGTCGGTCTACGCGGCCATGAGCGGGAAGGGTCCGGAGCTTGGGGCGCCCGAGTACATCCGGCGCAAGACCGCCGAGGTGCTCGAAGCCTCTCGGGAGGCCTTCCGGCTGGCCCTCGAGCTGGGGGTCCCCGTGGCGGCCGGCACCGACTGCGGCGCGCCGGGGCACCCCCACGGCACGCTGCGCGAGGAGCTCGGCCTGATGGTCGAGGCCGGCGCGACGGCGCAGCAGGCCCTGCGCTTCGGCACCCTCGAGGCGGCCCGGTTGCTGGGCCTGGGCGACGAGTTGGGCTCCCTGGAGCCGGGCAAGAGGGCCGACCTCCTGGCGGTGGCCGGGGATCCGCTGCAGGATATCCGTGCCCTGGAGGAGGTCCGCCTGGTACTGCGCGACGGGGCCGAGGTAACGAAGGAACTGTCCTCAAACCCCTCAGAGGGCTAGGGTGGTCTTATGAGCGAACTGCGGCTCAGGGTGGACGTCGGCGGCACATTCACCGACCTCGTGGCACTCTCTGAGGGCGACCTAACTACCGGGCGGAGCGAGGTTTAGCCCCTCGAAGCGATCGCCTGCACCTTCTATGCCCGCATCGGAGGCTTTGACCGTATCAGCCGCAACGCCAGGCAGACCGTTCGGCGGAGGCAAAGGCTACGACAGGGAAGGTTCTGCTGCCGTCGACGATCCACCGACGGCCATCCGGTTTCTTGCATCTTTATGCGCCGCCGCAACATCTTGTGGCCGGCCCCGCGCCGGTCAATGCAACAGAACGGGGTCCAGCCGTCCCTCCGGACGCGTCCCATGCAGTATCCTGCATCTCGACTTCCGGGAAGGGGTGCTCCACGCAATTGGCCGAATAGCTTTTGGCAAGGCGCCGCGTATCATGCGGGCCGCTGCTACAACCACATCCCGCGGCTGCGGGCGACCTCCAGGGCCTGCCTTATGGCGCCAGCCTTGTTGCGGGTCTCCTCGTACTCCGCCGAAGGGACCGAGTCGGCGACGACGCCGCCGCCGGCCTGGAAGTAGATGGTTCCGTCCTTTAGCAGGGCCGTCCTCAGCGTTATGCAGGTGTCGAGGCGGCCGTCTATGCCGTAGTAGCCGGTGG
>DASYWA010000148.1:0-36172 GCA_035936475.1 Rubrobacter sp. | reverse complement strand
TTTTCGGACTCACGTGTAGAGTCGATGGGCGTCGACGAAAGCCGCGAAGCACGATCTTAGGTCCGGCGTCGCCGTAGGAATCCTCAAGCCATACACGGTGACGAATATACATCCATCGCGAAAACTCCTGTCGCGGCCAGTCTTGCGGAGGGGGCCCAAGCTGTGCCAAGGTCAGGCGGCGGTGGACCTCGTGAGCAAGGGTGTCCGTTGCTCCGGCGGCGCGGCGGCTATCGGTATGCCCTCGTGCTCGCCGGTGGACAACGCGGCCTCATCCCTCACCATCATCGCCCGGATGCGCTCGCACTCCTTCAACACCGACGCGAATCTGTCGATCTCTTCGTCCGTCATGCCATCCGCTTCCCGTTCGCCCGGTCGTCGTGTCGTCCCAAGAACTCATCTTCCACGTACCCCTCGGTTGAATGATGCCAAAGGGAGAACCGCAGCCCGGGATCAGGCAGGGTCCCGTTGCGCCAGCATCTCGCGGACCCGCCGCCCGTCGCGATGGCCCCGGTAGTACGCTAGCCTCTCCCGGTGGCCCGCCCATCCCACGAGGTTCGAGTTCTCAACGAATAACCGCGTTGGCCCGAAGCGGCCATCCTCCCAACCGTTCCTGTAAGCCGGGTCCTCCCTCAGGACGCCAAGATCCTCGATCACCTGCTGTTCCTGAATCATCCCCACTCCTTCTAGCTTATCCTCCAAGACGCATCCCTCGGTGCTCCCCGCGTCGGCTACCTCGATGGTATGGCGGGGGCCGTATTCCCGAATCGTCGGTGGCTCTCGGACCATCGCCGCGCTTATTCGCGGATGGGCTCTGCTCGTACTGGAACCCTAGCGAAGCAGCGATCGTGAGGCATAGGGCAGATGTCCCGCACGGTGCTGATCTATTTGGCCTGGGGATAAGAGGTTCGGGCCGAAGAAGAGGCCGGCGCGTTCGGCCGAACGTCCGGGAACCCCCTCGCCGCGAAGTTCCGAGAAGGCCTCTACCGCACAGCCCACAAGTACGTACGCGCGTCCGAAGATCTAGGCCAGCCGCAGCTCCAGGGCTCCATCACTGGCCAGGGCGCGGAACCTTACCTCGGGGGGGTTTGTACTTTGGCGGGTACGTATTGAGGGCGCCGAACCAGAGGAAGACGAGGCCGAGGGCGACGCGCAGGGTGAAGACGCCGTAGCGGGCCATCCACTGCGTGATCCTGACATCCGCCGCCTCCAGCGGCCCCGGTAGTGATCTCATAGCGCGCACCTCCCGCGAGAACTCCTCTGCTGATAGGAGTATCGTGCCCGCGCAAGGTCCGGCCGGATAACCCGCTTACACGATTGCGGCGTCTTTGTGAGCTTTCTAACGTCCTTTACGTGTGCTAGTTTAGGTCCATGGAGAACTCAAAGATCCGGGTCCGGTACGCGCCGAGCCCGACGGGGATGTTGCACGTCGGCGGCGTAAGGACCGCCCTCTTCAACTGGCTCTTCGCCCGCCAGAACGGCGGCACGTTCGTCCTGCGCATAGAAGACACCGACCTCGCCCGCTCGACGCAAGCGTCCGTGGACCAGCTGGAGCGCTCGCTGCGCTGGATCGGCCTTGACTGGGACGAGGGACCCGGCATCGGCGGCCCCCACCCCCCCTACCGCCAGACCGACCGCTTCGACCTCTACCGCGAGTTCTCGCAGAAGCTCCTCGACTCCGGGGCCGCCTACTACGACTTCGCCACCCCCGAAGAACTCTCCGAGATGCGCGAGAAGGCGAGGGCCGAGAGGCGCCAGCCCATCTACACCGGCGGCGAGTACCGCGAGATGGACCCTGAGGAGGCGCGGAAGAAGATAGAGGCCGGGGAGCCCTACACCGTGCGGTTCAAGACCCCGCGCGAGGGGCAGACCGTGGTGGAGGACATGATCCGGGGCCCCGTGACCTTCGAGAACGCCAACCTCGAGGACTTCGTGCTCATGAAGTCCACCGACACACCCACCTACAACTTCGCCGCGGCGGTGGACGACGCGGAGATGGAGATCAGCCACGTCATCAGGGGCGACGACCACCTCTCCAACACGCCGCGCCAGATCCTGATCCACCAGGCCCTCGGCAACCCCCTCCCCGGCTTCGCCCACGTCCCGATGGTTTTGGGCCCCGACAAGAAGAAGCTCTCCAAACGCCACGGCTCGGCCCACGTCGAGGAGTTCGCGGAGCAGGGCTACTTGCCGGACGCGCTCTTCAACTACCTGGCCCTGCTCGGGGCCGGCTACGCCGCGGACGAGGAGATCTTCTCCCGCGACGAGCTTGCTTCGAGGTTCCGCGTGGACCGCGTCAGCGGCAACCCCGCGGTCTTCGACGAGAACAAGCTCCGCGCCATAAACGCCGTCTACCTCCGCCGTTACAGCCCGGCCGAGCTCGCCGACATCGCGACCCCCCTGCTCGTCGAGTCCGGCGCCGCGACGGAGGAAGAGCTCCAGGCGGACCGTCCGCGCCTGGAGGCGATCATGGACCTCCTCAAGGAGCGCATCGCCCTGACCACCGACATCCCCGACGCCGTCGGCTACTTCTACGGCGGCACCCTCGACTACGACGAGGCCGAGTTCGAGAAACAGTTCGGCAAGGACTTCGTCAGGGAGAACTTCCCCGAACTCGCCGAGCGCCTGAAGGCGCTCCTCGGGTGGACTGAGGAGTCCATAGAAGAGGCCGTCCGCAGCCTCGCCGCGGAGAAGGAGAAGGGCGCGCGGCACCTCATCCACCCCTTGCGCTTCGCCACGACGGGCCGCACGGTAAGCGCCGGCCTCTTCGAGACCATGCTGCTCCTCGGCCGCGAGCGGAGCCTGACGAGGATCGAGGACGCCGCCGAGAAGATGCAGCACCTCTCGGTGAGCTAGTCGGCCGGTCGGCACGCCGCCCTGCGGGCGGCTCTCAGCTTGTCGGCAAAAGCAAAAAGCAGAAGTGCTACCTAGCTGAGATGCCGACTGGCCCAAATCGCTTTGACGAAGCCTCGCTCTTCCGATAAACTCTGCCGGCTTCTAAGCACGGCCCCATCGTCTAGAGGCCAAGGACATCGCCCTCTCACGGCGAAAACCCGGGTTCGAATCCCGGTGGGGTCACTCTCGGAGACCCGCCCGATCGTCAACGAAATCAGCGTGACACGACCAGAACGGTCCCGCTCTAGGATCAACCCCTTGCAAGGAACCTCCCCCGCGCGCCGCTCGTGTGAAGAGCCCGACCGATCCGGCGGCAGCGCCTGGAATCGGGGAACATCGTGTATGGTCCGTGATCCTCTGGGCTCTCGCGGGTTCGCATCCCCATCCCCGGCGTTTTGATCCGGCGTTTTGATCCTCTCCCGGCATGGTTGTGCGAGGACGCTTACCGGCGCATACCATCGAAGAACGAGCCTGTCGCGTCCTCCATGAAAGAAGACGAGGGCCGCTAGGGGCTTCTCATGGGCTTGAGAGGCCAAGCCGGTTGTTCATTAGGCGACGCGACGGTATAGACTAGGGATAAGAAAGTCTAGGAAGGACAAGTGTGGACCAGATCAGGAAACGTCTGAGCGATTTGTCGTCGCGCTTGGCTTCTGTTGGCCGGGTACGGTTGGTGGTGAGCCTCGTCGTGGTCCTGTTCTTCGCGTGGCTGGTGTCTCCGCTCTTCCACGCCCTGGTGATGGCATTGTACGTAAACTGGCCTTTCTTCCTCGTGGTCGTCGTCGGCACGGTTCTCGGCGCTTACCTCTGGAACATAGGGGACAGGGACCCGGCCAAGATAGTGGCGGTGGTTGCCGCCGTCGCGGCCTTGGCCTACCTGTTCGTGTCCGCGCCACTACGGGACCTGCGGTACCTGGACTCCATAGAAGCCGAAGAGATCGAAGAGATGCCCGACACGACGGGGCTGAGGTTTCTCCCCTACGACGTGGCCGCGCGCTTCGGGCTGAACACCCAGGACGAACCTACCCTGACGCTCGGGGATTTCGAACCCCTGGACAACGGCGAGGGCGGGATAGATTGGGTGGCCCCAAGAGAACCCAACGGTCTCTGGAACTCCGTGGTCAACAACCAGGACGGGGCCGTGGTCATCCAGCCCGATGGGTCGGCCGAGATCGTAGACCAGGAGTTCAGGCGGGGCGAGGGCATGGCCCTTTACAGGAACGTCGGCTGGCAGCTCAAGAGGGAGAAGTTCTTCGCGCAACACACGAACCAGTATTACGTCCTCGACGGGGAAGAGCTGCTCGGGATAGTCCCGTACATAACCTACAGGTTCTCTTTCCCGGTGATGGTCCCCCGGTGGGGAGGCGTTCTGGTAGTCCACCCCGATGGAGAGATAGAGAACCTCTCTGCCGAAGAAGCCGTAAAGGATGTGCGCTTCGAAGGCGAGCGGCTCTATCCCGAGCAGTTGGCGAGGAAAGTGGGCGACGTCTGGAAGTACCGCAACGGCTACTGGAATACCTGGTTTGCCCACAAGGACGAGGCCCAAATCCCCCAGATAGCCGCACCCGAGGACCAGAACTCGCTCGACGAGCAACCCGCCGCCACTCAGGGAACCTCGACCAACGAGATGCCCTTCCTCATCCCCACGGAAGACGCGCCGCAGTGGTTCCTGGCCGCCGAGCCCTACGGCAGAAGCTTCTCGATGTACCAGGGGATCTACGTCGATGGCCACAGCGGCGAGGTCGCCTACTTCAAACCCGACGCGGGCAGCGCCCTGATCGGGGTCAACAAGGCCCTGGATTACGCCAAGGCCGCCTTCCCCAACTACCAGTGGGGCCAGAACGCGGTAATACTCGAACCCAGGCCGGTGGTCAAAGACGAGACCCTCTACTGGATGGCCACCATAACCAACGCCGACAAAGCGGGGGTCAACCAGACCGTCATGGTCAACGCCTCCGAGCAGGGGGAGGTGACGGTTCTGGAGACCTACGAGGATGTGGTTGCCTTCGTCGAGGGCGAGGATACCGGCGAGACGGTAAACGTCGAGGGGGGCGATGCCTTGGGGACCTCCGAGGAACCGTCCGGGACACAAGGGATCGAGGTACCAGAAGAGCAACCGGGAGGCCGTGCCGGTTCCCAACAAGCCCCCGCCGGCGACGTCTCCGAGATGAGCGACGAGGAGCTTATCAAGATCATAAGCGAAGCGGCCAACGAACTAGAGAGCAGGAAGGAAGAGTAGCAACCCGAGGACCTCGGGTCGCGCGGTCCCGGAGACCTACACAACGGTATGTGGGCGCGCCTATCCCCCGGGCTACGGGCCCTTGAGCATCCACGTTAACGAGAGCCAGCACCGTCAAGCCGCGATTGTGCTGCGGTAGATCGTCGCCACCGTGCGATACCCTCCTTGATGGTCCCATCGCCTCTCGCGACGAAAACCCGGAGGGCGAATCCCAGTGGGGCACTCCGTAAGGCCCGCCCTATACGGGCCTTTTCTATGTTCCCTCGGTGCGTCACCCATTGCGGGGCCTAACGGGACCCGAGGATGGTTACCACACGGGCACCTGTTTGCGAAGGATAGGACTCCGCCACGTCGTAGCCCGTGTAATCGGCGCTAACCCTGAGCCCCTCATGCAGTTCGGCCGCGGACGATGCCGCTTTTCGGTTGTTCCCTTTCTTTCGGAGCACTTCCGTCTCGCCGGTAACGTCGAAGTACATCTTCTCGCAGCCGGATTCGAGCGGCCCCCTGCCCCCTCTGCAGTCAGCGTCGGGGTCTTCTTCGACCAATATCCGGATGCACGGCCTCTTCGAGTACGGGCACGAACCCTTCTCTTTGTCGCTTATGACGCCGGTCAGGCTCTGCCGTTCATCCTGCTGGATCGTAGGTTCCTGGCGTACGGGGTTGCTCCTTTCGCTCGTGCCCTTCTGCCCGCCGCCGTTGGCTTCTCCCGATGGCGTATCCTGGCCGCCCTGGACGCAAGCAGAGGTCACGAGGGCGGCGAACACCAGAATCGTCATGGGCACCCTCGACGCTATGATGGCCATACAACGCATGGTAAAGGGAAGTACACCGGGGATTCGGGATCGGTTCCGGCGGGCTTCATACCAACAACAGGGAGGCAAAGACGGCCCCCACGGCCGTACCCGCGAGCGCCTGCGAGAGGGTGTGCGCGGTGAGCGTGACGCGCGACCAGACGACCAACGGCAGCGCTAGCACGAAGATGATCCCCGGAGGTCCGGTCAGGAAGAGTCCCGCGACGGCGGCGTGGCCGGCGACGGCGCAGTGGGCGCTTGCCTTCCACAGGAGGGTGACGGCGGCGACGGCGGCGCTGGCGAGCCCCATCGAGAGCGTCAACAAGAAGAGGTCTCGCGGGGCGTCGAAGAAGGCGAGGGCTGCGAGGAGTGCGACGAACGTGGTGAGCAACACGAGGGCGGGAATGAGACGCTCTGCGCGGGCCGAGATCCAGAAGTCCCCCACCCGCTTGCGGCGCCGCATAAGCAGCACGTACCCGACCACGACGGCAGCCGCCAGGAGATCGAGCGCGACGTAGAGGACGGCGTCCCCGAGATCTGCCCTGGCGAAGGCCACGAGGGCGTAGAGCGCGGTAAAGATGACGAACGGGTTGAGGACGTTGGTGACGAGACGGGCGGGGCCCGAGGTTCGGTCGGTCATGGTGGGTAGAATAGAACGCGTGCAGGGTGGACGCACATCCGCTGCTTTCGACGAGGAGACCCTGGCCCTCTGGTACGAGCTCGGGCGGGCGTACGCGGAGGCCGGGGGCGGCGGACGCCGGGCCTGGAAGCTCGGGCTCACGGTGGTCTGCGCGGCGGGGGCGCTGGTGCTGCTCTCGGCGCCGGTCTTCGGGACGGTGTGGGCCGGTCCTCTCGCGCCCTTGATCCCGATAGCGGCCGGGCTGGTCTGCGGCGGCGGGACGTTCTTGCGGAGGCGGCTGCGGCTACGCAACCGGGTCGGCGTCGTACGGGGGTTGCTGGCCGAGAGGGGGCTGGATGCCTCGCGTCCGGCGCGGGACGGGCTCGGCGCGTACTACGACGCGCAGCTCGTGCTGCTCAGGTGCGAGTACGAGTACCTGCTCGGCCGGGGCGCGGGGAAATCCGCGCGGCTGTTCGAGGAGTCGTTCGGGTTCGCGCCGGAGGACCCGTTCGAGGCCGGGCCGTTGGCCGTGCTGCCGGACACGGAGGAGCTGCGGGCGCTCAGGAACCGTTGGGAGGGCAGGATCTCCTCCGGCAGGAAGCGCGGCGTCCGACCGCCTCCCCTGGGCCTGCGGGAAGACTCTGCGTACCGCGTCTTTCCGAAGGAGATGACCGTGCCGGCGGAGCTCTCCACGCGGCGGGCTTACCTGGAGATCTCCATCAGGCTGCTCGTCGAGCGCTACGGGAGGGGGCTCGATGCCGTGCCCGAACCGTTGCGGCGGCGGGCGGAGCGGGACCGCAGGGAGTACGAGGCGCTCGTCAGGAAGTCAGGGCCACGGCCGTGATCCACACGAGCGCGGAGCCCACCGGGACGAACCCGACCAGCGCCGTAATGACGGCCGTCAGGAAGGAAGTCCCGTAGACCTCCTTGATGGCTACGCCCATCAGGACCAGCAGAGCGTAGGAGATGGCGACGGACCCGAGCACCGGAACCCAGGCGAACACGAAGGCGGAGTAGGCGTAGGCCACGAGGCGGTACGCCTGCGGGAAGTTCGCGACATTGCCGACGAAGGTCCTGATCGAGAGCAGGTAGACCGCCGCCGCGACCGCGACGCCGACCGGCGAGAGCAGCGCGAACAGGAGCCCCTCCACGACCGCCGCCCTGAGGTCGTCCGCGCCTATGCCCCCGGTCGCCACGTTCGAGGCCAGGGCCACCGCCGCCCCCAGCGCGCCAGTGACCGTCCCGACGAGCAGCACGAACAGGGCGGGCTCCCTGAGGGGCCCGTCGGCCCCAAAGTTCGCGTAGAAAGCCCTCGGCGAGAAGAGGACCGCCCGGATCGTCGCGAGGGCGCTCGAGAGCGGTCGGTCCAGGCTGAACTCCGGGGCCTTGGTGGTCTGCATGGGGATGAGTATACCGTCCGCCGAAGAGGTTCTTGCCAAACCGCCGCGCGAAAACTAGACTAGGGTTCTTCGCAGCGACGGTGGCGGAAGGGTGTCGCGGGTATGTTCAAGCTCGGGGTAGCGCTGGTCCTGGTGGTGGAGGTCGTCGGCCTCCTGCTGCTCACGCTCGTCGTGCCGGGTATCCCGATCTGGGTGCTGGTCCCCCTCGTCCCGCTTACCGTCGGCATAGCGCTCGTCGTGCGCCGCGAGCTCGAGAGCCCGGCCCACCGCCTGCGCCGCCTCTCGCCCGAGGCGATCGTGCGCCACAGGCCGCGCCGCCGGGACGAGTCCCCGGAGAGCCTCTCCCGCTCCATCGTCGAACGGGCGGGCGAGATCCGACGCTCCCTCACCGAGCTCCCCGCCGACGAGACCCGCGTCGAGATGTGCGCTTTAGGCTACCGCGCCTGCGCCAACGACATGATCACCCTCACCCACCTCGTAAACGAAGCCCTCCCGAACGCCCCCCTCGTGCAACGCCTCAAACTCCGCCGCGCCCGCAAGAGGGCCATAGATGCCCTCTCCGAAGCCCGCGAAGCGATACCGCCCGAAGCGCTGCGGGCCTCACGCCAGGAACAGCAGTAAGAGCCCGCCGGCTTCGCCGGCTTTCAGCCCGCTACGCCCTGCGGGCTCCGCTCTCAGCACGCTTCGGGCCTTCGGCCCTCGCTTTCAGCATTTCAGCTTTCTCTTATGGTAGACCGGCCCGGCAGCAAGCAAGGACCCGCAAGCGTCGTTTGCGCAGGAATTCGTCCAGCGCGGGGCAACGCCACCCACCAGAAGAGCTGAAAGCGGCCGTCAGGCCGCGCGATGAAAGCCTCCGGAGGAGGCGGGCTGAGAGGCGCCGAAGGCGCCGTGCTGAAAGCGGAGCCCGAAGGGCGCAGCGGGCTGACTACACCGCGACTATCTCGCGCACCTCGGGCACTTCGCGCCGGATCAGGCTCTCTATGGCGTAGGCGAAGTCTAGTTGGGAGAGGGGGCACCCCTTGCAGGCGCCGAGCATCTGGATGCTGACGGTGCCTGTCCTCTCGTCGCAGGCGACGATGCGGGCGTCGCCGCCGTCGGCCTTGAGGGCGGGCCGCACCTTGTCGAGGGCCTCCTGCACCCGGCTTCGCATGTCGCGCTTCTCCTGCATCCGCGGCCGATTATATACGAGCGCCCGGACGCGTCTTCGCGGGGCGGTAGTAGAATGGTTGGCCTCATGGAGGTCGTCTTATCGGAGGGAAGAGTATGACGGACGAGGATAGGAACCTGCTCGTTATCGGGGCGCCGGAGCACGACGCCGACGCCTACCACCTCTCCGGGTTTCTGGCGCCGGACGCCGTGATCTGCCTGCGCGTGGCCGGCAAGAGGTACCTCGCCGTCTCCTCCCTGGAGTACGGTCGGGCGGCCAAAGAGGCCCCCGCGGACGAGCTGCTCTCCTACGACGAGCTCGAGATAACCAGGCTCTCCCGCGAGCTGAAGAGCGGCGCCAGGGCCTACGCCGCCGCCATAGCGAACCTGCTGGAGAGGCTGGGCGCCGTGGGCTCCCCCATCGCCGTCCCGCCGGGATTCGGCGTGATCTACGCCGACGAGTTGCGCGCCTGCGGCGTGACGCTCACCCCAGACAGGGTGGTCTTCGAGGGTCTGCGCCGGGTCAAGACCGAAGCGGAGATCTCCAACATCGAGAAGACCCAGGCCGCCGTCGAGGCAGCCTGCGCCCACGCCAGATCTATCCTCCAAGAGTCCGAGGTCGGGGACGACGGCTCGCTCATCTGGCGCGGCGAGCCCCTGACGAGCGAGCTGCTGCGCTCGGAGATAGACGTGGAGCTTCTCAGGCGCAACTGTGCTGCGGACGGCACCATAGCCGCGGGCGGCCCGCAGGGCGCCGACCCGCACGAGCGCGGTCGCGGGCCGCTGAAGGCCGGCGAGTCGATCATCGTCGACATCTTCCCCAAGGACCTCTCATCCCGCTACTACTCCGATATGACCCGCACGTTCGTCAAGGGAGAGCCGAACGAAGGGCTGCGACAGATGTACGACGCGGTCCTGGAGAGCCAGGAGGCCGCTCTGGCCATGATAAAGGCCGGCGTGAACGGCAGGGACGTGCACCGAAAGGTAGCCGACGTCCTGCACGAAGCGGGTTACAAGACCAACGTCCACGACCAGGAGCCGGGCAAACCGCTTACCGAGGGCTTCTTCCACGGCACGGGACATGGCGTCGGGTTGGAGATCCACGAGGCCCCCCGCATCGCGCCCGTGGACGAAGAGCTCATCCCCGGCGACGTCGTCTCCGTCGAGCCTGGCGTCTACGACCCGGATATCGGCGGCGTGCGCATCGAGGACCTCGTCGTCGTCACCGAGAGCGGGAGCCGGAACCTGACGCGCTTCCCGAAGGAGTTTGCCGTGTAGGTTTGAGGTTTGGAAGTTGACGGACGATTGTCCTGTTTGCGTGCTCGGCGCCGATCGAAAGGTGGGTAGTGGCACCGAATCGGTGGCGTCTCTCCGGGGAGGGCCGGAGCGTTGCGCCGGCAGATCGCTTGGGAAGAACTCGGATCACGCGAAACCGCTCCTACCCCGACACTCGAACCTGAAGCCTGGAACCTCAAAGCCTACTCACCCTGGCGGGAGTTGTAGATCTCGCCCCCCCGTTCGGCGTATTCCTGGAGCACCCCGGCGGCCTCATCGCGCAGGACGTCCCGCTGCACGGTTATGCCGCGTTGTTCAAGGGCACCCACCCACAGGGTCGGCTTTACCCCCTCGTCGAAGCCGACGGCGCGGGCGTCCTCGTCGCGGGCGCCGCAGACCAGGTGCCTGACGCCGGACCAGGGGGTCGCGCCCAGGCACATCGCGCACGGCTCCGTGCTGGCGACCAGCTCGTAGGACGGGAGGTTCTCGCCGCCGAGGTCGAAGGTGCCGAGGACCCTCTGGGCGACCATGACGGCCACCATCTCGGCGTGGAAGACGGAGCATCCCGACCCCACGACGAGGTTCACACCGGGCGCGAGCAGGCGCCCGGTCTCCCTCTCGAAGATCGCCGCCCCGAACGGCCCGCCGGTCTCGTTCCTAACGTTCAGGCGCGAGAGCTCCACCACAAAGCGCATCCTGTCCTCGACCGTCCGGTAGGCGCGGTCCCCGTCGGACGACAGCTCCCCCACCCAGCCCGGTAGGCGGAGCGTTACCTCGGGGAATGCTTCGTCCGTCCTCTCCATCGTCCGCGCATGATAGCAAGACCCGCCGGGATGCTACAGTTGTGGTGCTCAGAGAGACAGGAGGAACGGGCTTGGAGAGCAGACGGCTGGCGGACCACATCTCCTTCTCGGAGGAGAAGATGAAGAAGAACCCGCTCTTCGACTCGCCCAACCTCTTTTACGACGCCTACTGCCTGCTCCCAGGCCAGTCCCAGAAGGTCCACTCCCACGAAGGCTCAGACAAGGTCTACTTCGTCGTGAGGGGCGCGGGACGCTTCACCATCGGCGAGGAGGAGGCGGACCTAACCGAGGGAAACGCCGTCATCGCTCGCGCCGGCGTCCCCCACGGGGTCCGCAACGACTCCGGAGACGAGCTCGTCCTGCTCGTGACGATGGCCCCGAGGCCACTCTAGGGACATGCCGGCCAGGGAAGCCCCGCAGCCGCCCTACGTGCTCCTCTACGAGGAGGCGGCGCCCGGCATGGAGCCGCTCCTGATCTCCGTGGACGACCGCCCCTCGCTGCCGCTCTTCGACTCCGCCACCAAGGCCCAGGCCTTCCTCGACTCCACGGACTTCGGCCCCGCCTGGAAGCCCGTCGAGGTCTCCGGCGCCGGCCTGCTCGTCGCCCTCGAAACCTGCCGGGGCAGGGCTGAGTACGTCGCCCTCGACCCGCCGCCCGCCGGGGAGGGAGGCATGAGGGTGGAGATGGGACGCCTCGAAGAGCTCATAGACGCCCTCCAGACGAGCCGGGACGAGACCGATCTCTTCGGCCTCGGAGGACTGGACAGAAATTAGAGCTGTTAGCCATCAGCTCTCAGCGGTCAGCCGTCAGCTTTTTGTATTTTCTGATAGCCGATGGTGGGGTTCCTTGGAGGGGTTTGCAAGAGCCAAACGATTCTGCAAACTGCGGCATCGGGTGTCGGCACGCTCAGGTCGTCGGCCTCCGCTGACGGTTATCGGCTCTTCGGTCTTGCTGAAGGCTGATAGCTGACGGCTGAAAGCTCTAGAGGCCGGTCGCGGCGCCCTCGCCCCGGGGGTCGGCGGCACCGGTGAAGCGGCTGGGGTTACCCTCCCTGCCGTACTCGATGGTGAGGCCGTGGGCGTTGCCGAAGCCGAGTTCGTCCACGTAGACGTCGTGGCCGAGGGCTTCGAGCTCGGCCTGGACGTTCGTCGGTATGCCCGGTTCGACGCCGAGGAGGTCCGGGATGACGAAGCTGAAGCGGGGGGCGCTTACGGCCTCCTGGACGTCCATGCCGAAGGCCTCCATGTTCATGATCATCTGCGCCGTGGTCTGCGGGATGGTCCGCCCGCCGGGGGTGCCGAGCGCGATCGCGGGCCGCCCGTCGCGCATGACTATCACGGGGCAGAGCGCGTACAGGGTCTGGCGGCCGGGGTAGACGTCGAAGACGTTGCCCCGGGGCTCGAAGCGGCTCCAGGCGAGCTGGTCGTTGAGCCACAGCCCGGTCCCTTCGGGCATGAGCTTGCTCCCGAACACGTTGCCCAAGGTCTGCGTGGAGGAGACGACGTTGCCCTCCCGGTCGGCGACCACGAAGTGCGTGGTGTGCCCGACGCCCGCCTGGGCGCTCGCAGACGCGGAGGCCGCACCCGTCGTGGGGACGTAGCCCGTCGGGGAGCAGCTGGTGGCCGAGTCGAAGGTTACGGGCAGCTCGTATGGGATGGCGCCCGAGAAGTCCACGGCGGCGGCCTGTTCGGCGAAGTAGCCTTCGGAGAAGAGCCTCTCCAGGGGTGGGTCGGCGGCGTACCGGCTCGTCTGGGAGAAGGCGTTCTTGGAGATCTCCGTGAGCGCGTGGACGTAGGGGGAGGTGTTTTGGCCGAGGGAGGCCGGGTCGAGCTCCCCCATCGTGCCGAGCCGGACGAGGGCGCCCCAGGCGGTCGACGGGGGCCCGGCCGTCACGATCCTCTCGTCCCCGTAGCCCGAGCTTACGGTCTCCCGCCAGCGGGCGCGGTTCTCCCGCAGGTCCTCTTCGGTCAGAGAGCTGCCGTTCTCCCGCGCCTCGGCGACCATCGCGCGGCCTAGCTCGCCGCCGTAGATCGCGCCCGCGCCCTCTTCGGCGATGAGCCTCAGGGAGCCGGCCAGGTCTTCCTGGACGAGGCGGTCGCCTGCCTGCAACGGCGCGCCGTTTCTGCCGTAGATCTCCTGCGCGTGGGCGGGAAAGGCCGAATACTCGGAGCCGATCCAACCGGCCGTCTCCTCCCGGATGACGAACCCCTCCTCGGCGTAGCGCACGGCCGGACCGAAGAGCCCGGACCACTCCTCTTCCCCGTACTCCTCCCACATGAGCCGCCACGCGTTTAGGTTGCCCGGCGTCGAGACGACCGGGCCGCCGCAGCGGTTCTCCCCGTAATTCGGCGTCGGCGGCCGGAAGACGGAAGGGTCGAGCGACTCCGGCGTCCTGCTGCCGGTCTCCAGGAAGCGGGTCTCCCCCTTCTCGGCGTCGTAGACGACCGTGGCGCCGTACCCGCCCACACCGCTCATCATCGGCTCGACGACGTTCAGGGCGGCGCCGACGGCGACGGCCGCGTCGAACGCGTTGCCGCCGTCCTCCAAAACCTCCACCCCGGCCCGCGTCGCCAGCGGGTGCGCCGCGCTCACCATCCCGTTCGTCCCCACGGCCGCCCGTGCGGCCGTGCTCGTCGTCGCCGGCCCATCGCGCAACTCCGGACCTGTGTCGCTCTGCCGGGCATCTTCCGACCCCTGCCCACCCGCCGACCGCGCCGACGTGGTCTCCTCGACGGCGGCCTCTTCGACCGTAGGCTCCTCCACGACCGTCTTCTCGGCGGTCGGGACCCGCCCCCCTCCCCCGCCGGAGTCGTCTTGCTGCGACGCCGGTTGGACGCCGCAAGAGAAGAGGACCAGTACAAACAGGACGAGAAGGGGCCACTTCACCTCCGCCGTGCCCCGCCCTCCTTCTCCCCTCAAGCCCGAAACCCGATTGTTAAAACCTCTTCTTCTAGGCCTTGAGCCTTTCGAGGTGCTCCCTGCGGAACTTCGCGACCTTCGGGGCGATGATGACCTGGCAGTACGGCTGGTAGCCGTTGCTGGCGAAGTAGTTCTGGTGGTAGTCCTCCGCGACGTAGAACTCCTCGAACGGCACGACCTCGGTCACGATTGGGTCGTCCCAGATGCCCTGGGCCCCGAGCTCCGCGATGACCTCTTCGGCCACCTTCTTCTGCTCCTCGTCGTGGTAGAAGACCGCAGAGCGGTACTGCGTCCCCACGTCCGCTCCCTGCCGGTTGAGGGTCGTCGGATCGTGGGTGGCGAAGAAGACCTCGAGGACATCCCGGTAGGAGATCACCTCGGGGTCGAACGTTACCTGCACTACCTCGGCGTGGCCGGTCGTCTCGGAGCACACCTGCCGGTAGGTCGGGTTCGGGACGTGGCCGCCCGAGTACCCGGACTCGACCTTCTCCACGCCCCGCACCTCGAGGAAGACGGCCTCCGTGCACCAGAAGCACCCGCCCCCGAGTGTCGCCACCTGCCCGCGGCCCGCGCCCTTGCTCGATTCCGACATCATCCCTCTTTCCGTATATTTCCTGCGTTTTCGGTATACCGCATCCGACGCCGGGATGCAGGAGAAGAGTTCACGGGACGGGCAGGCGGCCAAAAGCGCGATCCGGATCGCGAACCGCCTCCGGTCGTCCGGTGCCCCGGCAGTATCGCGACCGGTATAGATCCGGCCTGGAGCCTCCCGGGGCGGGCCCGGGAGCGGCGCGCGGCCGGTTGGGAGCGAGCCGTGTTGCCAAAAGGGACAAAATGGGCCAAGATCACGCCATGATCAAGGGCCTCAAGGGAAGCTGGGAGGAGTTCAAGGAGGGCAGGCCGGGCGAGCGCTTCAAGGACCGCTACCACCGCCGGCAGCAGCAGCCGGGCCACATCGTAAAGAGGGTGGTGCTCGTCGTTCTCGGCGCCGTGATCGCGGTCGGGAGCCTCTTCACCGCGCCCCTGCCGGGCCCCGGCTTCGCCACCGTCTTCCTGGGGCTGGCGATCCTGGCCGGCGAGCTCCTCCCCGCCGCCCGCTTCCTGGACTGGTCAGAGGTCCGCCTCAGGCAGCTCTGGCGGTTCGTCGAGGACGTCTGGCGGACGGGACCGCTCGGCAAGATCTCATTGATCTTCGTGGCCGCCTTCCTGGCCGCCGGCTTCCTATACATCGCCTACCGGCTGCTCTTCGGTTGACCCCGGTCGCCCTTCCCTCGGGACCTTCAGTCGCGGTGACGAGAGGCCTTCCGTACCCACGCCATGAGCGCGAGTTGCAGCGGAAGGCGTAGCCACAGGAGGGCGATCCACCCCGGCGGCTTTCCGGCGGCGCGGGCGTCGAGCAGCATCTGCACGTTGGCCGGCAGGACCGCGAGCAGTAAGAGGATCAGGCCGATGCCGGCGGCGGGCCGGGTGCGTCTGGGGAGCAGCCCGAGTCCGCCCAGGACCTCCGCCGCCCCGCTCAGGTAGACCAACTCGCGGTGGAGCGGCAGGTAGGGCGGCATGATCCTCTCGTAGATACCGGGGACGAAGAAGTGCAGCAGCCCGGCCGCGACGAAGACCAGCCCCGTAAGGATGCGCGAAAACGACGGGCCCAAGTTTGTGCGATCCTTCCCTCTCCGTTGCCGCCCGGATCGCGGGTAAGACTACCCTAGCCACGCCTGGAGGCGCCCGAGACGCCACGCGGCCCAGGTGCCACTTGGGGCGGGGCTTGCCCCCCAGTAGACTTATGGCATCTCGTTATAACGGCTTTCGGAGGGAGTCGTCGTGACCGTCAAACCGGACCTGCCGATCGTCCCGTTCGCCTCGCGCGAGGCGTGGGAGAAGTGGCTCGAAGAGCGGCACGCCGCCTCAAACGGGGTGTGGCTCAAGATCGCCAAGAAGAGGGCTCCGGCATCGGGAGCGTTACCTTCGCAGAGGCCCTCGACGTGGCCCTGTGCTACGGCTGGATCGACAGCCAGAGAGGCGGCTTCGACGAGCGGTTCTTTTTGCAGCGGTTCACCCCCCGCAGGCCCAGGAGCAAGTGGTCGCAGGTCAACCGCGAGAAGGTCGCGAAGCTCATCGAGTCGGACAGGATGAAGCCGGCCGGCCTGCGGGAGGTCGAGCGGGCCAAAGCCGACGGCCGGTGGGACGCCGCCTACGAGCCCCAGAGCGCCGCGACGGTGCCGGACGACCTGCGCCTGGAGCTTGAGAAGAACGAGGGCGCCCGCAAGTTCTTCGAGAAGCTCGACAGGGCCAACAGGTACGCGATCCTGCACAGGATCCAGGACGCCAAAAGGCCAGAGACGAGGGCCCGGCGCATCGCGCAGTACGTGGCGATGCTGGCGGAGGGCAAGAAACTCTATCCCTGAGAGATGGTCCACGCACAAGGCGGGTAGTCGTCGGCGTCCGATGCGGTAAACTCTGGGTCCGAAGGCCCGCGTCGCGCGGCCTTTTTTGTTGCTTGGATCCCCCCTCACGCGCGTCAGAGGGTCGTGTGGTGGGATGAGTCTGTCAGGAGAGCTCGTGGACTACCGCAATATCGCCATAATCTCGCACGTCGACCACGGCAAGACGACGCTCGTGGACGCCCTGCTGCGCCAGACTTTAGAGCTCGGGCACGGGCAGGAGATAACCGAGCGCGCCATGGACTCGAACGTGCTCGAGAGGGAGCGCGGCATCACCATCCTGGCCAAGAACACCGCCGTCGAGTACGGGGGCGTCAAGATCAACATAGTAGACACCCCCGGCCACACGGACTTCGGCGGCGAGGTCGAGCGCGTCCTCGGCATGGTCGACGGCTGCCTGCTGCTGGTCGACGCCGCGGAAGGCCCCATGCCCCAGACCCGCTTCGTGCTGCGCAAGGCCATAGAGCTCGGGCTCAAGCCCATCGTGGTCATAAACAAGATAGACCGCCAAGACGCCCGCCCGGAAGAGGTAGTGGACCTCACCTTCGACCTGATGGCCGACCTCGGCGCCTCCGACGAGCAGCTCGACTTCCCCATCCTCTACGCCGTAGCCCGCGAGGGCAAGGCCTTCAAGGACCTCGAAGACCCCCGCGACGACATGCAGGAGCTCTTCGACACCGTGCTGGAGGAGATACCCGCCCCCGCCACGGACCTCGAAGCGCCGTTCCAGATGCTCGTCACCAACCTGGACTACTCGGACTACCTCGGCCGAATCGTGATCGGGCGCGTCCAGCGCGGCGAGGTCCGCAAGGGCGAGTTCGTGAACCTCCTCCACAAGGACGGCACGAGGACGAAGGTGCGCGCCGTGCAGCCCTTCACGCACCTCGGCCTCCAGCGCATCGAGGCCGAGAGGGTGGGCGCCGGGGACATCGTGGCGCTCTCGGGCATCGAGGACGCGCAGATAGGCGAAACCGTCGCCGACCTCGCCGACCCGGAGGCGCTCCCGATCATCACCGTGGACGAGCCGACCGTCAGCATGACCTTCGGCCCCAACACCTCCCCCTTCGCCGGCAAGGAGGGCAAGTACGTTACTTCCCGCCACCTCCGCGACCGCCTGATGCGCGAGGTCCAGACAAACGTATCTCTACGCGTCGAGGAACTCAGCCCCGAGGAGTTCGAGGTCTCGGGGCGCGGCGAGCTGCACCTCTCCATCCTGCTCGAGACGATGAGGCGCGAGGGGTACGAGGTTCAGGTCGGGTCGCCACGGGTGATCGTACGCGAGATCGAAGGCCGAAAGCACGAGCCTTTCGAGCACCTCGTCCTCGACGTGCCGGAGCGGTTCTCCTCGACGATCATCGGCACGCTCTCCGGCCGCAAGGGCCAGCTCGTCGACGTCGAGCCGCAGGGCTCGCGGACGCGGATAGAGTTCAAGATTCCGGTGCGGGCCCTCTTCGGCTTCCGCACCCAATTCCTCTCCATGACCCAAGGAGAAGGGATAATGAGCCACGTCTTCGACGGCTACGCCCCGTGGGCCGGCGACCTCAAGACCCGCACGAACGGCAGTATGGTCGCTTCAGAGGCCGGCACCGCCTACGCCTACTCTATCTGGAAGCTCCAGGAGCGCGGCGTCTTCTTTATCCAGCCCGCAACCGACGTCTACGTCGGCATGGTCGTCGGCTCCTACAGCCGCGAGAACGACCTCAACGTCAACGTCTGCAAGAACAAGAAGCTAACCAACGTCCGCTCCGCCGGCGCCGACGACGCCCTCAACCTGACACCTGTCCGGCCGCTGACCCTGGAGGACGCCCTCGAGTACATCGGCGAGGACGAGCTGGTCGAGATCACGCCGGAGTCCATTCGTCTGCGCAAGAAAGTTCTCGAACCGGGCATGCGGAAGTAATTTTCACGCTCTCCGCGCAGGAGGGCGGCACCCAACGTGAGTGCCGGGCCGTCCTCGCTCTACCCGGCCTGCTCCAGCCTCTCCGAGATCCACTGATTCAAGCTCTTGCCTTCTTGCCGGGCGCGCGTATATGCCTGACGATGCAGTTGCGGTGATATCCGGAGCATCAGCCGTCCAGAGAACGACCTGTCGGGCTCTTCGCCACGCTCCTCGCAGAACTCCAGGTAATCGTCCACAGAATCCCGGAACGCCTCCTCCAGTTCCTCGACGCTCGTGCCCTGGAAGGTGACGACGTCTCGAAGGTCGATCACTTCGCCGTGGAACAGCCTCGCCTCATCGTCGAACTCGACGCGCCCCGTGTATCCTCTGTGCTGCAACATGACCCTACTCCTCCGGCTCGAATCCGGCCTCTGCCAGGAACCTCCGCACCGACCTGAGCGCCCCCTTGTCGGTTTCCTTGTGCGGATGCGGACGATGGAACACCGCCCGCACCCCGCTCAGGTACACACGCACCCGCGAACCGCGTCCCTCGCTCAACTCGGCTCCCAACGCCCCAAACAACTTCTCCACGTCGGCCCACACCACGTTCGAGCGCACCGGATCTTCGAAGACGGCCTGGAGCGTCTTGCGGTGCTTACTGCTGAGGTTCATAGTATCATTTTACGACACTATGAACCGAGCGGTCAACTGCTTCGTTGGAACCGGCTCCGCTTACGTCATCTTCCGCGCATCGAGCAGCCTATCCAGCTCTTCCTCGGAGAGATCGGTCCTCTCGCGGGCGACCTCGCGGATGGTCTTGCCGGTCTTGTAGGCCTCCTTGGAGAGGTCGGCGGCCTTGTCGTAGCCGATCTCCGGGGCGAGCGCGGTGGCGAGCATGAGGCCCTGCTCGACGAGCGCGGGGCCACGCTCGGTAGCCTTGAGGCCGACGACGAGCTGGTCCGTGAAGTTGTCGGCGGTGCTCGCGAGCAGTTCTATGGACTGAAGCAGGTTGTGGGCTATGGCGGGGAGCATGACGTT
Source organism: Rubrobacter sp. (assembly GCA_035936475.1). Classification (GTDB taxonomy): domain Bacteria; phylum Actinomycetota; class Rubrobacteria; order Rubrobacterales; family Rubrobacteraceae; genus Rubrobacter_D. Next base: position 16,732 of record DASYWA010000148.1, on the reverse strand, counting down.
GAGCTCGAAGTTGCCGCTCGCGCCGGCGAGGGCGACGGTGGCGTCGTTGCCTATTACCTGGGCGCTGACCATCGCCGCGCTCTCGGCTATGACGGGGTTTACCTTGCCCGGCATGATGGAGGAGCCGGGCTGCACCTCGGGGAGGGCTATCTCGGCGAGGTTGGCCCTTGGTCCGGCACCTAGGAAGCGGACGTCGTTGGCTATCTTGAGGAGGCTTACGGCGACGGTCTTCAGGGCGCCGCTGGCGAAGACGGCGGAGTCCATGGCACTTTGTGCCTGGAAGTGGTTCTCGGTCTCTCTGACCTCGACGCCGAAGCGGGCGCTGAGCTTCTCGCAGACCCTCGAGGCGAACTCGGGGTGGGTGTTGACGCCGGTGCCTACCGCCGTGCCGCCCAAAGCCACTTCGGCGAGGTCTTCGCGGGCCTTCTCTACGCGCTGGATGCCGCGTTCGATCTGGCCGGCGTAGCCGAGGAACTCCTGGCCGAGACGGATAGGGGTCGCGTCCTGGAGGTGTGTCCTCCCGGTCTTCACGACGTCGTCGAACTCGACGGACTTGTCCCCGAGGGCGTCGCGCAGCTTGTGGAGGGCGGGCAGGAGGTCGCGCTCGATGGAGATGAGGGCCGCGAGGTGGATGGCGGTCGGGATTACGTCGTTCGAGGACTGGCCCCGGTTGACGTGGTCGTTTGGGTGGACGGGGTCCTTGGAGCCGAGCTCGCCGCCCAGGATCTGCACGGCCCGGTTGGAGATGACCTCGTTTGCGTTCATGTTCGTCGAGGTCCCCGAGCCTGTCTGGAAGATGTCGAGCACGAACTGGTTATCGAGGGTCCCCTCGACGACCTCCTCGGCGGCGGCGACGATGGCGTCCTTGAGGTTCTCGTCGAGGCCGCCGAGCTCGTGGTTGACGTTGGCGGCCTCGAGCTTGATGGCGCCGAGGGCTTCTATGAAGCGGCGGGGGAAGCGGATGCCGCTTATGGGGAAGTTGTCGAGGGCGCGGCGGGTCTGGGCGCCGAAGAGGGCGTCGCGGGGGACTTCTACCTCGCCCATGGAGTCGCGTTCTACGCGGTGCGGGGTGTCATGCTGGGTCATGCGGGTCCTCCTGTCGAAGCCGGAACGCTCGCGTCATATAATCTCTGTGCAACTTTGCCGGTGGCATTATACGAGAGGTGGTCTTTTGGATTCTCTGCGCCACACGCTCAAGGAATGGGCCGTAACCGTAGAGGCGCTGGAACGGGGCGCCACGGCGCTCGTGGTGCGGAAGGGCGGCATCAGGGAGAAGGCCTTCGCCGTGCCGAAGACGCGCTTCCTGCTGCTGCCGGGCTACGAGCACCAGAGGCCGGAGCTTATAAAGCCGGAGTACAGAGGGATAATGGACGAGATCCCGGACCTCACGGACGATGGGCCCTTGCGGTTCTCGTCGTTCGCCGAGGTCGAGGGGGCGTACGAGATCTCCGAGGCCAGGGACCTCGAAGCTCTGAACGATCATCACATGTGGACGCACGAGTACGCCGAGAGCCGCTTCAAGTGGCGCCCCAAAAAGCCGCTTACGGTGCTGGTCTTGAGGACTTACGTGCTGGCGGAGACCGTGGAGCTTCCGTACCGCGAGGGCTACGGCGGGTGCAAGTCCTGGATCGAGCTGGAGGAGTCCGTCTCCGTCGAGGGGGCGCGGCCGGCGCTGTCGGAGGAGGATTTCCAAGATCTGGTCTCGCCTTCGCTCGGAGTGTTGCGGGGGCTGGAGCCGGCGTCCGTGGGGTCGTAGGGAGAGGGCCGTGGGTTCCGCCGCTGTTCCGGTAGTCTTGATCTTCTTGATCGTCGTCTTTAGCGGGGTGACGATCTATTCGGCGAACAAGGACCTCGCCCGGGCGAAGGCCTGGGGCGACCTGGCGCGGCGGTTCCTGCCGTTCTTTGTGCTGGCGCTCATGGCGATCAGCCTCTACTTCGTGCGGGCTTTCGCGCAGGGCTGGGTGGCGTTCGCGTGGATAATCCTGTTCGGCGTCCTCGTGATCGCCTCGACCCTCTTCTGCGTGCCCGCCCTGGAGCGCCGCGCGAACGGCGTCTTCCGCCGCGGGGACTACCCCAAGGCCGTCGAGCTCTACGGGAGGCTCGTCCAGGAGAGGCCCCTGGCCCGCAACCATGCCTTCTACGGCGCCGCCCTGGGCGCTTCGGAGCGCTACGACGAGTCCATCAACGCTTCGACCAGGGCCATAGATATGGACCCCGAGTACGGCCTCGCCTACTACAACCGCGCCCTCGTCCTCCGCCGGATGGGCAAGAAGACCAAGGCCGTCAAGGACCTGAACAAGGCGCTCGAGGCGGACATGCCGCGCCGGTTCCGGTCGGCGGCGAGGAAGCTGCTCGAAGACCTCAAATGAGGCTCCTCTACCCGACGCTCGGCGCGCTCGTAATCCTGGCGGTCTTTACGGCCCTGATCTGGCGCCAGAACCGCGACCTCCTGCGCGTGGGCGCCTACGGGGAGTTTTTCCTGCGCATGATCCCACCCCTCTCAACCGGCGTCTTCGTGGCGGGGCTCCCCTTCGTCATGGACCTCGCCACGGTGGAGAACTACCTCCCCGTCCTGCTCGTCTACCTGGGCGGCGCCGCCACGCTCACGGCCCTCATGACCCGCGCCGTCACCCCGGAAGAACGCCGCGCCGGCAACGCCTTCCGCAGCGGTGACTACGACGAGGCCGCCCGCCTCTACGACGACCTCACCGGCCGCCGCCCCCTCCCCCGCTACTACTCGGCCCTCGCCGCCAGCCTCGACGCCTCCGGCAACCCCGAGGCGGCCCTGGAGGCCGCCGACCACGCCATAAAAAAGGACCCCAAACTGGGCATCGCCTACTACAACCGCGCCTCGGCCCTTGCCGCCACCGGCGAGCGGGCAAGGGCCCGCGGCGACCTGCAGAAGGTTTTCCAGGTGGACTCAAACCGCGCTTTGAGACGGGCGGCGGGCGAAGCGATGGATAGCCTGGAGAAGGGCTAGCGCTTTTCCCCAGGCTATCAGCCTTCAGCCGCTCAGCTTTCAGCCAAAACATTCTGCAGCGGGCTCAACGCAGTAACGCGGCCCATTTGTATCGTTTTCTATGCATCGATTGGTCCTCGACGACGCACGTCCGCCACAAGACCGGCGGCTAAGGGCTGATAGCTGACCGCTGAAAGCTACGTGATCTTCTCCTGTATGTTCTCCGCCACCGCCTTGACCTCGATCTTGCCCTCCCGCACCCTGGTCTCGTAACCGGATTGGGGGAAGACGGCGGGGCCGTTGAGGGCCTTGCCGTTGCACAGGTCGAAGCGGGACTTGTGCCAGGGGCAGACGACGATGTCGCCCTCGCGGTCGCCCTGCTCGAGCGGGCCGCCCATGTGGTTGCAGGTGGCGGCTATGGCGCAGACCCTGCCGTCCTTCTCCGAGCGGCTGAGGAGCACTTCCGCGCCGTCGACCTCGACGCGGCGCATCTCCTCCTCGGAGAGCTCCGCCTCGTCGAGGACGGGGACGTAGTCGTCGGGGCCGGTGGCCTCGAAGGCGTTGCGGTTGACGCGGAGGCCGTACTTGTAGGAGAGCTCGCCCCCGAGGTGCGCGCCCATGCCGTTGAGCGAGTACCCTGCGAGGAAGGCGAGCCTCCCGGCGTTCCGCCTACCCGTAGCGCGCAGCAGGAGGGACGCGGTGTTGAGGGTCAGCCCGGCGGTGTTGAGCATGGCGTGGGCCATCCCCATCCTGCGCGAGCCGCCCTTGAGGTAGCGCCAGTCCGAGATCCCGACCGCCGCGGCGACGACCGCGCCTGCGATGCCGAACGCGAGCGAGGAGTCGGCCGCGTTGCGCATGGCCGCCTTTCCGCTCACGAGGTCGAGCCCGTCGAAGACGAGCGCCGCCGTCCACGACCCTATGGGCACGTCCGTGAGCGTCGGGTGCAGCGGCGCCTCGAACCAGACGCCGTCCAGCACGTACCTCGCCGTCTCCCCGCCCCTCTCTACGAGGTCCTGCACCTTTGGCTGGACGGCATCAGAGGCCCTGTCCAGGAAAGGCATCACGTCCACTATGCGCTCGCCTATGGTCTTCTCCACGTCTCTCCGCCTCGCTTCCGGTCTCTGGCACTTCCCTGCAGGGATTATGCCCCACCGCTCCGAACCGTGCGGGGCCCCTTGCCTGCGCCGGGTTCCCCCGCGACCGGTTCTACGGCGAGAAGGAGCAGGACCCAGTGCGCCAGCAACACGTAGAGGTAGAGCGTGAGCGCGAACGTCGCGCCCACGGTGCCCTCCTCGTTCCACAGCAACGGCCACTGCGCCGGGATGGCCTGCAGGGCGAGCAGGAACAGCGCCGGCGCGGTCCAACCCCTCGCCAGCAGCAGCAAGACCCCGGGGGCGAGCAGGACGAGGTAGTTGTGCCACGCGATCGGCGAGGCAAGCAGGGAGGCCGCCACGAGCGCCCACAAACCCGCCTCCCCGCCTCCCCGTATCCGTGCTGCGGTTAAGAGGATGACCGCGATCCCGAGCGCGTACCCCACGTAGACCATCCAAGGCAGCGTCGCCGCGTTCTGCCCGTAGGGGTGCTCCGTAAAGAACCGGGCCATCGCCGCAGGTATGGAGGCGTTGTCCCAGTAGGCGTTCGCCGATCCCTCGTTCAGCACCCCTACGTAGCGCCAGGTCGCGACCGGACCCGCCACGACGAGGCCGACGAGCGTCGCCACCAGGCCGGAGACGCACGCCGCCGCGAAGGCGTCCCACCGCCGCCGCACGAGCGGCCAGAGCAAGACCGGCGCCAGCGACGGCTTCAGGGCGACGACGAGCCCGAGGGCGGCCCCCGAGAGCCTTCGGTCCCCCCTACGGTCCGAGATCCAGGCCGCCACCAGCCCCAGGGCCAACACCGGGTACACCTGCCCGAGCGCGAGCGTCGAGATCAGGGGCGAGGACAGGAGCAGCAACCCGGCCCCCACGACCGCCCAGGCCGGACGCAGCCCCACCTCCTCCGCCGTCCAGGCGAGGTATCCGAGCACGACCAGCACGCAGAGCAGCACGAAGAGCCGGTACGCGTCTATCGGCTCCAAAAGCCCGAGCGGCGAGATGAGCACGGTCCACGACGGAGGGTTCAGGTTGACGAGCCGCGCCCCCGTGTCGTAGATGTCCCCTCCCTCCAGCAGAGCCCTGGCCGAGCGCCAGAAGGAGTCGAAGTCCACGTGCACCCTCATGGAACTCGTGGAGATCCTGCCCAGAATCCCGCCCAGAAACCGCACGTCCATCCACACGGACGCCGCGAAGACCCAGAACGCCGCCGTATACAGGACCGCGTCCCGAGCCTTCGCTCCCCCCCGCACCGCTAACCGACCTGTAGACCGCACGGACTCACAAGTACGCAGCTTATCAGCACGCTGCGCCCTTCGGGCTCCGCTCATCAGCCCGGCGCTGCGCGCCTCTCAGCCCGCGTCGGGCCTTCGGCCCTCGCTCTCAGCTATCAGCTTCTCGCCGCACGAGACGCGACCCGGGTAGCGCCGCACGCGACGGTTCGATCGCCGCGAGACGTTGCGGGTACGGACGGCCTGGCTGAAAGCTGAAAGCGGAGGCGAAGCCGGAGCGGGCTGACAAGCTGGCGCAGCCGGCGTGCTGCGAAGCGGAGAGGGGGGGATTCGAACCCCCGATGCCGGGATTACCGACATAACGGTTTTCGAGACCGCCGCATTCAACCGCTCTGCCACCTCTCCGCGACGGAGTTTATCTATTGAGACCGGCCCCTTCAACCGCGTTCCCCACCGATATCCCGCCGTCACGAGAACCTTTAACTTGTAGTCGACGTTTATGATCTCGCCACAAACGGCGGCGGCGGGCCGCAGCGCCCTCGACCTTCGCGGGGAACAGCTACGAAAGAAATTGCTGGAAAAGCGCACATTTTGGACGGAATAGGGTGGGCTTGCGGGAACGCGGGGTTACGTCCTGGTCGTCGCGAGTATAACCGTATGGTTCACGGTAACGCTCAGATCTTCGGTCGTTGAGGAAGTTAGGGGTGTTATCCGGGCCTCCCCGCATGGTAGGTATATGGGCTCGTTCGCGTGTTTCGGTTGGCCGTAGAAGGGTTGGCGGGGGGTTGGTGGCTTCGTTGGCGATGGTCTCTTGGGGGTAGGGTCTTGACGGGTGTCGGCCGGTCCACCCGGTTCTACGCGGTGGTGTCCATCGTGGCGGCGGTGGTCACCATCGGGCTCAAGTTCGGGGCCTACCTGTTGACGGGATCCGTCGGGTTGTTCTCTGACGCGGCGGAGTCCGTGGTCAACCTCGTGGCGGCCGTTACGGCGTTGTTGGCGCTCACGCTCGCGGCCAGGCCGCCGGACGAGGAGCACGCCTTCGGGCACAACAAGGCCGAGTACTTCTCGAGCGGGCTCGAGAGCGCGCTCATCCTGATAGCGGCGGGTTGGATCGCGGCGACCGCGGTACCGAGGCTGTTCGAGCCCGAGCCGTTGCAGAACGTCGGGGTCGGGCTCGCCGTCACGCTCGTCGCGGCGGCCATCAACGGCGGGGTGGCCCTCGTCATCCTGCGCGCCGGCCGCCGCCTGCGCTCCATAACCCTCGAAGCCGACGCCCGCCACCTGCTCACCGACGTCTGGACTTCCGTCGGTGTGGTTCTCGGCATCGTGCTCGTCGGGCTCACGGGCTGGCTCGCCCTCGATCCCCTGATCGCCCTGCTCGTCGCCGCCAACATCGTCTGGACCGGCGTCCGGCTCCTGCGCGACACCGGCCAGGGGTTGCTGGACCGGGCGCTGCCGGCGGAGGACCAAGCCAAGATCCGCGAGATACTCTCCCGCTACGAGGCGGGGGGCGCCCGCTTCCACGCCCTCCGCACCCGGGCCGCGGGCCAGCGCCGGTTCATCTCCATGCACGTGCTCGTGCCGGGCGGGTGGACGGTCAAGCGGGGCCACGACCTCGCCGAGGAGATAGAGAACGACATAGCCCGCGAGCTCCCGCAGAGCACCTTCTTCGTCCACGTCGAGCCCTCCGAAGATCCCACCTCCTTCGCGGACCAAACCCTCGACCGCGAACGTCCCGAATCGGGGCGGTAAGCCGGCGTGGACCATCGTCCGGACCGGGTCAGTCGTAGCGCTTGAAGCGAGGCCACGCCGCTTCGAGCGGCAGCCTCGGGTCTCTGGACACGTAGACCGGCAAGTTGTCCTCGTCCGGCATGCAGTAACGGCACCTCACCGTGCCGGACCGTTCGATCCGGCCGAACACCCCTTCGAGCCGTTCCCGAGGAACGCCGACGGAGACGACGGTCTCCCCGCTGCAGTCTCCCGGTCCCCACAGGTAGTAGTTGTTGTGGCCGCTGATGGCCTTCGGCAGGCCGTGCTTCGCGCCGAAGAAGTCTATGGCCCCGGCCTCGCCGTAATTGCCGGCGAGCACGCAAGCCTCGGATCGCTCCTCCGGCGGGAGCCGGTCGTGGACGCGGGCGACGGTTTCGGCCATGCTCTCCCAGCCGAACCTGTCGGCGAAGATCTGCGGGAGTTCCGCCACCTCCCGCGTCTCCACCTCTACCCCGGCGTCTCCCCCGAAGGCACCCGTGATCCCGGCGAGCGTCGCCGCGGGGAGCACCGGCACGACCGTGATCGGGGCGACGATCACGCCGCTTACCGCCAGCACCGCCGCGTAGGCGGGAAGGGGCCAGCGCCGGCGACTGCGCCGCCCGAAGAACCGCTCGACCGCTACGCCCCCTGCGGCGAACAGCATAGGGTACGCGGGCGCGAGAAAGTAAAACCTGGAGTTTAGTGTCGCGAAGACCACGAAGAGGACGACGTAGACCCAGCCGAGGGCCGGTAGGGTCTCCCTTCTCTCGCGAACAGGTAGAAACCAAGCCCCGCGAGCCAGAGCGGCAGGGCGGGCGGCTGCATGGTGACTATCTGCTCGACGAGGAATTCTACGGGCGAGGCCTCGTCCACCTTCCCACCGTACTCTTCCCAGAACTCGAGCGTCGGCCAGCCCCTCGCGGCGTTCCAGAGGAGGTACGGGAGCAGGAAGACGAACGCGACCGCACCGCCCAGCCACGGCCACGGCGTGAGCAGGTGCCGCCGGGCGGGCGTAACCAGGAGGGCGACGAGGACGGCGAAGCCGAAAAAGAGCATGGTGACCTTCGTCAGGAGGCCCAGGCCGGCGAAGAGGCCGAACAGAAGCCAGAGGCGGGGCCGGTCCCGTTTCAGGATCACGAGCAGCACGTACGCGGCCGATACCTGGAAGAGTTGGTCGAAAGCGTCCATCGAGACGAACGTCCCGAAGACCAGGAAGTTGGGCGCGACGAGGACCGCGAGCGCGGCGAGACCCTGGGCGAGACGGCCGCCCCCAAGCTCCCGCGCCATGAGCCCGGCGAGCACCACGACGGCGGCCCCGGCCAGCGCCGGCAGGAGGCGGAGCGCGAGGAGCGAGTCGCCAAGCGTGGCGTGCACGAGGGCGGTCACGAGGGCCACGAAAGGCGGGAAATCCACGTAGCCTGGGGCCAGCCTCTCGCCCGCGGCGATGTAGTAGAGCTCGTCGCGGAAGTAGCCGTAGTTGTTGGCGGTGAGCAGATGCACCAGCAGCTTGACGAAGGCCAGCAATAGGACGGCGGTGCCGCCACTGAGGAGCGCCCGGCGCGCGCGTCCCGCCCCGAGGACCGCGTCACCCGCCCTCACCCTCGGACCACGCCTACTGGGCGACGCGGGGGCGTGGAATGTCCCCGCGTCGCCTGCTCCGTTTGTGCGCCTTCCCGGTCAACCGCTTCCTTGGACGACCGCGGAGGCAGATAAAGGCACGAGGTTCTCTGGACACACGCCCGAGGACGTGTCCGGGCTCGTTCGAGCCGCTCACCGACTCGGTATAGGGTTCCCTCCCCGACACGTAAGTCATAAAGTACCCCGTTCCACGGGCTGTTCGGAACCAGACACGGGCACACGCGGCATTGTACTCCGGGCCGCGAAACAGAGAAGAGGGGCGGACCGGGTAGGTCCGCCCCTCGCAGGCCGCTTGAGTTTGTCCCCTAGCTACACTTGGAGTAGCCGCAGGAGTGGCAGACGACGCAGCCCTCCTGGCGGGTCAGGCCGCTGGCGCAGTCCGGGCAGGCCCCTATGATGGGGAGCTCGCGGGTGTCCGGCAGGCTGTCCTCGATCAGGTAGTGCTCGCTCATCGCCTTGGCAACGCCGTCTGGGACCGAGAGTGTGGCGGCGGGTCCCACGCCGGCCGGGTGGCCGTCCTGGATGCCGCGGAGCTGGTGGACAAGCTCCGCCGGGGTGGCGCCGTGGGTCATGGCCAGCGAGATCATGCGCCCAAGAGCGTCCGAGAACGCCGCCGCCGTGCCGCCCGGCTTGCCGAGGATGACGAAGCACTCCCTCGGGCCGAACTCGTCGTCGTTCATCGTGACGTAGAGCGGGCCGTGGCCGGTCTGGATCTTCTTGGTGACCCCGGTCAAGGTCCGCGGCCGGCCGTTCCTCGCCTCGGCCAGCGAGTTGAACCGCGGCCCGTTGTCCTGCGCCGCCGCGGGCGGCGTGACCGAGGGCGCGGTCGGCGCCTCGGGGGAGGCCGGCGTCATCGTCGGCGACTCCATGGGCTTCTTCTCGGTCTTGCCGGTGGAGAGGACCTGGGCGTCGCGGGAGCCGTCGCGGTAGACGGCGATGCCCTTGCAGCCGGTGGCGAAGGCCTGCATGTAGGCGTCCTCGACGTCCTCGACCGAGGCGTCGTTCGGGAGGTTGATGGTCTTGGAGATCCCCATCGAGGTGTACTTCTGGAACGCCGCCTGCATCCTGACGTGCCACTCGCTGCTTATGTCGTGCGAGGTGACCCACACGCTCCTGAGGTCGGCCGGCACCTCCTCGACGTCGCGCACCGAGCCGTGCTCGGCGACCTTCTTCATGAGGTCCTCGGAGTAGAAGCCGCGCTCCTTGGCGATCTTCACGAACTCGGGGTTGACGTCGGGCATCTCCATATCCGCCTGACGCCGCATGAAGGCGACCGCGAACAAAGGCTCGATGCCGCCCGAACAACCGGCGATCATGGAGATGGTGCCCGTGGGCGCTATGGTGGTGACGGTGGCGTTGCGGACCCGATCGCCGCGCATCTCGTGGCGCGAGCCCTCGAAGTTCGGCATCACACCGCGCTCCTCGGCGAGGTTGCGGCTCTCCTCCCACGCCTCGTCGTCAACGAACTTCATAACCTTCTCCGCGAAGGCGAGGCCCTCGTCGGAGTCGTAGGTGATGCCGAGCTTTATCAGGAGGTCGGCGAAGCCCATCACCCCGAGGCCGATGCGGCGGTTGCCGCGGCTCATCGCGTCGATCTCGGGCAGCGGGTAGTTGTTCTGCTCTATGACGTTGTCCAGGAACCGGATCGCGGTGTGGACCGTCTCCCTGAGGTCGTCCCAATCGACGTCCCCGGTCTCCTCCCGGTAGAAACGCTCCAGGTTGATCGAGCCGAGGTTGCACGAGTCGTAGGCGGGCAGGTGCGCCTCGGAGCAGGGGTTGGTCGCCTCGATCGGGAACTGCGGCGTCGGGTTGTCGCCGTTGATCTTGTCTATAAAGACCACGCCGGGCTCGCCGTTGAGCCACGCCCCCTCGACGATCTTGCGGAAGAGGTCTTTAGCACGAACGGTCTTTATTACCTCGCCGTCGCGGGGGTTCTTGAGCTCGAAGTCCCTGTCGGCCTCGACGGCCTCCATGAACTCGTCGGTGATGGCGACGGAGATGTTGAAGTTGTTGATCTGGTCGTTCTCGCGCTTGCACTCGATGAACTCCTCGACGTCCGGGTGGTCGACCCTGAGGATGCCCATGTTCGCCCCGCGCCTGGTGCCGCCCTGCTTGATCTTGTCCGTCGAGGCATCGTATATGGCCATGAAAGAGACGGGGCCGGAAGAGACGCCCATCGTGCTCTGGACGATGTCGTTCTTGGGACGCAGCCTGCTGAAGCCGAAGCCCGTCCCCCCGCCGCTCTTGTGGATGATGGCCTGGTGCTTGAGGGTGTCGTAGATGCCGTCTATGGAGTCCTCGACCGGCAACACGAAGCAAGCCGAGAGCTGCTGCAGCTCGCGGCCCGCGTTCATAAGGGTCGGCGAGTTCGGCATGAACTTCCGGGAGAGCATGATCTGGAGAAAGCGCTCCCTCGACTCCTCGTAGAGCGCTTTAGCCTCCTCGCCCTCCTTGAACCGGAACTCGCCCTCGGCGATGTTCCCCGCGACGCGCAGGAACATGTCGATGGGCTCCTCGATCGCCTCGCCGCGCTCGTCCTTTTTGAGATAGCGCTTCTTGAGAACCGCGACCGCGTTCTCGGTGAGTTCTATGCCTGCCGCCAACCTGTTGCGGTCTACCTCCATACTCATCCTCCCAATTCTACCGCTTGCTCTACTTATTCCATCGACGTATTCGCCCGGCGGCCCCTCCCCAGAAGGCCGCCGTGGTCCCTCCCCTGTCTTGGCTACCTGCCGTTGCCGATACCAGATCCGGCCAGACGCACGAGCTCGGTGCGGAACTGGTCGACGTCGGTGTACTGCCGGTAGACGGACGCGAAGCGCAGGTAGGCTACCATGTCCAATCGGCGTAACCTGACGAGCACCATGTCCCCCAGCCGGCGCGACGTGACCTCGTGCCGCCGCCGCTCGCGGAGCTCGGCCTCGATCTCGTCCACTATCAACTCGACCTGCTCGTCGGTGACCTGCTGCTTGGCGCAGGCCTTGGCGAGACCACTCCTCAACTTCTCCCGCTCGAACGGCTCCTTGACCCCGTCCCTCTTTATGACCATGAGCCGCAACGGCTCGCGACGCTCGTACGTGGTGAACCTCTTCTCGCACGAGAGACACTCCCGACGCCGGCGCACGGCGTCCTTGGTCTCCGAGAGCCGCGAATCTATGACCTTTGTATCCTCGAAATCACAGTACGGACACTGCATGCTCACGACCCCCGTCGCTCCAACACCATATCTGGTACCGCGAAAACCTAGCACACCACATTTTCCGAACGCAACACGTGCTAAATGTACCTTAACTTCAGGTTAACCGAACCATAAACGCCCGACTCCCCTTTGTTAAGCGGAATAGACCCGGCGCGGCTACGCCCCGAGATTTTTCAAAGATTTTTTCAACCCGGGACGAAAAAGCCGAATATCCCGCAAATCACGCACCTTGACGTTCAGGTGAAATCGTCGACCTGCACTGCCAATCGAATCTAAGATTATTATGCTAAAAACATTCTACATTAGGTTCAGGTTGAGTGTCTAGCGTAGCATCAGCCCGGCGCGTTCGGGGGTTAGGGGGGCGGGGCGGTCCGTTTGCGGCGGTCTTTGAAGAAGGAGCGGAGCAGGTCGGCGGCCTCTTTTTCGAGGAGGCCGCGGTGCACGGCGAAGGTGTGGTTAAGGCGGGGGTCTTGCGGGACGTCGTGCAGGGTGCCCGCGTAGCCGGCCTTGGGGTCGGGGGCGGCGAAGACGAGGCGTGCCAGGCGAGCGGCGTGGGCGGCGCCGGCGCACATCGGGCACGGTTCGAGGGTGGCGTAGAGGGTGCAGCCGGAGAGTCGCCAGCCGCCTAAAGTATTCGCGGCCTTGCGGATGGCGAGGAGTTCGGCGTGGGCCGTGGGGTCGCCGGTGCTCTCGCGTTCGTTGGCGGCGACGGCGAGGACCTCTTCTCCCCTGGCGACCACGGCCCCGACGGGGACCTCTCCCCTGCCGACGGCCTCTTCGGCGGCGAGCAGGGCGCGGCGCATCATGGCGAGGTCGGTCTCCTCGGCGGCGGTTCTCGGTCTCTCCGGCACGGGCCGATCATAGCAGGACGTCCCTTCGGGCCCGAGGGGCGCGAAGGCGGGTGGCGTAGGGTATCCCCGACCGGGTCGGTCGACGGGGGAAGATCACGCCGGGGTACGCCAGATGCCGCCGCGCCTGCGGTAGCCCGCCTCGAACAGCTGTCGCTCGTGTCGGCGCGTTCGGGCCCTGACCTCCCTCAAACCGAGGTCGCGCGCCGCCGTCCGCGCCCGCGAGTACAGCGCCACGGCCAGAGGATGCTCCTCGGCCCACGGGTCGGTGACCAGCAGCCCCAGGTAGAGCCGTTCGGTGCCCTCCCGGAGACGCACCGCCGCCGTCAGCGCCCCGTCCTCCTCGACAACGATGAACCGCTCCTCGAAGGCCACCCACCGGGGCATCCCGTTAAGCTCCAGGAGGCCCGCGATCCGCGGCGCGTCCAGGGCGGTGCCGAGGCGCACGACGAGTGCGCCCGACCCCCCGCCCGCCTTCGCGCTCGCGAGTCGTCCGGCGCGCTCGTCCTTCCGCGCGCGGCGCAACTCATTGGCCAGCCTCTCTTGGCTCGCCTCCCGCTGTAGCTCCCGGTGACGCTCCCCGAGGAGGCCAGACCAGAAATCCGCCAGACCGCCCATTCCGCGTGCCTCTTCCCTCGGCCGGTGGGTACCGCCGTATCGCGCCAACGCTTTACCTGCCCAGGCACACAGTGTGGGGCCCGTACATAAGGATGGCTTTGGAAAGAGATTTGTTTCTTCAAAGAAGGCCCCGGTCCACCGCGCCCTTCGCCCCGATCATGCCGGGAGCGGGGAGGTCTTTTTGCCCTTGGATCTCGTCCGGGCCGAACCCCTTTCTACGGGGATTCCTCCGAAGAGGAGTCTCCGGAGTACGTCACGGACCGGACCTCGGAGACCGAAGAGGTCGACGACGAGATGCCGCCGTTCGAGTAGGTGAACCGCACGGTTCTCTCGCCGCCGGCGGTCCGTTGCTCGGAGCGGACGCCCGCCCCGTCGGTGAGCACGATGCCCAGGGCGCCCCCACCGTCCGTGCGTAGTTCGCATTCCAGCCTCTTGCCCCGTGGCTCGAAGACGTAGCGTTCCGGGACCCGTCCGTCCAGGGTTCTCTCCTTCCCTCCGACCGAACACGCGCCGGAGAATTCGGTCCCCCGGTCCCCCTTTATTCCCAGCGTGACCTTTCGGGGGCCCTCTTCACCCACGCCGCCTACTCTGCTGCCCGCGATCGCCACGCTACCCGCGTCCGCCCTGGCCTCCCCCACCCGCGCTCCGGCTTCGCCCGTGCCCGCTTTGGCCTTCCCCGCCTGCGCCGCGGCGCCGCCATCCTCCGCGCGGGCCACCGCCTTGTCTTGTCTGTCGGCCTGCGGTTTCGCGGGAGCGGTCGTCTCTGCGGCAGGCGCGCCCTCCCGGCCGCCCGCTTTCTGCCCGGCCTTCGCGTCCCCGGCGGGGGCGTCGCCGCGCCCGGTACCCCCGCAAGCCGTCATGGCGAGAACAGAGAGCGCGACCGCGACGACCGCAAAGAGAGGCGTCCTGCGCCCCCTGGTAGCCGTTCCCCGGCCGTTCCGGCCGCCAGCGGACATCATCCGGTTACGCGTGGGGGCGTCGTCGGCGAAGCGGTCCTCCTGCTCTGGTGCATGCTGTCCGCCGAGGCGAATCCACAGAACCTTCGCCGAACGGTCGCCCGGAAGTTGCTTGCCGCTTCCCGCCCGGCGCCCTCTGGGTCCCGCCGACGGCCTCGCCGGAGGAAGCCTCCGCTGCGGAGGTTCGCCCGGCGGTGCGTGCAGTTCGCGCTTCGAGATAGGCTCCACGGATACTCCTTTCCTGATCGGCCCAGGTTCCGGCCCGACGCCTCGGCGTCGCCCGCGGCTTCTCGCCTTCCAGGTAGTTTGGACCCCGCAGGTATGAAAGACCTTTGTATGCCATTAGAACCCTCAAACAAACCCGCCTCCGGGGAGGGCGGCGCGACCCCGCGGCTCTCGGTCGCGGCGACCGCCGATGGTCTAGCCCGGGCCGGGGGGCGAGGCCGGGCCGTCCTCCGCTTCCACCGGGATCTCCAGACGGCTGTCCAGAAACTCCTCGAGCGAGGAGCGGGTGATCTGCGCCCCCCAGCCGCCCCAGAAGAAGTCGAAGGTGTGGTTGGCCCAAGGCAGCCCGATGAGGCGGTGGGGCACACCGGCCTCGCGCAGGCGACCCGCCAGCAGCTCGGACTCGCCGGGCGGCACTATCTCGTCGTCGCCCCCGTGGACGAGGAAAGTCGGCGGGTCCTCGGGGTCTACCCTGGTAACCGGCGAAGAGAGACGATAACGTCCCGGCAGCGCGCGCCTCGTGCCCCCGAGAAAACGATCCACGCCTGCCAGGTAACCCAGAGAAGAGAGACGGGCGAGGTCGGTGGGCGGGTAGAAGGCCGCGACCGCCGCCACCGCCGTGTCCTGCTCCTCCCGGACCCCGCAGCCGGCCGGTAGGGCCGATGCCCCATCCCCGTAGGCCGTAAGCAGGGCGAGGTGCCCGCCCGCGGAGCGGCCCATGAGGGCCACGCGCCCGGGGTCCACCCCGTAGCGGCCCGAGTTCTCTTTGACCCAGCCTACCGCGCACCTCACGTCGCCGGGAGCGTCCTGCCAGCTCGGCGGTGGCGCCAGCCGGTAGTCGATGTCGAAGACCACGTACCCTTTCTCCGCAAGCCAGGCGTTCCAGTCAGGAAAGTCCCCGCGGCTCCCCGAGCGCCAGCCGCCGCCGTGCACCACGACCACCGCCGGGCGCCCCCCCTCCGCACTGGGGCTTCTGCCGGGGGCGTCCGGCGGCCGCCAGACGTCGAGCTTGAGCTCCTCTCCCCCCGGGCGGGCGTACGTCGCCGTCTCGGTGGGGCTGCCCGACTCAGGGACGAGGAACGCGAAGTAACCCGGGAGGGAGAGAGGTACGTCCTCCGAGTCAGATGCGCGCAGGGCCGCCGCCGTCGGGGCTAGGGAGACCGTCACGGTTACCGCGCACAGGAGGGCGGCGACGAGCGAGCTTGCGCGGGCCCCGGAAGCGTACGCCGCCGCGGCCAGGAGCAGGCCGACGAGGGCGAAGGCGCAGAGTAGCAGGCTCGTCTCCTTGAAGATCATGACCACGAACCGCTCGGGCGTGCTGGCGGACGGGACGTCGCCGAGCAGCTCGACGAAGAACAGCGGCGGTAGGAGGGGTTTCGGGAGCGCTATCACCTGGGCCCACAGCAGCCCGAAGATGGCCCACGAGAGGGAGCCCCCCGCCGCCAACCACCTCCATGCCCCGGTTGCGGGGATCGTCATCGGATGTCGCCCGACGGGTTTGTTCCTCCGGCGGCCGTCCCGCGGCCCGGCGCGCTTCTCGAAAGCAGGTCGTCTCCTTTGTGGTCCGGTTGGCCCGGGCCGTGCGTGGAAACGCCCCACACGCTCGGGAAAGCGGCCCGCCGCAGCGGCCCGGGGGAGAACCCGGGGCGTCGCGAGCCCGAAAGACCTTAAGACGCCTTGCCCGGCGAGTCAACCCGCCCGGTTAGCCGATTGGGCCGGTTCGGGCAGCCGTTCGCCGAGCCAGGGGGTGAGCGTGTTGACGTAAGTCCGCGTCAGGTGGGCGCCGTTGCGGTAGACGAGAACGTCCCCGATGACCGCCGGGCAGGTCTCTTCGGGGCACACCACGGGCGTCGGATCGATGAGGCTCGCCCCCTCGACCTCCTCCGCGGCGCGGACGTTGATCCTGGGTTGCGTCAGGGCCTTGCTCCGGGGAAACGCGCAGTTTTGCAGGCGATCGAGCGAGCGCGATACGCACTCGGGTATGTTTTTGTCCGGGTGCGGGACGTCCTCGATGACCGCGACCTCAGCCCCACCGCTCCGCAGCTTCTCGAGCGTGGAGACGTAGCCCTCGACTACCGCCTCGTTGCTCGCCTCCCGCTCTAGCCCCTTCCCGTCCTCCCTCGCCCGGTAGCGGTTGAGCATGCTCGTGACGACCAGGCTCGGGTTCTCCTCGCGCACGATGCGCCCGAGCGTCCGCTCCCGCCATTCCTCGCACTC
>DASYWA010000147.1:0-21759 GCA_035936475.1 Rubrobacter sp. | reverse complement strand
CTGCCGCCCGCCGCTCCGCGAGGCGCTCCGCCCTCTTGGCGGCGGCCTCGGCGGCGGCGGCCCGCTTCGCGGCGGCCTGCTCGTCCTGCAGGTCAGGCTGCTGGACGGGGATCTGCTTGACCTGCTCGACCTCGACCACCGGCGCGGGGGCCGGGGCCGGGGCCGGCTCGTCGGCGGCGACGGGCTCGGCGACCTCCTCGTACTTCTCGGCGGCGCGCGCGGCCTGGCGGTCTTGCCTGGCCTGTATCTCCTCCCTGAGATCGTTGTTCAGGGACGCCAGGTACTCCTCGGCCTGCTTCTCGGCCCCCTCGGCACGCTCCCTCTGCTCGATGGCCCTCTGGACGGCGGCGACCCTCTGCTCACGCTGGTCCGTGAGCTCCCTCTTCTGGGCGGCCAACGCGTTCTTGGCCTTCTCGACGGCCTCGACCTTGGCCCGCTCCTGACCGAGGAGCCTGACCCACAGGTCAAGCCTGGTCGCGAACTCGGAGAAGTCGTCGACGCCCACGAGGACGTCCATGAAGGCCACGTTCCCGCTCTTGTACACCTGAGAAGCTCGCTCCTCGAGGTCCGCCTGGGCCGCCGCGAGCCGCTTCTTGGCCGCGTCGAGTTCCTCGTTCGCCTGCGCTATCTGACCGTTGAGCTGGTTCATCTCGTAGAGGGCGTTGTTGTAGGCGGCCTGGGCGGCGCTCACTTCCATCCGGATGTCGGCCAGACGGTCCTGCGCGGACGCGACCTCGTCCCGCTTCTCCCGAACTTCCGGCGCGGCGCCGGCGGATATGCCCGTCACGAAGACGAGCGCAGTTGCGAGGCCTAGGAACACGATCAAGCTCGCCCTTCGCGGCATACGCCAAGGCTCCTTCCAGTAGCTTCTATGGGCTCTGCAAGGGGACCTTGATTAAGAGAATCCCCCCTCCTAAGCCGGGCACTTTAGTGAGCAACCCTAGAACCCGCAATACGGCTACGGTTACAAATAATCCCTAACATCACCGAAAAAGGCTTACTTGCAGGGAATTCCTGTTGCCCTAGCGAAACCTAATTTTAATAAACTTTAACATTCGTAACGACCACGAAAGCCCTTGGCATTTTGGGGAGGTTTTCGGCTACCCGGCCAGGTCTTTGAGAACGAGGAAGCAGCGCCAGAACCGGCGCTTGCGGGTATCGTCGGTCAGGGCTGGGGCCAGGGACGGGAGGCGGAGGCCCGAGGTTCCCCTGGTCCAGGCGAAGGGGACGCCTTCGGCGGCTTCGGAGAAGGGGGTTCGGGCCAAAGGGTGGGCCAGGTCGTCTACTTCGCGGGCGGCGCCGGGGCCGACGGCGACGAGGGCGTGGGGTTCGGTGGCGAGTAGCTCTTCTTTGAGGAGGCCGGTGGAGGCGTAGGTGACGTAGG
Source organism: Rubrobacter sp. (assembly GCA_035936475.1). GTDB lineage: Bacteria > Actinomycetota > Rubrobacteria > Rubrobacterales > Rubrobacteraceae > Rubrobacter_D. Next base: position 20,375 of record DASYWA010000147.1, on the reverse strand, counting down.
CGTCGGGGAGGCCGACGGCGGCGAGGCTCGCCGTCAGGGCCCCGAGGACGCGGGGTCCGACCGGTTGTTCCACGACGAGGACGACGCCGGTGGCCGGGTCGCCGAGGGGGGCTGGGTGTCCTGCCGCTTTCATGCGACGGGAGATGCCGGAGATCTCGCGCTCCGTCTTGCGCCGGTAGTCCTCGGCGGCGCCGGCGGCGCCCGTCCGCCCCGTGGGGGGCCTATCCTCGGGTGGCACGATGGACGTGGAGCATACGCTGGGCGGTGGTAACGAGGGCGCCGGCGGCGACGAGGGCGACGCCGGTCGTGAGGAGGCCGAGGAGGGAGAAGGCCGAGAGGATCACGACGCGCCCGGCCCGCTCCAGCAGGCCGACCTCGCACGGGACGTTCAGGCCCTCGGCGCGGGCGCGGGCGTAGGAAGTGAGGAGCGAGAAGGTCATGGCGAGGCCGGCGAGCAGGGCTTCGACGGGCCTGGCGGCGTTGGCGTAGAAGAAGATCACGCCAACGAACACCGCCGACTCGGAGAGTCGGTCCAGGGTCGAGTCCAGGAAGGCCCCAAACGAACTCATCCGGTTCGACTCGCGGGCCACCGCGCCGTCGAGGGCGTCGAAGAGCCCGCCGAGGAGCATCACGGCGCCGGCGGCGCGCGGATGCCCGAGCCCGAAGAGGACGGCCGCGGCGAGCGCGAGCGTCCAGCCCACGACCGTGAGCGTGTCGGGCCGGACCCGCATCGTGGAGAGCAGCCGCACGAGGGGGCGCAGGAGGAAGAGGAGCGCGTCTCTGGCCGCCTCCCAGAAGGGGTAGGGCTTGCCGGGTTCGCGGTGCAGGAAGCCCACCGGGGCCTAGCCTTCCTCTCGTTCCTCGTTGCGGCCGGTGGGTCCCAGGCCCGCGGCCTCCGGGAGCGAGTCGGCCTCCCTCTCCGGCGGCTCCTCCGGCTCCACCGGCGGCCTCGACCAGCGCTCGAAGACGAGGGTACCGCGGAGGTAGCGGATCGTGGCGGCGACGATGGCGACTATCGGGACGGCGAAGATCGCGCCGACCACCCCGTAGAGGGCGGTGCCGGCCAGGGTGCCGAAGAGCACCCACAGGGGGTGGACGCCGGCGGAGCCGCCCTGGATCTTCGGCACCAGGAAATTCCCCTCTATCTGCTGGGCGACGAGGAAGAGGCCCGCCACGATCAGGGCCATTGTAAAGCCGCCCTCCTCGACCAGGAGCGCTATGAGCACCGCCGGCACCGCCCCGAGGAAGGCGCCGAGGACGGGGATGATCTCCGTGACCGCCACCCAGGCCCCGATCAGGAGCGCGTAGTTGCCGACGGTGAAGAACATTATCGCCCACCCGATAACGCCCATGATGGCGCAGAGAAGCACCTGCCCCCTGAGGTAACGGATCAGGGTCTGCTCCACGGCGTGGAAGAGCTCGAGGCTCTGGTCCCGAACAGTCTCCGGTATCGTGTTGAGCACGGCGCGCGTGATCCTCTCGCGCTCCAGCAGCAGGTAGACGGAGACGAGTACCATCAGCAGCAGGTTGAGGATCGTCCCGAAGACCCCGAACACACCACCGATGACGCCCGTGGCCACGTCGAGCACCTGCCCGGCCGATGGCGCGTTCGACCTCAGCAACTGCAGCACCTGATCCTGGTCCAGCTCCGTGACGTACTGGCCGACGAACGGCAGGTCCTGGGCCTGCTCCGTGAGGGCGTCCGCCTGCTGCGCGATGGCCTGGGGGTTCCCCGCTATCGCCCTGACCTGCGCGATGGCGGGGACGACGACCGTCAGCACCGCCGCCGCCGTCACCAGGATCAAAACGAGGAACACCCCGACGACCGCCACCACCCTCGGCACCCGCCACCCTTCGAGGTGCCGCACGATAGGGTTGAGGGCGTAGGCGAGCACGCCGGCGGCCAGAAAAGTTAGGAGAACGCCGCTGATCTGACGCACGAAGGAGACCAGGAACAGCACGCCCACCGCAAGCACGATGTACTGGAGGTATGTCGAGACTACCAGCTTCCTGGCGGGCATCGGGCCTCCGTTCGGGTCTGGCGTTCTCACGTGGGCGCAACAAATATACCCGACCCGGTACCGCCGTAACGGTCGGCGAGGTTACGACGCCGTTGCGTCGATGTTACGAAAGGGTTTTACAGTCTCCCGACCCCTCTGTATAATCCCCGCCCAGATGAGAGGGGGAAACGCTCAACAGGCCCAAGATGTTGGGGAACGGCGCCCGCCCGCGCCGCGCTCCAGGCGTCGCGGGTCCCGTACCGCCCGGCCGGTCGGGCGCCAGGCTCGGGCCGGGCAGAACGCCGTGGGCCACCTCACGGAGCTGCGCGAGGCGCGGAAGGCCGAGCGCGACGCGGGCGTCTACCGGCGGCGGCGCCTCATGGCGGTCTCGCTCCTGGTGTTGGGAGCCTTGGCGCTTGTCTTCGCCGTGCTGGTCCAGACGCAGGCCTCGGGGGCTGCGGAGCAGGCGGTCCCCATCGACCCCAACAACGCGGGCCCCGACACGGTCCTCGCGGAGGCCGCCGGCGTCGGCATCTCGACGCCCGTCCGCCCGGCGAGCCTCACCGGCCTCGGCTACCATCCGGAGGGCGAGGGCCTGGTCGCGATGGTCCCGCGCGGGGAGAACCTCTCCAAGAACGCCCTCCTCGGCCTCGTCGCGAGCGGGGAGACGCCGGAGGACATCAACTACAACGTCATGGACGACGCCGGAAGGGAGGGACCCCGGACGGGCGCCCTGGACGTCGGGGCGAGTTCCGGCACCACTGCCTACTCCCCCGTTACGGGCTCCGTGACCTCCATCAGCCCCGACCCGACGGTGCCAGAGGCCAACGTCGTCGAGATCAAGCCCGACGCCAACCCCGACGTCAGGATCAACGTCTCCCTGGTAAAGAGCGACGGCGGCGCCGGCGTGAACGACCGCGTCGTGGCCGGGATGACCCGCCTAGGCAGCGTGGCCGACTCGGCGAAGGTCCTCGACCCCCAGCTCTCCGCCTACACCTCGGACTCGGGCAACCACGTCACCATCAGGGTCTCCAGGGTAGGTTAGCCGCACTCCAGCGCCCGCCGGGCGTGTATCATACGAGGACCCATGTTCCTCTACATCTTCCAGGACAACCCCGCCGCCGGCGTCGCTTTCCTGCTCGGGCTCGTGATCGGCATAACCGTCCACGAGGCCGCCCACGCCACCTCCGCCTACTGGCTCGGCGACGACACCGCCTACCGCGACGGCAGGGTGACGTTAAACCCGCTCTCTCATCTCGACGTGTTCGGCAGCCTGATGCTGCTGATGGCCGGCTTCGGGTGGGGCAAGCCGACGCCCGTCATGCCATCCAAGCTGCGCGGCGGCATCCTCGGCCCCGTCGCCGTGGCACTCGCCGGGCCCGTCTCCAACCTCCTGATCGTGGCCGCCTGCGGCGCCCTGTTCCTGGTGCCCGCCTTCCAGAGCGGCAACCTGGCCATCGTCGTGTTTATGACGGCCTTCACCAACGCCCTGCTCTTCGTCTTCAACCTCATCCCCATCCCCCCGCTCGACGGCTCGAAGATCCTCTTCCCGTTCCTCCCGCGCGCCCTGAACGGCTTCGTGGACTTCATGAACCAGTACGGGCCGATGATCCTGTTCGGCCTGATCCTGGTGGCCATCGTCGTCCCCGAGTTCTCGATCTTCAACTTCTTGCTGGCCCCCATTCGTCCGCTCCTCTATCTGTTCGGCATGCCCTCTATATTCTGAGGGCAACTCCGAAACCACCCGAAAACCCAAAAAAGAGGGGCGACGCGGTCCGTAGGGAGGGGGGAGAATCTACGGACTTGGCGCCACCCCAAGGGTATTTTACATCCATAAATGCAAAAGCGTTAGTTCAACCTCAGGTTCAAGCTAAAGCGGCTTCAGGCGCCGGCCGTCCCTCACCGGCTGAGGCCCGAAGCCCGCGCTAAGAAACGTCCAGGGGCTGGGGTTCGTTGGGGTTTCGGGAGGTCTGGGCCAGGGGGAGCAGCAGCTCGAAGGTGCTGCCGACGTCGGGGCGGCTGTTGACCCGGATCTCGCCCCCGAGGTGTTCGGTTATCTCCTTAGCCAGCGCCAGGCCGAGGCCGGTCCCGTCGGCCCGGGAGGAGCCCTCGGCGCGGTAGAAGCGGTCGAAGATGTGCGGGATCTCGCCCTCGGGTATTCCGCACCCGCGGTCGGTGACGCCGACGACGGCGTGACCGTTCTCGCGGGAGAGTTCCAGGCTGACCGGAGAGCCCTCCTCGGAGTACTTGATGGCGTTGTCCACCAGGATCGTGAGCATCCGGTGGAGCTGGTTCGGGTCCGCCTCGACGGGCGGGACGTTCTCCTCGGCCCTGACGTCGAGCGGGCGCCCCGTGAAGCCGAACTCGCGGCGCAGGTCGTGAAGCAGGTCCTCCAGGTAGACCTCCTCCGAGCGGAAGGTGACGGCGTTGGCGTCCAGCCGCGAGAGGTCGAGCAGGGTCTGGGCCAAGCCCTTCAGGCGCTCGGTCTGGCCGCGCATCTCGTTGAGGAACTTGGCCCGGTACTCCTCGTCCTCCTCGTCCTCGAGCATCTCCAGGTAGCCGGAGAGGGCCGCGATGGGGGTCTTGAGCTCGTGGGAGGCGTTGGCGATAAAGTCCGCCTTGGCGCGCTGCACCCGGCGCTCTTCGGTGACGTCCCGCAGGATGGCGAGGGCGCCGTCCTCCAAGGGCGCCGCCCGGATCTCGATGATGCGGTCCCCGGCCTCCGCCTCCGGCTCGGTGACCGCGCCGGAGTAGCGGGTCTTGGCGAGGATCTCCTGCAGGCGCGTGTGGAACTCGTGTGGGGTGGACTCAAGGAGCTTGATGGCCCTGGGGTTCCGGAAAACGAGCTCCAGGTCCCTGTTCACGCCGACCACCGCGTCCGTCATGCCGTCGAGGATGGCCCTGCCGCGCTCCTTCTCCTGTTCGATCTGGCCGAAGGCGTCCTTCATGGAGGCGGCCATCGCGTTGAACGAGGTGGCCAGGGAGCCGAGCTCGTCCCCGACGTGGGTGTTTATGCGCTCGTCGAAATTGCCAGAGGCCAGCCGCCCGGCCGCGACGTTCAGGCGGCCCACCCGGCGGGAGATCAGGACCGCCGCGAAGTACCCCGCAAAACCCGCGATAAGGAGCGCGAGGCCCGCGGCGAGCAGGGCGAGGCCCTCGATCCTGTTCAGGGTATTCTCGGCGTTCTCTATCTCGCTCTGCGTATAGAACCTGTTGAACACGATGGCGGTGTTCTCCACCTCGCGGCCTTCACGGTCCGTGACGCCCCTGATCGGGACGGCGTAGGTGGCCTGCAGCTGGCCCGCGTGCAGGCCGCTCTGCTGCGGCACGGTGTTCCACCTCGGCTCCCCGGACTCCACGGCGTTCTTCGCCACCGCGGGCAGCCAGTCAAGGTCACCGTCGCCTCGGAGCCGCCTGCCGTCTTCTACCTGGACTATCCCCCACTGGAGGTTCCTGGTCTCCGCGAAGTCCTGCATGTCCTGGACCGTCGGCGAGTCGTCGCGCCGGATCTGCGCGTCCCACTGCTCGGCCACCTGCCTGAAGGTCGCGTCGCTCGCCCGGCTGAGGGAGGTCTCGAGGATGGGGCGCACGATGCCGTAGGCGGTGGCCGCGGAGACTGCGGTGACGAGCACGAACAAAACGGTCAGCCACACCCGGATGCTCAGGCGCGGCCTCATGCTCTCTACCGCCCCCAGGGAGGGCAGCCTCGGGCCCTTGCGGCGGGGGTTTCGGTCCGGCTTCTTCTTAGCGGAAAACATATCCGACACCACGCGCGGTGTGGATAAACTCGGGGTTGCGGGGGTCGCGTTCGATCTTCTCGCGCAGATGGCGGATGTGGACGTCCACGGTCCGCTCGTCGCGGAACTCGTCGCCCCAGACCCGCCGCAAGAGCGCGCTGCGCGAGAACACCCGGCCAGGGCTCGACGCCAGGGTCACCAGGAGCTCGAACTCCGTGTAGGTGAGGTCCACCTCGCCGCCGTCGACGGAGACCCGCCGGCTCGGCAGGTTGATGCGCAGCCTGTCGTAGACGAGCTCGTCGGGGCGCTGGCCCGCCGGCACCGCCGCGCGGCGCATGATCGCGCGCACGCGCGCCACCAGTTCTCTTACGGCGAACGGCTTGGTCACGTAGTCGTCGGCGCCCAGCTCCAGGCCGACCACCCGGTCTATCTCGTCGTCCTTGGCCGTCAGCATGATGACCGGAACCTCGCTCTGGGCCCGGATGCGACGGATCACCTCCGTGCCGTCCAACTTCGGGAGCATGATGTCGAGCACTATGAGGTGCGGCTCGTAGCTCTTGAAGGCCTCGAGCGCGGCCTCCCCGTCGCCGGCCACCTGGATCTGGAACCCCTCCCGCTCCAGGGCGTGGGTGAGCATCTTCTGGAGCGACGGCTCGTCGTCCACCAGAAGTATCTTCCGCGTAACGCCCTGTATGTCCTGCACCATCGCCAGTACCTCGTTCGCGGGCCAAAACCGCCGAGCGGTTGCCCGAATTTTAGCATGATAAGCGTGTTTGAGGCGTCGGGTTGCGGGCATCGGGCTTCGGGGGAGGGCGCGAACGACGGTACCGATTCCCGACCATCAAAACCTGAAAAGCCCCCGAAGGGGGCGACCTGAAACCCCGATGCCCGTAGCCTCTATCAGGCGAGCGGGACCTCGGGCTCCCCCACCGCCTCGACGACCCTCCCGGCCGCCCTGACCAGGTCCGCGGCCTCCCCTAGCCGCACGGCCTCCACGACCCCGGACCTGCGCCTGAGGTAGGCCGCGACGATCCGCGCCTCGTTGGAGCCCTCCTTGCCGGAATCCGGCAGGGCCCGCTGCCGCTCCAGCGCCTCCTCGGCGAACCGCTCAAGGCCCGCCGCGTCCCCCGCCTCGAAGCCGCGGTGCGAGACCAGGCGCCCCTCCGAGAGCACGAAGACCTCGATGACGCCGGGCTCGGTGGAGGGCGCGACGACGGCCTGGGCTCCCTCCCCGCTCACCACCGAGCGCGCCAGGCGCACCCGGTCTATACCAGCTATAAGGTCCCGCAGGCGCGCGGCAGCCTCGAACTCGAGCGCCTGCGCCAGCCGTTTGCGCTCCCGCACGAGGGCCTGCAGGTGCTCCTCGCCGCCCTCGCCCCGCAAAAGCGCCACGATCTCGTCCACGACCTCGCGGCGGTACTCCTCCTCGCCCATCCCGGCGCACGGGGCGCAGCGGCCCATCTGGCCGTAGAAGCAGGCCTCCCCGTCCCCGGGGCAGCGTTTGAGCGGGAAGATCCTGCCCAACGCCTCCATGCACGTGTCGAGCACGGAGGCGCTCCGGTAAGGGCCGACGTGGACGACGCCGTCCTCTGGCGCGTTCTCCGGGACCCTCACCGGCACGGGGTAAGGCTCGTTGGTGTCGAGCCTTATGAACCAGCTCGCCTTGTCGTCGCGGCCGACGGAGTTGTAGCGGGGCAGGAGGCGTTTGATCTCCCGCGCCTCCAAAATGAGCGCGTGCAGCTCGCTCTCGGTCTCCTTGATCCGCACCTCGGCCACCTCCTCGACGAGCCGCCCGACCTTCCGTCGCCCGTCCCCCCCGTTGAAGTACGTCCGAACCCGCGCCCTCAGATCCTTCGCCTTGCCGACGTACAGGACCCCGCCCTTCTTGTCGACGAAGTAGTAGACGCCGGGCGTGCTCGGGACGTGTTCGGCGAGGTGCTGCTTCTGAGGCTTGATCCTGTTCTTCCCGCCCCGGATGGTCGCAGCTTCCCCGACGCTCCTCACCCCCGCCGAACGCAGGAGCTTCAGGAGCTTCTGAAAGACCTCCGTGGTCGCCGAGGCGTCGGCGAGCGCCCGGTGGTTCGGGGCCTGGCGCACCCCGAAATGGTTGACGAGCGCGCTCAGGCGGTAGCGCCCGAGCCCGGGAACCAGGCAGCGGGCGAGCTTCAGGGTGTCGAGGGAGGGGTTCGGCAGCGGCACCCCGCCGCGCGCCGCCGCGACGAACGAGCAGTCGAACTGGACGTTGTGGCCAACCACGACCGAGCCCTCGACGAACTCCTCGAAGCGCGGCATGACCTCCGAGACGGGCGGGGCGCCTGAGACCATGCGGTCGGTGATGCCGGTCAGGCGGACGACGAAGGGGTCGATCTTGCGCCCGGGGTTCACCAGGGTCGAGAACTCGTCCACCACCTGGCCGCGCACCAGCTTGAGGGCGCCGATCTCCGTGATCCCGCCGTCCTTGCCGGCCGAGGCCCCCGTGGTCTCGACGTCGAAGACCACGTACGGCGCGTCCTCGAGCGCGAGCGCCGCCACGTCCACGGTCCTCAAGACCTCGTCCTCCCAGGCGAACCGCGGGTCGTCCCCCACGAGCTTCTCGACGAGGGCCCTGGCGTCGCCGTTGGCGTCCGGGATGGAGAGGAAGCCGGCGCAGACCTCTTCGGGGCCGACGGGCTCGCGCTCTTTTACGAAGCCGTAGAGGCTAATGGACCCGGACCTCCGCGCGGGCTGCGGCACGCGCCGCCTCGGCCTTCGCCGCGGCGGCGATGGTCCTGGCCTGCGCCTCCGTGACGCCGGGTACGGAGACGAGGTTCTCGTAGGTGTACTCGTCGTCGAGCAGGCCGCTGGCGAGCACCCGGGCGCGCGTCTTCATCCCGACACCCGGCATCTTGGTGGTGTGGAAGAGCTTGCCGCGCTGGATGCGCAAGGCGTCCACCCCGGCAAGCCACTCGCCGTCCACGAGCACACGCTTTAGCGTATCGGCAAAGAGCTCTATCTGCTCCGGGTAGAAGACGCCCCGGCCCATGAGCGAAGGCGTCATCGGGAGCGGGTGCAGGAGGTTGGCGTTCCGGACGGTCGTGTGGCCCGGCGGCTCCCCGGGACCGAGCGGGTCCGGGTCCCCGAGCCTCCTTGCCTTCTCGGCGTGCTCCCAGACCTGCTCCTCGAGGTCCCTACTCATGTCCAGCTCCGTCTGGACCGGCGCCCCCCGGAAGCGGTCGTTGCGGTTGGCCGCGTGCAGGAAGCGGCGCCCGCTCCTCTCGTTCTCGTGGAACTCGACGACGGCCCTGGCCCGCTTCTCGCCCATGCCGGGCATCCGGGCGAGCGTCTTGAAGTCCCCCCGGTCGAGCAGGCCCCGCAGCTCGTCTGGGTCCATCGCCTCGGCGGCCTTCGCGGCGGCGCGCTTGTCCACGCCGCGCACGAGCTCGAGCATCCCCTGCACGCCCGTCGGGCACACGCCGCGCCTGAGGTGGTTGATCTTGCGCACCGCCGTGAACGCGTTGTGGTGCTCCCAATGCCACACGTACTCGCGCACCCGCTCGACCGCCGCCCCGTCCTCCGGCACGAACTCTATCGTCACCCCGTTCCCGACGTACCGGCCGTTGGCCCCAGGCATGTGCTCGGCCGGGAACATCACCTGCACCTTCACGGAAGGCGAGTAGAAGGAGAAGCTCACCGGAACGCCCGGCGCGACCTCCTTCAGCAGCCTCCTGCGGAACACGTTGTCTTCAAAATCCGAGTCAAACATGGGTACCGTATTCTACCATCGGCCCCCGATTTCCCGATCCCACGTTGGGCTTGAAGCTGGGCTTGAGGTTGCAGGTTTCAGGCTTTGAGGTTCCAGGTTTCGAGGTTCTAGGCATGGGGCTGGCATCGCTCTCGTCCAGGCATCCAACCGCAATCGCCACGCCGGCAAGCGCACGTGCCGGCTCACTTCCGGCCACCTCATACCTAAAGCCTCAGAGCCTAGTGCCCCAAACCTCAAAGCACCTTCTCTTCCCGCAGCACGATGGCCTCCACGGGCTCGCCGGCCCGCACGCCTTCGGACTCCGGGCCTATGAGGGCCAGGGCGTCGGCCCTGGTCAGGGAGCTCACGAGGCCAGATCCCTGGGCGCCGACGGAGCGGGCGAGCCAGCCCTTCTCGGTCTTCTCGAGGCCAACCCTCATGGCGTGCATCCGGCCGAACTTGTTGACGACGTCCTCCTCGAAGTACACGGGGACGCGCGGCCTCTTCCGGTCCTCGCGGCCCATCATGCCCATCAGGGCGGGGCGGACGAAGAGATCGAAGCAGACCATCGCGGAAACAGGGTTGCCGGGAAGTCCGAAGAAGCGGGTCCCTTCCCTCTTTCCGTAGAACAGGGGCTTGCCGGGCTTGAACTTGACGCCCCAGAAGACCTGCTCCACCCCGAGGTCGAGCAGCGTGCTCTTTACGAGGTCCTTCTCCCCCACAGAGACGCCGCCGCTCGTCACTACCACGTCCGCCGTCTCGAGCGCCTCTTCTATGGCGGCGCGCAACGTGTCGGCGTCGTCGGAGGCGGCGTAGAGGCGGCGGGCCTCGGCGCCGGCCTCGCGGCACTGGGCGACGATGGCGTAGGAGTTGGAGTCGAAGATCTCGCCGGGCGCGAGCCCGCGCGTCCCCGGCTCGACGAGCTCGGTCCCCGTGGAGAGCACGACGACCCTGGGACGACGATAGACGGGCAGCCTCCCGTAACCCTGGGTGGCCGCCAGTGCTATCTCCGGCGCCCCGACCTCGGTCCCCGCGTACAGGATGGTGTTCCCCCTGCGAGTGTCCTGGCCCGCCTCGCGGATGTTCTGCCCTTCGGATGCGGCCTTCTTCAACTCGAAGCTCTCGCCCCACCCGGAGGTGTTCTCGACCATCACGACCGCATCCGCCCCTTCGGGGATCACGCCGCCGGTGAAGATCTTGATCGCCTCGCCCTCGCCCACGCCCTTCTCGGCCGGGCGGCCCGCCGGCGCCTCGTCCACGACCCGGAAGGTCCGCCCCGCCTCGGCGTCGACGCTCCTGACGGCGTAACCGTCCACGGCGCTGTTGTCGAACGGCGGCGAGTCGACCGTGGCGCTTAGGTCTTCGGCCAGCGCGAGGCCCAGGGCCTCCCCGAGCGGCGTCTCCTCCACGGGCAGTAGAAGGGTGTTGGCTAGTACCAGCCTCTCGGCGTCCGGGTACTCTATGAGCTTCTCGAAGAGTTGCATGTTCCACCTCTCCCTTGCCGGTTAAGATCTTCCCCGCAGATACGCTACCACACCCGCGGGACGGGCCGGCGGCACCACGGGGTTCGAAGGATGGGCGGGGCTTCGGAGAGCAGGCCGTTCCTCCGCACCGCGAGACCCTCGTCGGCCGGAGAGGTAACGGACTCACGGCACTGCCGAAGCTCATCACGATAGACTCTCGCTGCCCATGACGACCTTGAGAGACGACAGACAGACCCCTGAGGGGCCTGGCGGCGGCGGGGACACGCCCGCCGTCATAAAGACCTCGGGGCTCGCCAAGAACTACGGACACGTAGCGGCCTTGAAGCCGCTCGACCTCAGCGTACCCAGGGGTTCGATATTCGGGTTTCTGGGGCCGAACGGGGCGGGGAAATCCACGACCATGAAGCTGCTGCTGGGTCTCACCCGCCCGACCTCCGGCTCCGGCTCCGTCTTCGGCAACGACATCGTCTCGGAGAGCTTCCAGATCCGTAGAAGGGTCGGCTACCTCGCCCAAAGCCCCCGCTACTACGGTCATATGACGGCGCGCGAAACGCTGCGATTCGTGGCACGCTTCTTCTACTCCGGTCCGGAGTCGGCCATCGAACGGCGCGTGGCCGGGTCGCTCTCGCTGGTCGGGCTCTCGGACCGGGCAGACCGGAAGGTCAGGGGGTTCTCCGGCGGAGAGTTGCAGCGCCTGGGGATCGCGCAGGCCCAGATAAACGACCCGGAGCTGCTGATTTTGGACGAGCCCGCGGCCTCGCTGGACCCGATGGGCCGCCGCGACGTGCTGAGGATCATGGCGCGGCTGCGCGACGAGCAGGGCACCACCATCTTCTACTCCACGCACATCCTCGACGACGTCCAGCGCGTCTCGGACTCGGTGGCGATCCTCGATCGCGGCCGGCTCCTCGCGCAGGCCCCGATAGACGATCTCCTTACGATCGGCGGGGCCGGGGGCGCCGTCTACGAGCTCGACCTTCGGGGCGAGCCCGCGGCCGACCTGGAGCAGGCGCGAAGACGCGTCCGCTCGCAGAACTGGGTCTCCTCCATCGACGAATCCTCGGAGCCGGGAGGGGAGCTGCGCTGGCTCGTGAGGACGACCGACCGGGCCGCCGCCGAGCGCCACCTCCTGCGACTGGTACTCGAGATCCCGGGCGTAGAGGTAACCGGCTTCAACCGCAAACGGCAGAGCCTCGAAGAGGCCTTCTTCGACCTGATCGAGAAGGGCCGGTAGAGGTGGAGCCCGAAGAGACGCCGAAGCCGGACGATCCGAAAACCGCCACCAGGGACGCGGAGAAGCCCGACGGGCTGGCCGCCCTCGAGCCGATCGAGGTCCCCGCCGGCGGTTTTCGGAACCTGCTCGGCAAAGAGAACGGCGAATGGGCCGCGGGCCCTTCGCTGCTGGCGCACGCCGTTATCTGGATTCTCATCGTCGCGGTGGTCTCCGCGGTGATCGCCTTCGTCAGGGGCGAGATGGAGCCGGGGTACACGCCCAAAGACATAAACGACGCAGGCGCGCTGATGTTCTTTGTCCTGGGGTCCGTGGCCTCGGTCATAGCCGTGGTCGCGAAGACGCAGGGCGCGATCATCGGCGAGAAGCAGCTCGGGACCGCCGCCTGGGTCCTGAGCAAGCCGGCCTCGCGCAGGGCCTTCTTTCTGGCCAAGCTCGTGGTCCATTTCCGGTGGCTCCTGATGGTCACGCTGCTCGTCCCGGCCGTTGTCTTCTACGGCCTGGTGACGGTCGTCTCCACGCTGCCCCCGCCACCGCTGCGCTTCGTCGGGGGCCTGGCGATACTCGCCCTGGGCCTGCTCTTCTACCTCGCGCTGTCGTTGCTGCTCGGCACGGTCTTCGAGAGCCGCGGGCCGCTGGCCGGCACCGTCTTCGGGTTCATGGTCGCGGGGTTCATGATCGCCAACTACGCGCCCTGGCTGACGGCGGCGTTCCCGTGGCTGTTCTTCCAGTCGGGCTTCAACCTCGTGGCGCAGGAGCCGCTCCCCGCGCACAACCTGATCTCCATCCCGGCGACGGCGCTCTGGTCCGGTTTGTTCGTCCTGCTCGCCCTGCGCAGGTTCGAGCGCGCCGAACTCTAGTGGCGCCCGCCGGGGCGAAGGGCGTCAAAAACAGGGCACAAACCTCGTCTTCACCCGTCCCGCGGCAACAGCGCCATCGCCCGTCCCGGCCCGCCGGAGGAGCCGGCTATCTTGACGGGCAGAAAGACGAAGTAGGCCCCGCGCACCGGCAGCTCGGAGAGGTTGGTAAGGAGCTCCACGTAACGCATGCCGCGCCCGAGCCCCTCCTGGTGGACGGGCACGCCGTCGTGGGCGCTGCCGATGCTCGGCGCGTCGATGCCGATGGTCTTCACGCCCCTCTCGTGCAGGTAGACGGCGGTCTCCGGGGATGGGGCAGGCCAGCCGGGATACTTTTCTCCTTGACCAGGGAGCCGGCGAGGTACTTCTCGCCCTCCTCGCCCTCGACGTAGTACCGGTCCAGTTCGTCTTGAACAGGGACCACCTCGCCCGCGACGAGATCTCCGTGCTCCTCCTCGAAGGCCTTCACGTGGTCGGGCTCGACAAACGGGCTGACGCCGGGCTCGCCCTGCCCGGACAGGTAGCCCACGTCCACGACGACCGCCGGCCCCATCAGGTCTTCGAGGGGGACCTTGTCGCCGGTCTGGGCGCCGAGTTCGCTCGCCAGCGGCAGGCCGGAGTCGGGGGGCGGTATGAAGTGGGTCGGGGCGTCGAAGTGGGTGCCGCAGTGCTCGTCTATGACGAAGAAGTTGGTCTGGTAGGGGGCTGCGCTCCTCGTCCTGCCGGTCAGGCCGTCGACCTCGGCGAACCAGTTCCAGTTGTGGTGGGCGAAGGTCATGTGGCCGGGCCAGGTGCCGGGCAGGCGCTCGGAGACGGTCACCGAGAGGTCGACGATCCTCGGGGCGGACAGCGAGCCGGGATCCAAGGCTTCTCCTTCTTTAAGGTTTCAGACGTCAGGTTCTAGGTTTCGGGTTTGTGGCCGTCGTCCTCTATCAGAAGGGGGCGATGAACCCTTGGTCGTCGAAGCGGAGTTCCTCGGGGCCGGAGACGATCTCGGCGTCGGAGTTGGCGAGCGCCTCTTCTACGAGGTTTTCGGAGACGTAGAGGTGCTCCAGGTGCAGGGTGTTCGGGATGCGCACGAAGCGCGTCTCCTCCGGCGGGACGCCCCAGTTGCAGCGGACGGCCGTCTGCAGGGCCTCCCTGTCGTCCGAGAGGACCATGGGGACCTTCGCCCTTTCGAGGAAGGTGCTGGTGACGACGTTGGCGTTCATGGCGTTGCGGTCGATCTGGCCGACGAGCCGCTCCGTGGTCAGGTCTGCGAGGCCGACACCCAAAGCGTTGCCGTGGGACTCCTCGCTAACGTCGCCCACTATCAGGTACTTGACGTTGGGCCTCTCGGGCTCGTCGACGCCGAGTATCCTGAAGCGTCCGATCACGTTCGTGTCCATCCCCGTCCCCGAGTAGTTCTTGCCTAAAGTGTCCACGTACAGGATGTCTATGTCGGAGATGGGGAGGACGGGCATCATCTGCATGTACCAGCGCAGAAGCTCGCGCTCGCGGCGCGGGATCTCGCCGGTAGGTATCGCCTCGATGGTCGCCGGCTCGTCGTAGGCGTTCTCGACGATGCCTACCCCGAAAAGGACGTGCCCGGAGTCCATCACCTCCTCGCCGACCTCGACCATAAAGTCGCGGATACCCTCGACGCCGTAGCCGTGCAGGGCGAGGGCCTGGGCGTGCTTGCCGAGGCCGATGGAGGCCATCTTCAGGAGGCCGCTCTCCACCTCGGCGCGGAAGTCCGTGTGGGCCTTGATCCTGTTGACGACGACCACGCCGTCGGCCTCGGAGGCGATCCTGTCCATAAAGACCGGGACGCCGCGCGCGGTCTCCCCGATCTCGACCGTCTCCATCGAGGACCGGATAGGCGCCCCGCAGGCCTCCTCTGTCACACCCAGAGAAGCCAGGATCTCGACCTGCCCCTCCGCCGTCGCCCCGCCGTGGCTCCCCATCGCGGGCACAATAAACGGCTCGGCCCCCATCTCCTTGAGCCCTTCCACGACGGCGCGCAGGATCTCGTCGATCCTCGAGATGCCGCGGCTGCCCGCCGTGACCGCCACGCTCATGCCGGGCCTGACGGCGGACGTTATCTCTTCCTTTCGCAGCTCCCCGCGCACCGCCCCCTCGACGTCATCGACGCGGGGACGGGGGAAGGTCTGCCTGACCTTTACCACCTTCGGAAAATCCAACCCCTGCTCCTTCCGCTCTCGCGCACCCGACTAACTCTACAGCCCCGAGAAGAAACGCGTGATCCGGTCGTTCGCGAGATCCGGCCTCTCGTAGTGGACGAAGTGTCCCACCCCGGGCGCAGGTTCCAGCTCGAACCGGGAGAAATAGTCCCCGAGCCGGTCGGCCCAGCGGACCTTCAGGATCGGGTCGCTCTCGCCCCACAGAAAATACGCCGGCGGCTCGATCTTCGGCAGCTCGGGCGCGCCCTCGCGCATCATCTTCATCCTGGCCTCGCCGACGCCTACGTACCAGTCGAAGCCCCCCTGCAGGTTGCCCGGTTGCATAAAGTTGTCCACCCAGGCCTCGAAGTCCCCGTCGAAGACGCCGGGTTCGTGCGCCCAGTGATCGAGGAAGTGCTTGAGGTAGATCCCGCACGCCTCCCGGCTCGAACCCACCAGGTCCGCGGCCCACGGCTGCTGGTGGAAGGACTGGTACCAGATCTCCGTCACGCTGTCCGGCTCCAGCCACCGCCGCCCGATCCCCGGGTACACGCAGTTGAAGAAGAACAGACCGCGGACCCTCTCCGGGTACCTGGCCGCGAACCTCTGGGCCACGAAAGACCCCACATCGTGGCTCACGATGCCGATTCTCTCCAGGCCGAGCGCGTCCGCCAGGCCGCGGAGGTCTTCCACCAGCTCGTCGAGCAGCCGGCCCGGGGGGTCCGGCAACCCCGGCTTCTCCGACTCCCCGAAACCCCGCAGGTCCGGGGCGACCACGTCGAAGCGCCCCGAGAGCGGCCCGATGTTCTTGCGCCACACGTACCAGAACTCGGGCCAGCCGTGGAGCAGCACCAGCGGCTCCCCCGCCCCCTGCCGGACGTAATGCGCCCTTATGCCGTTCGTCTCGACGTGATCTTGGCTCCAGCCCGGCCCCCCCGACGCCATCCCTTAGCTCCCCCCTTCGGTGCCGGCTAAAGTGCGGGCGAGGTCGAGGGCGGCTTCCAGGCTCGCGTGGTCGGCCTTGCCGGTGCCGGCGATGTCGAAGGCGGTGCCGTGGTCGACGCTGGTCCTGAAGAACGGCAGGCCGACGGTCACGTTGACGCCGGTGTCGAAGCCCATGAGCTTTACGGGGATGTGGCCCTGGTCGTGGTACTGGACGACGACCACGTCGAAGTATCCCTGCCGGGCGCGCATCATCACCGTGTCCGGCGCCCACGGGCCGCTGGCGTCCACGCCCTCGTCCAGGGCCGCCTTGACGGCCGGCCTTATCCTCTCCAGGTCCTCCTGGCCGAAGAGGCCGTTCTCCCCGGCGTGCGGGTTGAGGCCGGCCACGGCCACGCGGGGGCTCTCCACGCCTAGCTTCTTCAGGGACTCGTGGGCGAGGCGTATAACGGCGAGTTCGCGCTCCGGCTGCGCCCTGTCTATGGCTTCTCTGAGGGAGACGTGCGTGCTCACGTGGATCACCTTCAGCTCGTCGGTGACGAGCATCATGGCGTAGTCGTCGGTGTCGGTGAGGTCGGCCAGGATCTCGGTGTGCCCCGGGTACCCGTGGCCCGCGAGGTGCATCGCCTCCTTGTTCAGGGGAGCGGTCGCTATCGCCGAGACGCGGCCCGCGCTCGCAAGACGCGTCGCCCGCTCGACGTAGCGGAAAGCCGCGTCGCCGGCCCTGGCGTCGAGCTGACCGAACGGCAGGTCGGGCGGAAGCTCACCGACCTGTAAGACGTCCGCCGTTCCGGGCGTAAAGGCGGCGTCTTCGGGCTCGGACAGCTCGTTGATCTTTAGCGGCAGGCCGAGAAGTTGGGCGGCGCGCCCCAGTATGCCGGCGTCGCCGACCACCAGGGCGCGGTTCCTGGCGTGGAAGTCCGCATCGGCGAACGTCTTCGCGATTATCTCGGGCCCGATCCCGGCCGGGTCCCCCATCGTTACGGCTACGAGCGGCGGCGTCACTTCTCTCCGTCTCCCTTCAAGAGCGATTCTACGGCCCCGACGAGCGTGTCGGGTCCCCCGAAGCCGCCGGCCTTGGTCACGACGGTGTGGGGGCTCGGGCAGATCAGGGCCCCCACGGGCACGCCGGCCTCCAGCTCCCCGGCGAGCCGGATGCCCGAGGCCCCGAGCGCCCGCGAGACCGCCACGGCGGTGGACCCCCCGGTCAGCACCAGCCCGTCGAACAACCCCTCCTCGCCGAGCGCGGCGGCGGCCTCCGCGAGCGACCGCATTACCCGCCCCCGGTCCGCGGACGAGGCCCTGCCCGAGGAGTGCACGACCGCGCAAGGCCCCCGGGAGAGGATGCCCCGGGCCTTCTCCACCACATCCCCGACCGTGCCAGCCGAGCCCGGCCCGACCGACACGGCCACCTCCCCGTACCTCTCCACGACCTTGTCGAGCTGCCCCCGCGACGCGGCGTTGAGGGAACCGACGACGACCAGCACGGAGCTCGCCCTCGCGAAGGAGGCCCTCTGCTCCACTACACGCGGCCCCGGATAGACGGCCCCGAGCGCCAGCGCGAGCCCCGCCGAGCCGGCCCAGAGGACCGAATCCGGGTCGGGCACGGCCCGAACCAGCGCCTCCAGGTCCGCGTCGCGCCCCGCGTCCACCACCGTCCACTCGTACCCCTCAAGGGCGCGGCGCACGTTCTCGGGATCTTCGAGGTCCTCCACGCTCAAGGTGCCGACGGAGGAGGACCACCTGCCGAGCAGCGTCGGGACGTGCCCCTCCCGGACGGGGGTGCGCGGGTCGTTCCTCATCTCCGTCTCGTGGACCGGGACGCCGTGGACGAGCTGGGTGCCGCCGGTCGTGGTCCGGCCGGCGGCCGGGAAGGCCGGGGCGACGACGGCGCGCCTGCGGCGGGTGGTCTCGAAGGTGGCGGAGAGCTCCGCGGCGACCGAGCCGCGCAGGGTGGAGTCGAACTTCTTGTAGACGAGCGGGGCGGCGCGGGCGGCGCGCCCGGCCTCCGCGACGTACCGGGTGGCGAGGCCGGGGCGCAGCGTGCGGGAATCCGTGTCGAAGACGACGGCGTCGAGGTCTTCGGAAGGCACCGGCTCCCCGCGGAAGACCACGGCGGCGCGGTAGCCGGCGCGGGCGAACTGGACGCCGGTGTCGGCCGCCCCGGTCAGGTCGTCGGCGATTATGGCTGTCAGCACGGCGCTTCGCGCCTTTCAGCGCGCTCCGGCTTCGCCTTCGCTTTCAGCGCGCTCCGGCCTTGCGGCCTCGCTCTCGGCATCTCAACTCGCCTTGTCAGGGGCGCGACTCCAGGAGAGGGCCTCCCTCTCGACCTTTTTTACGAAGGCGTCTTTGCCGCCCATGTAGGCCTCTATGTCCGTGGGGAACTCTCCGGCGAGGTCTCTTTTCAACCGGCCGTAGGCGTTGGCGGTTTCGGGGTGGCGCAATAGGTAGTTTCTGAAGGCCAGGTGGCGCTCCACTTCGGGGGTGCCGGCCTCGAAGACGTGGACGTTGTGGGTGCGAAGAGGTCCCCGATTCTTTACGAAGAAGCGCCTTCCCGGTATGCCGTACTCCCCCCAGGCCTCGTAGCCTCTCTGGGCCATCGGTGTGTCGAACCTGTCTACGTCCTCGATCCGGCGGACCTCCACCAGGACGTCTACCGTCGGCTTGGCGGCCAGGCCCGGCACGGACGTACTGCCGATGTGGTGCACAGCGAGGGCTTCGTCGCCGAGGACGGAGCGGAGCACGCAAGCTTCCGACTCGAACGCCCCCTTCCAGGCGGGATCGTGCGGTACTACCCTGACCCGCCTCATGAGTTCGTCCCTATCAACCGGCCCTGCCCTCGCGCCGGTCCTCTCCCGAGAGCCGGCCTTCCAGGTCCTTCAGCCCGGCCTCGTCCACGTCGTTTACCACGAGCCGCGCCCCTTCCTGGGCGAAGAGCTCGGCGGTCGCCCGCCCGATGCCCTTCGCGGCCCCCGTCACGACCGCGGATTTCCCGCCGAGCCTGTTCAACCCCGTCTCCTCCACGCTCTTCTCCTGTCTCTGTGCATTTTGGGACCTGTTCATGCCAGATGCACCCGCACCCCGCAGGCGCCGACGGCCTCCAGGGCCTCCGGCGGCGCCGCCCCGTCCGTGACCAGGTCGTCGATTCGGCTCAAGCTGACGACCTCGAAGAAGGAAGGGGGGCGGAACTTGCTGTGGTCGGCGAGCAGCACCACGCGGTGGGCGGCTCGTATCATGGCCCGCTTGGCCTCGACGACGTCCAGGCTCGACTCGCTGAGGACGTCGCCGGTCACGGCGTGGATGCCGACGAAGGCGACGTCGACGTGCAGGCCGTTCAGGAAGGTCTGCGTGTACGAGCCGAGCAGGGTAAAGGAGCCGTCCCGGATCTCACCCCCGGGCATCACGACGGATACCCCCGACGCCTCGGCCAGCGCGGAGGCGACCCCTACGTCGTTGGTGACCGCCGACACCCCGAGGTTCCTCCGGCCCAGCGCCTCGGCGGCGGCGAGCACCGTCGATGAGGAGTCGAAGATGACGCTCTGTCCCGCCTCGAGCAGGGTCGCGGCCAAATCCCCGATCCTCTTCTTCTCCCCGGGGTTGTGCCGGCGCCGGTCCTCGAACCGGTGCTCGAAGGCCGTGCCCTCGACCGTGACGGCGCCCCCGTGGGACCGCCGCACCGTCCCCTCCCGGTCCAGCTCGTCCAAATCCCTGCGCACCGTCGAGCCCGAGACGCCCAGAGCGCCCGCGATCTCCGAGATAGAAGCCGACCCCCGACGCCCCAACAACGCCCGGATCTCCGTGCGCCGCTGCGCGGGTATCTTCCGCTCGAATCCTCTTCCCATCCACCCTTCTTGCCACTACCCCCGCCGCAAGCCGCGGCAGCTTACCACGAAATTCCGGATACGGTCAAAGATTGCCAAAAGCTCTCAAAAGAATAGTGCCCCCCCTTTCGCCGGGGGACGATTACCGCTAGGATGTGTGTGGCTCTTTAGGAGGAGTGAGGGAAGAGGCGTTCCGTTTATCGGGCAAAGTTCGGCCCAGACGGTCGCCAGGAGAAGGGAGGAGACACGGTAATGGACAGAGGGAGAGGTTCGGACCCGGATCGGCCCGTAGAGCCGGACGAGGCGCGGGCACACGGCAACGACCCGGATGCCGTAGAGATGCACAACGGCGGTGAGCGGGGGTCCGATGAAGGCGGACCGCGGAGGGTCGGCGAGGTACGCGAAGAGCGGGAAGGGGCG
>DASYWA010000146.1:0-14894 GCA_035936475.1 Rubrobacter sp. | reverse complement strand
AGCAAGAGGGGCAGGAAAAAATGGACCTTCAACGTAAAGAAGTAAGGGGCAGATAAGGTATGCGGTTTCGGGTACGGGCCATGCCGGGCATCTGATTCGCATTCGTGGCCCCTATTTGCGCGGCGAGAAAGCGATGCGGTGAAACTGTCCGCATCGTCAGGGATCCTGTGAGGAGGGGATCGCGTGGCCAGAAGACGGAGGAAGAACGGCCGAAGTTCGCGTCGGTCCTCGGTTAGGGTCGTCAGGGTCACAAGGACGAGAGGCTCCGGTGCCAATCAGACCACAAGCTATCGTACGGCGGGCCTCTCCATCACCGGCGTGGGCCCCACCGGTAGAATCGCCAGCTCCCGCCCCACCATACGGGCGACGGTGAGAGACGAAGGGACCAACCTCTCAAAAAGGGACATAAGACTGTACCTCGACGGCTCGGAGAAGGTCAGGTTCCATTACGATCGGGTCAGCGGCCGCTTGAGCTACCGCGTCCGCGGCGCGCTGTCTCCCGGCACCCACCGGGTGGAGATAGAAGCCGAAGCCGAGTCCGGGGATAGTCGGGGGCGATCCGATAGTACGGCCAGAAAGGGATGGACCTTCACGGTGGTGCGTTGAGAGCCCAGATAACAAGTCTGCACGATCACGGAAGGCTGGGCGCGGCCATGAACAAGCCGAGTGTAAATGCGGGGTGCGGGTGAGAAAGGTGGCGTTTACCAACGCGAAGGGAGGGGTCGCGAAGACCACTACCTGCGTGAACATGGGAGCCGCGCTGGCGCTGGCAGACTACCGAACCCTCCTCGTAGATTGCGACACGCAAGGGCAGGTGGCCAAGAGCCTTGGTGTCCAGGCGGGGGAGGGATTGGCTGAACTCGTGCAGGGCGATGCCGGACTTGACGATGTGCAGATAGAAGCCCGCGAGAACCTGTTCGTGATCGCCGGCGGGGGAAACCTCTCCGGGGTAAAGCGCATGATCTCCCGGAGGGATATGCGATCCGAGCTGGTGCTCAGCGAGGCCCTCGAAGGCCTCCGGGGCTACGATTTTGTTCTGCTGGACGCGGCGCCTTCGTGGGACGTCCTCAACGTCAACAGCCTCTTCTACGTCGATGAGATCCTGATCCCGGTCTCGATGGAGGTGCTAGCCCTGCAAGGGATAGGCGACTTCCTGGGCCGCGTGAAGGAGGTGCAGCGCTACCGGGACGGTCTCCTTATACGGGGCATAATTCCCACGTTCTACGACGGTCGGGTAAAGAAAAGCGCGGAGATCCTGGAGCAGTTGGAGCGACACTTCCCCGACGCCGTCTGGCCGTCCGTACGTTACAACTCTAAGCTCTCGGAGGCACCTGGCTTCGGTCAACATATCTTCGAGTACGCTAGAAGGAGCCACGGGGCCGCCGATTATTACCGCTTGGCAAAGCGGCTCGCCAAAGGGGGATGAACGGAAGCATGGGCAAGAGAAAAAGCGTGCCTGATGACCTCATGGAAACCATCTTGAGCGAGAGCTTCGATGCCGCCGACGAGAAACAGGCCCTTTCGGAGTCTCGCGGATCACCCGGCGCCGTCTCCTGGGACGAGAAAGCGGAGCGAGTCGGCATCGCCTTCAACCTCTCCAAACAGCTCAGCGTCGAACTCGAGAAGCTTCGTTGGGACCTTCGGTTGGGGGAGGATGTTCGACCTTCCAAGTCCGAAATCGCCGAGGTGGCGCTTCGCATCGCCGTGGAGGATGTGAGAGAGAGGAGCACAGAGAGCGAACTGTACCGGAGGTTGGACGAACGTCGCGTGGCTCAGTTCTCGAATGCCGTCGCCGGGCCGACCCAGCGCAGCGTGGATGAATCTGGCTGGATCTTCGAGACTACCCACGACGAGAACGGAGCCATTGTCGACGAGGAAGTGGTCGGCACCGTCGCCGACCTACCTGTGATCGATGAGTACGTGGACGAGCAAGGACGGCTCGTGAGCGTGGCCAAGGACGAGCTGGGGAACACCTTCGAGCGGATCGTGGACGAGGGTTTCAACACGGTTGGGGCGAGGCTCCTTCAAAATGGGGATCGAGAGGTTCGGTGAAGCCGAAAGGAAGATTCGCCCGCCCGCTCTCGGACATGGTGTAACGCGCTTCCGAGCCTTTGGAGCATCGGCGAGTCGACGACGGGGCGATTTTGGCCGAGCTTGGGGATGCCTACGCAGTGCGGTTAGAAAGATATGGAACACCCCGAGAGGAGCAAGATGGCCGGCCACACGAGGGACAATGAGGCCAGAACACGTAAGTTCAAGGAACAGCTCGTTAAGGCGGCCCGGATGTACGCCATGTCTCGAAAGGCTGGTGTCCCGGAACCTATGGACGTGACGGGTTTGGCGGTCGCCGCCTTCGAGGATATGCAACTTAGGGAGGCCATGCTCTTCGTCCGAACGAACGAGCGGAACATAAAGGACCTGGCCTGGGCGCTCGGTAACTCCAATTCCGCCCAGGAGTTCGAGCAGAGGGTCAAGGAGATAAAGACTCTGCCGGACCGTGGCGAACCGCGCCGGTAGGCCCTGGTGCAGGGTGGAGGGAAAGCCGCCATAAGGGTCCCTGCCACGAGCCACGCGAGCCGCATTTGGGCGGGGGACTTCCCAACTCCTCAAGGTGTTGTGGTCCCCGAAGAAACGTGTTTACGCCGAAGTCCATCCCCACTTAGAATGCCAGAAAAGCGTGGAGGTACG
Organism: Rubrobacter sp.; assembly: GCA_035936475.1. Classification (GTDB taxonomy): domain Bacteria; phylum Actinomycetota; class Rubrobacteria; order Rubrobacterales; family Rubrobacteraceae; genus Rubrobacter_D. Next base: position 12,206 of record DASYWA010000146.1, on the reverse strand, counting down.
GATGTCCGACGGGTTCCCCCGGGGAGAGAGATCGCTGCAAGACCGCCGCGCGTGGCGGCTCCTCCTGGCCCGGCTGCATCCGGACGCCGGAGGCGACCACGAGTTGTTTCTCTTCGCCTGCGCCCTTATGGAGGGCGTGCGCGGAAAGCGCCGGGCCCATCCCGGCCCGGATCACGCCTTCTCCCGATGGCGGGGCGGGATGGACTCCTGGGCGGCGCGCAACCGGGAGGGGCTGCGGAGTCCCCATCGCGGTTACTAGGAGCTAACAGTGGGCGCCTACTGAGACTGCTGCTGAGACTGTTGCATGGCCTGTATCACCTGCCACACCAGATCCCCGGCCTCCCGCTGCATCTTGATAGCCTCGGTCTGCCCCGGGTTCTGAAGTTCCAGCATGTTCTGAACTTTGCGGATGTCCGTCAGCGCCCTTCCCATAAGCTGCAACGGGGTCGCCTGCTGCTGTTGCCCGCCCTGCTGCTGACCGCCCTCTGCCACGGGGTCTCCTCTCCCTCTGGTTTCTGGCCTCGGTTCGCGTATCCGCGCGCTTTTTGGCCCGGTACGTTTTCTACCCGCGACGTTCCCAAACTAGACCACGAACGGACGGGGATAGTTAAGGTTGGCGACGTTTATGCCCAGGATGACGGGGGCACGAAAACCGAAACACTACCCGACGAGGTGCATTCCTCCATGGAAAAGCGGCGTGACGCAGCGCGAACCTGACGACCACCCGCAAGAAGAGGCGCGGGCCAAGGCCGCGAGCGAGGACGATACCGACGTCGTCCTGGATATCCCCGTGCTCAACGTCGAGGAGCTCGACCTCGAGGTCGAGGAGCTGCGGGCGCACATCTCGGCCAGGGCGGAGCTGGCGAGTTTCCTGAACATCAGCGTGGGCGTCGATGCCTACGTCGACAAGGTGAAGCTGAGGATCAAGGGCGTCGAGGCCCAGGTCCAGCTGAAGGTGAAGCTGGAGAGGATCCTCGGCAGCATAGACCGCGCCCTGCAGGCCATCGACAACAACCCGCAACTCCTCGACCCCAACTTCAGGAGGTCGCAGGACGCTGAGGAGGACGCCGGCGAGGAAGAGGGGCCGCGCGAGCTCAACGCAGGCCCCGAGGCCGACCCCGGGGAGCCGGCCGGGGACCCGGGGCGAGACGGCTCGGAGCCGGCGGCGACACCCGCGGCGAGGAAGAAGGCCCAGGAGCTCGGGCTCGACCTTTCGGCCGTGGAGGGGACCGGGGCCGGGGGACGCGTCCTCGTGCGGGACGTGCTGCAAGCCGCCGGCGGCTAGCCCTCCACGGTCCCGCCCCCGGGGTTACAATACGCAGGGCATCTACAGGAGGACGGACGACGGTGGCGAAGTACTTCAAGCAGAGCTCGGCGGAGATCATCTCAGAACTACTCTCGGACGCGAAGGTCAAGCGCGTGCGGGAGTACGTTGGCGGCGAGGAGTTCAAGTCCGACCGCGAGCGCGTCCGCCAGGAGGCGGCCCGCCGCCTGAAGAACGTCCGCGACCGCTACCGCCAGAGGGGCCGCACCCCAGAGACGGCCGCAAAGGAACGGGAGCTCACCCTCCGCCTCGCCGAGGTCGAGGCCGAGGCCGCCGAACTGCGCGTCCGGCTCTCGGAGCTTCTGGAGGAAGAAGAGAAGCTCCGCGGGGCGCTCGACGGGCTGTAGGGCGGCCGGCCCCGGCGGGAGCCCCTCCGCCGTCGTATTCCACAAGCCCTCAATCGCGCTAGTATGCAACGGGATTGTCACGACCTTGTGCTCTCTTCGCCGTTCGTGTAAAAAGTGGGTTGCTTCCGTACCCCAGGCCCGAAGGAGATGATTCGTTGACCCGTAAAGCCGGACTATACGATGCGTTGTACGAGCACGATGCTTGCGGGCTCGGCTTCGTAGCGCGCATCGACGGCCGGCCCACGCGGGAGACGGTCGAGCAGGGGTTGGAGGTCTTGCACAACCTGGAGCACAGGGGCACGACCGGCAGCGACCCGGAGACGGGGGACGGGGCCGGGATACTCGCCCAGATCCCTGACGCCTTCTTCCGGCGGGCGTGCGCGGAGGTCGGCATCGAGCTTCCGGGCGCCGGGGGCTACGGGGTCGGGGTGCTCTTCGAGTCCGCTGAGGAGGCGGAGTGCGGGGGCCTGCTCGCGCAGATCTGCGGCGAGGAGGGGCAGGAGCTTTTGGGCTTCCGGGATGTGCCGGTCGAGCCCGGGGCCGTGGGCAAGGTCGCGCGCAGCGTCATGCCGCGCATCCGGCAGTTCTTCGTGGGGCGCAGGGGCGGCGAAGACGAGATGGCGTTCGAGCGGAAGCTGTACGTGATACGCCGCCGGCTGCACAAGGAGACCGAGGGCTCGCACGGCTGCTACGTGGTGAGCCTCTCTTCGAGGACCGTCATCTACAAGGGCCTCTTGAAGGGTCGGCAGCTGGCGCGGTTCTACCCCGACCTCCGGGATGCGAACTTCGCGAGCGCGATCTCGCTGGTCCACGAGCGGTTCTCGACGAACACCTTGGGCTCTTGGGAGCTCGCTCACCCCTACCGCTTTATCGCGCACAACGGCGAGATCAACACCATCAAGGGCAACGTCAACTGGATGCGCGCCCGCGAGAGCCGGCTGCGCTCGGAGCTTTTCGGCGAGGACCTCGGCAAGCTCTCCCCGGTCATCATGCCGGGCCAGAGCGACTCGGCCGCCTTCGACAACGCCCTGGAACTGTTGCATCTGGCCGGACGCTCCCTGCCGCACGCGGTCGCCATGATGATCCCGGAGGCCTGGGAGAACGACGATTTGATGGAGGATGATAGGCGCGCCTTCTACCGGTACCACTCGGCGCTCATGGAGCCGTGGGACGGCCCGGCGGCCGTGGCGTTTACCGACGGCCGCCTCGTGGGCGCTACGCTCGACAGGAACGGGTTGCGTCCGGCCCGCTACTCTGTCACCAAGGACGGGCGGGTCGTGATGGCCTCCGAGGACGGGGCGCTGCGGGTGCCGGCCGAAGAGGTGGTGGAGCGGTGGCGGCTCCGGCCGGGCAAGATGCTCGTCGTGGACACGGAGCGGCACGAGCTCTTGCACGACGGGGACGTCAAGAGGCCGCTCTTCGGGCGTCAGCCGTACCGGGAGTGGCTGGACAAGGGCGAGATCCACCTGAGCGAGATGCCCGAGCCGGACGCCCCTTCGCTCCCGGAGCCGGCGACGCTCCTGCAGCGCCAGCGGGCCTTCGGCTACACCATCGAGGACCAGCGCATAATCCTGGCCCCCATGGCCCAGAACGGCAAGGAGCCGGACGGCTCGATGGGAACGGACACCCCGCTCGCGGTCCTCTCCGAGAGGCCGCAGCTCCTGTTCTCCTACTTCAAGCAGCACTTCGCGCAGGTGACGAACCCGCCCATAGACCCGTTGCGCGAAGAGCTCGTCATGTCGCTCAAGATGAGCCTGGGTCCGGAGCAGAACCTGTTCGCCGAGACGCCCGAGCACTGCCGGCGGGTGCTCATAGACCAGCCCGTGCTCACGGCGGTCGAGCTGGAGAAGATCCGGGCTTTAGGCGACGAGCGCGCGAGCTCCGCGACGCTCTCCACCCTCTTTGCGGTTGGCGCCGGCGAGGCCGGGATGGAGGCCGCCCTCACCACTTTGTGCGGGAAGGCCGAGGACGCGGTGCGGGGCGGGTCCGCGGTGCTGGTCCTTAGCGACAGGGGCGTCAACGAGATGCAGGCCCCGATCCCGAGCCTGCTCGCCACCGCCGCCGTCCACCACCACCTGGTGCGGGCCGGGCTCAGGACCGCCACGACGCTCGTCGTGGAGACCGCCGAGGCGCGCGAGGTCCACCACTTCGCCCTGCTCGTCGGCTACGGGGCGACCGCCATAGCGCCATACCTGGCCTTCGAGACCATCGAGGAGCTGGCGGACTCGCACCTTATGGAGGGCGTCGGCCCCGAGGAGGCGTTGGAGAACTACGTCAAGGCCGTCGGGAAGGGCCTATTGAAGGTGATCTCCAAGATGGGGATCTCGACGCTCTTCTCCTACTGCGGGGCCCAGATCTTCGAGGCCGTCGGCCTGAACGAGGAGTTTATAGACAGGCACTTCGTCGGCACGGCCTCGCGCGTCGGGGGGGTCGGCATCGAGGCGCTGGCCCGCGAGACGCTGGAGCGCCACAGGGCCGCCTTCGCGGCGGCCGAGGACAACGCCCAGGAGCTCGACGTCGGCGGCGAGTACCAGCTGCGCCAGCAGGGCCAGTACCACCAGTGGAACCAGGACACCATCGTGCCGCTGCAGCGGGCCGTCAAGACCAACGACTTCGAGACCTTCAAGGAGTTCACGCGCCACTTCGACGAGAGGAGCGCGCGCTACTCGACCCTGCGCGGCCTCTTCGAGTTCGAGGGGGATCCGATACCCATCGAAGAGGTCGAGCCGGCCAAGGAGATCGTCAAGAGGTTCGTGACGGGTGCTATGTCGTTCGGCTCGATCTCCAAAGAGGCCCACGAGACGCTCGCCATCGCCATGAACCGCATCGGCGGCAAGTCGAACACCGGCGAGGGCGGCGAGGACCCCCTGCGCTTCACGCCGGACCCCGGAGGGGACAACCGCCGCAGCGCCGTCAAGCAGGTCGCCAGCGGCCGGTTCGGGGTGACGGCGGAGTACCTCGTCAACGCTGACGTGCTCCAGATCAAGATGGCCCAGGGCTCCAAGCCCGGCGAGGGCGGGCAGTTGCCCGGACACAAGGTCTCGGAAGATATAGCGAAGGTGCGCTACTCGACGCCGGGGGTCGGCCTGATCTCACCCCCGCCCCACCACGACATCTACTCCATCGAGGACCTGGCGCAGCTGATCCACGACCTCAAGAACGCCAACCCCCGCGCCGACGTGAGCGTCAAGCTCGTCGCCGAGGTCGGGGTCGGCACAATCGCCGCCGGTGTCGCCAAGGCGAAGGCCGACCACATAACGGTCTCGGGCCACGACGGCGGGACGGGCGCCTCCCCGCTCTCCTCCATAAAGCACGCGGGCCTCCCGTGGGAGCTCGGGCTCGCCGAGACCCAGCAGGTCCTCGTCCGCAACGACCTGCGCGGGCGCGTCGTCCTCCAGACGGACGGCCAGCTCAAGACGGGGCGCGACGTGGTGGTGGCGGCGCTGCTCGGCGGCGAGGAGTTCGCCTTCTCGACGGCCCCGCTCGTGGCGACCGGCTGCATCATGATGCGGGTCTGCCACCTGAACACGTGCCCGGTCGGCATCGCGACGCAGGACCCGGAGCTCCGCAAGCTCTTCAAGGGGACGCCCGAGCACGTCGTCAACTACTTCTTCTTTCTCGCAGAAGAGGTGCGCGAGTTCATGGCGGAGATGGGCTTCCGCCGGTTCGAGGATATGGTCGGCCGCACGGACAGGCTCAGGATGCGCGGGGCTATCGAGCACTGGAAGGCGAAGGGCGTTGACCTCTCGGCGATCCTCTACAACGGCGAGCTCTCCGACGGGAAGCCCCGCCGCCACTCCGAGCTCCAGGAGCACGGGCTGCACAAGTCGTTGGACAACGAGCTGATCGAACGCTGCAAGCCGGCCCTCGAAGGCGGCGAGCCCGTCCGCTTCTCGCAAGAGGTCCTGAACACCCACCGCACGGTCGGGGGGATGCTCTCGGGCGAGCTCGCGCGCCGCTACGGCAACGACGGTCTGCCGGACGGCACGATCCGGATAGACATGCACGGCGTCGGCGGCCAGTCCTTCGGAGCGTGGCTGGCGAAGGGCCTGACCTTCACCCTCGAAGGCACCACCAACGACTACGTGGGCAAAGGCCTCTCCGGCGGCCGGCTCGCTGTCTTCCCGTCGAGGCTGGCGGCCTACAAGGCGGCCCGGAACGTGGTCATCGGGAACGTCGCGCTCTACGGGGCGACCGCAGGCGAGGCGTTCTTCCGCGGCTTCGCGGGGGAGCGGTTCGCGGTCCGAAACTCGGGGGCCCACGCGGTCGTGGAGGGCGTCGGGGATCACGGGTGCGAGTACATGACGGGGGGGGTCGTGACGGTGCTCGGCGAGACGGGGCGCAACTTCGCGGCCGGCATGAGCGGCGGGGTCGCGTTCGTGCTGGACGAGGGGGGGCGCTTCGAGACGCTCTGCAACAAGGACATGGTCGGCCTCGAAGCCGTCGAGCCCGGGGAGGACGAGGCGCTGCTGCGGGAGATGGTCGAGAAGCACCTGGAGTGGACCGGGAGCGATCGGGCGCGGCGGGTTCTCAGGGAGTGGGAGGAGTTGCTGCCGAAGTTCGTGAAGGTGATGCCGCACGACCTCAAGCGGGTGCTGCAGGAGCGGCAGGAGGCCGAGCTGGAGGTGGCGCGGTAGTGGGAGATCCAAAAGGCTTCCTCAAGATAGGGCGCAAGCCCACCCCGAAGCGGACCGTCGAGGAGCGGGTCCAGGACTACCGCTACGTCTACGAGCCGATGCCCGAAGAGGAGCTCAAGGGCCAGGCCTCCCGCTGCATGGACTGCGGGGTGCCGTTCTGCAACACGGGCTGCCCTTTAGGGAACCTCATCCCCGACTGGAACGACCTCGTCTACCGCGAGCACTGGAAGCAGGCCATAGACCGCCTCCACCAGACAAACAACTTCCCTGAGTTTACCGGGATGCTCTGCCCGGCCCCGTGCGAGTCCGCCTGCGTCCTCGCCATAAACGACAAGCCGGTGACCATCAAGGAGATAGAGCTCTCCATCATCAACCGCGCTTTCGATGAGGGCTGGGTCGTAGCCCATCCGCCGCCGCCGGAGAGGCGGACCGGCAAGAAGGTCGCCGTGGTGGGGTCTGGTCCGGCCGGCCTCGCGGCGGCGCAGCAGTTGAATTGGGCCGGGCACACCGTCGCCGTCTTCGAGAAGGACGACAAGATCGGAGGCCTCCTCCGCTACGGCATCCCCGACTACAAGATAGAGAAGTGGGTCGTCGACCGCCGCATCGCCATGATGGAGGAGGAGGGTGTGGAGTTCCGCACGAACGCCCACGTCGGCGAGAACCCTACCACGGAGGAGTTAGAGAGCGAGTTCGACGCGACCGTGCTCGCCGTCGGCGCGCTGCAGGGGCGCGACCTCGACGTGCCGGGCCGGGAGCTCGGGGGCATCCACCTCGCGATGGACTATCTGGTCCAGCAGAACCGGCGCGTCGCGGGGCTGCCGACGAACGCCGAGGTCGAGATAAGCGCGAAGGGCAAGAACGTCGTGATCCTCGGCGGCGGCGACACGAGCGCGGACTGCCTCGGCAACTCCCACCGCGAGGGCTGCGCCTCGGTGAAGGTCCTTACCCACGGTCCGAAGCCCCCCGAGAACCCGGATCACTTAACCTGGCCGGACTGGCCCCTGATCCTGCACACCTACCCCGCCCACGAGGAGGGCGGGGAGCGCGGCTTCTCCGTCGCCGTCAAGGGCTTCTCCGGCTCGAACGGCCGCGTCGAGAGGATGCACGCCGTCGAGACCGAGCGCGAGAACGGCAAGACGGTCCCCAAAGAGGGCACGGACTTCGAGATAGAGACGGACCTCGTCCTGCTCGCCATCGGCTTCACAGGTCCCGTCAGGGACCGCCTCCAGGAGGAGATGGACCTCGGCTACACCGACCGCGGCGCCATCCACTCCGAGAACGGCTTCGGCACGACGAGGGAGGGCGTCTTCGTCGCCGGCGACGCCAAACGCGGCGCCTCGTTGATCGTATGGGCCATCGCCGAGGGCCGCAAGGCCGCGAGGCAGGCCGACGAGTTCTTGGTGGGCAGGAGCCTGCTGCCCGGATAGCGCGCCGGCTCCGCCGGCTTGTCAGCACCTTGGTCCCCCTATGCGGGATGGACCGTGCGGACGGCCCGGGCTAACATGCAAACTCCGCGGCCAGGAAGGCGACGGTTCAGGCGCCCTACGCGCGCTGATCGCGGCCGTCCGGAGATCCCGGAGAGCCGAGCCTCGGTCCCCCGGGACCGACCCTCTTGCGCCATGATGGAGCCGGAGCTCGCAGAGAGGCGCGCACAGTAGCATCCGTCGGGCCGCGGCCTGCCGGCATTGGTACTCGCGAAGGCGCGCCGACCGGCGTATAACCAGTGCGGTTCACGACGGCAGCCGGGAGGTGGGGGAGTATGGAGTTCTCGCGAGAGGCGGCGCGCACCATGTTGCTCGCCGCGCAGGGGGTTGAGCCTTCGCCCGCACGGCCCGCGGAGAAGGAAGACGTGCTCGGGGCCGTACGGAGGATGGAGGTGTTGCAGATAGATTCCATCTCCGTCGTCGCGCGAAGCCCATACCTGGTGCTGTGGAGCAGGCTCGGCCCGTACGATCCCCTCTGGCTGGACGAGTTGTTGGCCGAGGGGGCGCTCTTCGAGGGCTGGTCGCACGCTGCCTGTTTCGTTCCCATCGAGGATTACGGGCTGTACCGGCGGTTCATGCTGGAAGGCGGCGAGAAGTCCCGCGCCTGGTTTTCGGCCCACCCCGAGGAGGTCCGGCGCGTGCTGGAGCGCATCCGTCGGGAGGGGCCGGTGCGCTCCGCGGAGTTTGCCAGGACCGACGGCAAGGCGGGTGGTTGGTGGGAGTGGAAGCCGGAGAAGCGGGCGCTGGAGCACCTGTTCGCGGCCGGGGAGCTCATGATCTCGCGCCGCGATCCCAACTTCCACCGCGTCTACGACCTGCGCGACCGCATACTGGAGCGCGCCCTTCCGAACTGGGAGGACGGCCTCGCGCCCGCACCGGAAGAGGTCCGCCGAACGCTCGCCCTCAAGGCCGTGCGGGCGCTCGGTGTCGCCTTCGCCCGGTGGGTGCCGGACTACTTCCGAACGCCGAAGAGGGGCATCGCAGGCCTGCTCGAAGGGCTGGCCGACAGAGGCGAACTGCTCCGTGCGGGGGTCGAAGGGTGGGACGAGCCCGCCTACGTCCACCCGGACAACGCGGCGCTGGCGGAGAACGTCGCTTCCGGTGGGCTGGAGCCTTCGCGAACCACCCTGCTCTCCCCGTTCGATCCGGTCGTGTGGGACAGGGCGCGGGCGCTGGAGCTCTTCGGGTTCGAGTACAGGATCGAGGTCTACACCCCGGCCGCCCGGCGCCGGTACGGTTACTACTCGCTTCCGGTCCTGCACCGCGGGGCGCTGGTCGGCAGGCTCGACGCGAAGGCCCACCGCAAGCGGGGCGTGTTCGAGGTGAAGTCGTTGCACCTGGAGCCCGATACCGCGGTGGATGAGGGCCTCGTCGCCGGGCTCGCGAGCGCGCTCCGCGGGTGCGCGGTGTGGCACGGTACGCCGGAGATCCTGGTGGGCCGCTCCGACCCGCTGGGGCTGGCGGGGCCGCTTCGGGCCGCGGTCGGGGAAGTCGCCGGGGTGCGGTAACCGGCGGCCCGACGGCCGGAATCACTTCTTGCGTATGCGGTTGAAGAGGGCGGCGACCTCCTCGTCGTCTATGTAGGCCAGCAAGAGGTCGTCGGCCATCAGGTGGGCGACCTCTGGGTTCTGCCGGCCCTCCTCGTCGGTGCCGGCGTACTGCGGGTTGCCCTCCGCGAGCCACCGCAGGTCTTCCAGAAGCCTGTCCCGGTCCATGACCCTTCCTCCTCCGTGTGCCTGAGCCCGATCCTAGCACCGGCATGCCGGCGGGTGTGGCGGGGCGGGGTAGGGGGAATACCGAAGCGTATGGCGGCAAACGACGGATACGCGAGCGGACGCCTGCTGGCCCGTCCATCGGGGACGGGTGGGGAGGCACCGGTTGGCTTGCGCCCGCTGGAGCTCGACGCTGCCAGCGGGGGTTACCTCTACGTGGCGGCGGGCTACGGGGTGCGGCGCCCCGCACCGTTGGTGCTGCTGCTGCACGGCGCGGGCGAGGACGCGCGCGACGGCCTCGCCCTGCTGCGGCAGCAGGCCGACGAGGCAGGCCTGATCCTGCTCGCCCTCAGCTCGCAGGGGCCGACCTGGGACCTTATCCTCGGGCGCGGCCGGTACGGCCGGGACGTCGCCGCCATCGACGAGGCCCTAGGGCGGGCGTTCTCCTCCTACGCCGTGGACCCCGGGCGCGTGGCGGTGGGGGGCTACTCCGACGGCGCCTCCTACGCGCTCTCGCTGGGAATCTCCAACGGCGACCTCTTCGGCCACGTCCTGGCGTTCTCGCCGGGGTTCATGGCGCCGGCCGGGCGGGTGGGCTCCCCGCGTTTCTTTGTCTCCCACGGCACACGCGACCGTTGGCTCCCGATCGACAGGACGAGCCGCCGGCTCGTACCCGAGCTCGAAGGGGCGGGCTACGAGGTGCGCTACCGGGAGTTCGACGGTCAACACGTGGTCCCGCCAGGGATCGCACGCGAGGCCGTGGGTTGGTTTACCGCCTCGTAGCACGGCGGGGCCACCCGCAAGGCCGGCACCATGAACCTGGAAGCCCGACGGGACGGACCGGCGGTGACGATCCGGGCCGAGCGTGGTGGCTTGGGACGCCGCGACGGTTTAAGAACCGCTCTCCCGTTTCTTGAGTTTTTCGACGACTTCGCGCTTTTCCTCGTCCTCCGCCGGCCCCTCCGAGGCCTGCAGACGGGAAGAGGCGTCCCCCTTGTCGTCTTTGGGGAACTCGTCGCCCGCCTTTGCGTCCGTCTCGTTCCTCTTGCGCTCCTCTATATCGCTCCAGCGGTTTATGCCCATACGCCTCTACCTACTTCTACGGAGATCTACGGATACGTTGTGTATGCCCGAGGACGAGGAATCACGAACCCTCGGAGGGAAGAGGGCCGCCCGAGTCCTCGCCCCCCCGATCTGGACGCGCCTGGGCTCCCGGGCTCTAGGCCGGCGGAAGCCCTTATCGCGCCGTTGTGCGCCCGCACGCTCGGGTGCGGGCAACAGATTCCTCGGTCTACCGGACCGCGTCTATTACATCGGGGTTCACGCGAACAGCTAGTCCTTGCGGGCGTCGGTCGGGCGGCCAATGGGGTCGCTGGTCCTGCCGCCGAGCAGGCCGCCGAGCATGGACGCCAGTGCCGAGAGCAGCAGCCCGAAGAAGGCGCCTATAGCGCCCGCCCTGAGGGCCCGGGCGGCCTCCGCGGCGCTCACGTTCGGAGTGGCGCCCTGGGCGGCGTCGGCCGCGTTGCCTACCGCGCCGGGGTTGACCTGCCCGGCCACGTTGCCCAGAGCGCCGAAGAGCTGGCCGAGCCCGAGGGCCGAGAGCAGCAGGATCAGGACCGTACCGAGCGCCCATACCATGAAACCGTTCAAGAGGCCTGAGCCCGGACCCCTGATGGCGCTCGTCATCCCGGCCACGGCGCCGCCGGTGAAGAAGGCGATCAGACCGATGATGGCAGGCACCCAGCCGCCGCTCCCGTCCTCCGGTCCGATGCCGACCAAGCCGAGCCCGATGGCCAGAAGCTGCAGCAAGAGGAAGGTGGTGAGCGCCGTGATCAGGCCCGCCCAGATCGGCCCCCAGCGGATGCTGTCCCGCCGGGCCGAGGCCAAATCCTCGCCGCCCCCGTCATCGCCGCCGTACCGCCTCGTCCCGGTGGCCGATCCGGAGCCCGTGGACCCGCGGGAGACGAGGACCTCCTCCTCGTGGGTCCGGCCGGCCGTCGGCCCCGAGGCGGGGATGTCCGGCCCGAGACCTCCTGCCCTGGGCCGTCCCTCGCCGGAGCCTCCCGCCCGGTGCACCTCTACGGCGTCCGGATCATTGCCGTGCGTCCGGGCCCGCCCCGGCTCCACCGGCCTGCCCTCGTCCGCGTCTCGTCCTCTACCCATCTTCTTCTCTCCTTCTTGGATCTTTGGGCGCGCCTGCCCGACGCGCACGACCTTATGTTCGCCCGTCGCGGCGCCGGATGCCTGCACATATCGGTCCATTGTGCGCGATGGTGCCCCGAAAAAGACTTCCCCAAGCCGTTTCGAGCAAGGCGCTCGTACCCGTCGGGGATCGAGGCGGATGGGGCCGGTGGCACCATCCGCTGGCGGTGGTATTCCGGCCCAACGTCGTCCGTGGCCTATCTCCTCGCCAAGACTATGAGGTGGTCGCTCTCGGCGGTGAACGGTTCCGCTTCGAACCCGCCGTAGACGGCCTCGGCTTCGAACCCCGCGAGGCGCAGCATCAAGAGCAGCTCGTCGCGGCCGGTGATCTTTATCGCCAGGTCGTGCGCCCGACGGCCCTCCTGCGCGCCGGAGGCGTCGTAGAGTTCGTAGAAGAGGCGCATCTGCATGAGCTGCGTGGCCGCGTCGTAGCGGGAGAGGGAGAAGCGTTCGAGCCGGCCGTCGGGGAGGTCGCGGCCGAGGTCGTGGCGCAGCGACGG
>DASYWA010000145.1:0-3045 GCA_035936475.1 Rubrobacter sp. | reverse complement strand
TCGTCAACCGTCACCTCGCCCGTCTCCCCGTCCGACTCTTCGAGGGGGCGCTCCTTGACGAACGTCTCCGTCATCCCCGTAACCTCGGAGATGCCGCCGACGAGAAATTGGGCGAGGTCGACGCTGTGGGCGCCAATGTCGCCGAGGGCGCCGGAGCCGGCGAGCTCCTTCTTGAGGCGCCAGATCAGGGGGAACTCGGGGTCCATTATGAAGTCCTGCAAGTACGTCGAGCGCCAGTGCCGGATGGTCCCGAGGCGCCCCTCGTCCACGAGCTTCTTGGCGAGCTGCACGGCGGGGGCCCGCCGGTAGTTGAAGCAGACGGTGTTCACGGTCCCCGCCTCGCGCGCGGCGTCGAGCATCTCCTTCGCCTCGGCCAAGGTGTTGGCCAGCGGCTTCTCGCAGATCACGTGCTTTCCGGCCGCAAGCGCCGCGAGCACGATCTCGCGGTGCGTGTTCCCGGGCGTCACGACGTCGACGAGGCCGACGTCGTCGCGCTCGATGAGCCTGCGGTAGTCCGTCTCGTATGACTCCCAGCCCAAGGAGCCGGCTGCCTCCCTGACGCCCGCCTCGTCCCGGCCGCAGATGGCGGCCATCCGCGGCGCCGGGTCGACCTCGAAGAAGCGGGGGAGCTGGCGGTAGGCGTTGGAGTGGGCGCGGCCCATGAACTTGTAGCCGACGAGGCCGACCCCGATCTCGGCCATTACTGCTCCCTCGCGAACGCGGCGTCGAAGGCCTGCGTCGAGGGCGCGAAGTCCGTGCGCCGGGCGAAGGCTAGGGCGTCTTGGGCCCCGTACTCGCGGTCCATCCCGGAGTCCTCCCACTCGATGGAGAGCGGTCCGTCGTAGCCGATGCGGTTCAACGCCCGCACGCACGCCTCGAGGTCCACGTCACCATGCCCCGGCGAGACGAAGTCCCACCCGCGGTCGGCCTCCCCGAAGTCTAGGTGGGAGCCCAGGATGCTCCTCCGCCCGTCGAGCCTCTTGCGCGAGTCCTTTATGTGGAAGTGGTAGATCCTGTCAGCGAACTCCTCGATGAACGCCGCCGAATCGAGGAACTGGTGCGCGAAGTGGCTCGGGTCGAAGTTGATGCCGAAGCCGACCCGGTTGCCTATGGCGTCGAGCGCCTTCTTGGTGGTAACGAAGTCGTAGGCGATCTCCGTCGGGTGGACCTCGAGGCCGAACCGGACGCCCTCGGCGTCGAACACGTCGATGATGGGGTTCCAGCGTTCGGCGAAGTCCTCGTATCCGCGCTCTATCTCGGCCGGGTCGTTTGGCGGGAACGAGTAGAGCAGGCGCCAGATGGCCGATCCCGAGAAGCCGTTTACCTGCGTCACCCCGAACTTCGCCGCGGCCCGAGCCGTGTCCTTCATCTTCTCGGCGGCCCTGGTGCGCACGCCCTCCGGGTCCCCGTCCCCCCAGACGTCGGGCGGGACGGTGGCCCTGTGGCGGTTGTCTATGGGGTCGCAGACGGCCTGGCCGACGAGGTGGTTGCTTATGGCCCAGCAGCTCAGGCCGTTTCGGCGCAGGATCTCCCACCTCCCCTCGACGTAGCCGTCCTCGACGAGCGCCCGGTCGACGTCGAAGTGGTCCCCCCAGCACGCGAGCTCCAGCCCGTCGAAGCCCCACCCGCCGCATTTTCTGGCGAGCTCTTCGAGCGGCAGGTCAGCCCATTGCCCCGTGAACAGCGTTACCGGCCTTGCCAAAGTACGCCCTCCTTCTCGCATCTTCCAGGCGGCCCCGCGGCCCGCCCCCAAAGCTTAACGCCCCTTATCGCTCCCTCGCTCGCCGGGATACCGCAGGCCCCAGGCCGCCCGAATCTCGTCCATCGTCTCCAGCACGGAGACCGTCTCGTCCAGCGGCATGATGGGGCTCTCCCTCTCCCCCACCCCTAGGCACCGCATAACCTCCGCGGCCTCGTACCGGAAGCCGTTCTCCTCGGTGGGCTCCCGCACGACCTCGTCCCCCTCCCCGGGCTTCGAGATCGTCATCGCCTCGGGCTGCCACCAGGGGCTGTGGATCCTGGCGTACCCCTCCGTGCCGAGGACCGTCGCCTCGTGCGGCGAGGCGGTGCGGGTGCCGGCGGTGATGGCGGAGATGCGGCCGTCCCCGTGCTCTAGAGCGGCGGCGAACTGCTCGTCCACCCCGGTTTGCCCGAGGTGCGAGAGGCCCGTCCCCCGGACCGGCCACCCGAGCACCATCGAGGCGAAGGAGACGCAGTAGACGCCCACGTCGAGCATGGCGCCCCCGCCGAGCTTCGCGTCGAACAGGCGCGAGGACGGGTCCAAAGGCGCCCTGAAGCCGAAGTCCACCGTGAGCATCCGCGGCTCGCCTATGGCCCCGTCTGAGAGCATTTGCCGCAGCCTCCCCATAAGGGGGAAGAAGCGCGTCCACATGCCCTCCATCAGGAACAGGTCCCGCTCCCGGGCGAGCCCGACGAGCCGGCGGGCCTCCCTGGCGTTGACGGTGAAGGGCTTCTCGCAGACCACGGCCTTGCCCGCCTCCAGGCAGAGCTGCGCGTTCTCGGCGTGGAAGGGGTGGGGCGTGGCGACGTAGACGACGTCCACCTCGGGGTCGGCGGCGAGCTCCCCGTAGCTTGGGTAGGCGCGGAAGAAGCCGTGGGTTTCGGCGAAGCGGTCGGCGGAGCCCTGGGAGCGGGACCCGACCGCGAGCGTCTGGGCCTCCGGCAGGGCGGCGAGGGCTTCGGAGAACCGGCCGGCGATGCTCCCGGCCCCGAGTATCCCCCAGCGTACCCGGCTCACGGGCGGCCCGGGCGGGCGCGCGGCGCCGGGGCCAACACCAACTCTCTCTGTCTGCGGCTGGGCGTTATCGCCCCTCTCTACTTCCCCCACCGGGCTTCGCCGTACGGAGGACGATGCTACACACCCGTCTCCGGGGGGTCAAACAGGAAGCCCCCGTCGGCCCGGTGGGACCGACGGGGGCAGCGTGCCGGGTCAGGCTATCTTGCCGAAGATGAGGACCTCTTTCTCCGTGTCCCAGTAGAGGGCCTCGGAGTCGTGGATCAGATCCCGCAACACCTTGGCGTCGT
>DASYWA010000144.1:0-48361 GCA_035936475.1 Rubrobacter sp. | reverse complement strand
CCGGCGAGGTCTTGGAGCGGGTGAGGGAGCAGATCGGTTCCACAGAAGACGGGGGAGCACTAGAGGCCCGCCATAAGGACCTAGCTAAGCGCCTGGCCGCGAAGCAGGCCGAGAAGGACCGCTACGTCAGGACCTACGCGCAAGGGCACATCTCCGAAGAGGAGCTTGAGGTCTACTTGACGGACCTCAAGAACCAGACGGACAACCTGCGGCTCCTGCTGGCCTCCGTCGAGGCGGAGCGGTCGCAGAAGCGGGAAGAGGCCGAACTTGCCGACACCACGGAAGCGTGGCTGCTGGCACTGCGTGAGCGCGTCGAGGAGGTCGAGGGCGACACGGAGGAGGCCTTCCAGGCCCGCCGGCGGCTCGTGAAGCTGCTCGTGCAGTCCATCTCCGCGGGTAAGCGCGCGGACGACGGCCGCACGGAGATCCAGATCACCTACCGCTTCGGGCCCCCGCCGGCCGAGGCATCAGAGGATTCGTCTGTGGTTCATTTCAAGAACGGCAGCCGGTCGTAGAGGACGAAGCGGTCGAAGTCCGGGTAGAACTCGCTGGTGGTTACGGGGGTGCGGGAGAAGCTGGCGAGGGGCTGGTCGGTTTCCTTGCCGGGCTCGCGCAGGGTTATGTTGACGGAGTCGTCGTCGAACTCTATGACGTTGTAGGAGGGCGGCATGGTGCCCCGGACCCTCATGGTGGAGACCGTGCCAGAGTGGACGACGCGCACGCCGGAGATGCTCCATACGTAGGGGACGTGTCGGTGGCCCGAGAGGACCATGTCCACCTTGAGCTCGCGCAGGATCGCCATGACGTCCCCCGCGTCGCGCAGGTTGTTCACGTCCCGGCCCGTGCCCGGCACGGCGAGGATGTGGTGGTGGATCATGAGTATCTTCGGACCTTGGTCCCACCCCCGGAACTCCGAGTCGAGCCAACGGTAATGCTCCCGCCCGACCTCCCCCTCGTCCAGGTCAGGCTTGGTCGAGTCGAGCGAGACCACCTTGGCGAGGCCCTCGGGCACGGGTATCTCCACCGACCGCTCCCTGATCCCGAAGAACTCCTCGAAGTGCCGGTAGCCGACGTTCTTGGCGTCGTGGTTGCCCATGGAGTACACGACGTTGGGGCACGTGAGCCGGTCGAAGTAGCCCTTCGCCTCCTCGAACTCCCAACGGTACCCCTCCATGGTCAGGTCGCCCACCACGGCCACGAGGTCAGGCTCGAAGGCGTTCGTCTCCTCGATGGTGGACTCCAAGAGGTCCTGCCGAAACAGCCCCGAGCCCACGTGGACATCCGACATCTGAACGATCCGCACGGCTGCGTCTCCCTCCCGGGTTCTGGCCGACCAACGCCACCACTATACACGCAGGGGGCCGGGCCGCGGACGTCCGGTCCCCCGCCCGCGGCCCGCGGCGAGCGCTTAGTGGTCGTGCGGTCGGCGACGACCGTCCCCGGGGCGAGCAGCGGGTCCTGGCGCTTACTCAGCCGTCCAGGATCCGCCAGGCCTCCCGCAGCTGTCCCTCTACCGAACCCGGCGAGGTGGAGCCGGCGCTCCTCTTGTTGGAGACGCTACCTTCGGGCGTGAGCAGGTCCCGGGGGAACTCCGCGAGCGCCGGGTGCGCGGCGAGGAGTTCGTCTTCGGGCACCTCTTCGAGCGAGAGTGCGAGCTCCTCGCACCTCCTGACGAGCCGCCCGACGGCGTGGTGGGCCTCCCTGAAAGGCACGCCGCGCGCGGCGAGAAAGTCCGCGAGCTCCGTCGCCAGCGCGAAACCGCCGGCCGCCGCGCGCATCCTCTCGCCGTCGAAGCGGGCCGTGCGGAGCATCTCGGGCAGGACGGCGAGCACGGGCGTGACGGCGTCGACGGCGTCGAAGAGGGGCTCCTTGTCCTCCTGGAGGTCTTTGGAGTAGCCGAGCGGGAGCCCCTTCAGGGTGACGAGGAGGGCGTTCAGGTTCCCGATGAGGCGGCCGGCCTTGCCGCGCATAAGCTCGTGGGCGTCCGGGTTCTTTTTCTGCGGCATGATCGAGGACCCAGAGGAGTACGCGTCGTCGAGCGTGGCGAACCCGAACTCGGCGCTCGTCCAGAGCACCCACTCCTCCCCCATCCTGCTGAGGTGGACGCCGAGCACGGCGCAGGCGTAGAGCAGGTCCAGGGCGAAGTCCCTGTCCGAGACGGCGTCGAGGGAGTTGACGAGCGGGCGCATCCCGAGCTCTTGGGACGTGAGCGCCGGGTCCACCGGGTGCGGCGTGCCGCCGAGAGCGGCCGCCCCCAGCGGCGAGCTGTTGGCGGCCTCCCGCGCGGCCTCCAGGCGTCGCAGGTCCCGCTCGAAGGCCCAGAAATGGGCGAGCAGGTGGTGGGCCAGCAGGATCGGCTGCGCCCGCTGCAGGTGCGTGTACCCGGGCAGGGTGAGATCCCGATTGGCCTCCGCGACCTCGACCAGCGCCCGCATCGCCGCCAGCACGCCCCCGCGCAGCCCCTCCGCCGCCTCCCGGACGAAGAGGTGCAGGTCGAGCGCCACCTGGTCGTTGCGGCTCCGGCCCGTGTGGAGCTTGAGCGCCACCTCGCCGACGTACTCGCGCAGCCGCCGCTCGACGGCCGTGTGCACGTCCTCGTCCGCGAGCGTCCAGGAGAACTCGCCGGCCTCCACCTCGCCTAGCACCGTCTCCAGGCCGCGGACCAGACGGGCCGACTCCCCGGCCGAGATTATCTCCCGCGCGCCGAGCATCTTCGCGTGGGCGATTGAGCCCCGGATATCTTGGGGGGCGAGGCGCATGTCGAAGGGGATCGAGGCGTTCAGGCGCTCGAAAGCCTCGGCCGGGGAGGTTCCGAACCTCCCGCCCCACAGAGGCGCGTTGTTGTTTTCGCCCGTGGTCTCCATGGTCGCGCAGTTTAGCCTAACGGGTGGCGCGCGGGAGGAACGGAGGCGCGACGTCCGAAAAATACGCCTTTCGCGTGATCCCCGAAGGTCCCGTCGCCCCTACCATGTCACGGTCATGCGATGGCGGAGCGGGGGACCGTAGCCCGGATAAGATCGGAGGAAGAGGAGTGATCACAGACAGAGGTTCGGCCCCGGCCGCCGGGGTCGTGCAGAGAGGCGGCATCTCGCCCGGCGCGCTCGTCCGGCGGTCGGGGCTATTGGCGATGGCATCGGGGGCCTCGGTCTTCGTGGCCCCCTTCCTGCACCCGGACGACCCCCGGAGTACGGCCTGGGTTCCCGTGCACCTGCTGTACTTCGCCACCCTCATCGCCGTTCTGCTGGTGCTCGTCGGGGTCTTCGCCAGCCAGCTACCGCGGTCCGGTCGCCTGGGCCTGTCCGGTTTCCTCACCGCGTTCGTCGGCACGTCCATGATGCTGCTGGAGGGCAGGGAGCACCTGTTCTCCCACGATTTCGGCCAGGGCACGCCGGTCGGCCTGTGGCAGCTCATCGCCGCCAGCTTCGTGTTCAGCCTCGGCTACATCCTGCTCGGCGTCGCGGTCTTCCGGGCCAGCGTCCTGCCGCGCGCGGCGGGCGTGTTGCTCGCCGTCGGCGGCCCGATAGTGGCGTTCTCGCCCCCGATCGGGATCGGGGCGGTCCTCGTCGTCGGCCACACGCTTTTCGGCGCGGGCCTCATCTGGCTGGGGTACGCGTTGTGGACCGGCACGGAAGGCACGCCGATGGCCCGAGAGCGACGTCGGGGCAACCCTTAAGTGTTCGAGGGGAAGGAGACGGCGCGGAGCCGACGCGCTGGGCGTGACGGGGGTTCGGCCGGTGTTGGGGTTTAGGCGGTTGCCCGCTCCTCGGTCTCGGCGCGGCGGTCCCTCTGGTACTTCCTGATGGCGCTCTTTAGCGTGGAGAGGCCGAGGGTCGCGTTTCGGGTGCGGCTACCGATCACGTCCCGGCCTAAAGAGTCCATGAAGGCCTCGTAGTCGAGGTCGAGGACCTGTTGAAGCGTCAGGCCGTCGGCCCGCACGCGCTCCACTATCACCGACGTGGCGCCCATGCTGATCGTGTCGCCCTGGCCGGTCCAGGCCAGGTTCTCTATGCCGCCGTTGCCGTCGCCCTTGAGGTAGACGACTACCGACCCGCCGCACTCGGGGCTTCCGCCGGGCATCTGGACGTCCGCGCCTTCGAGAACCCCCTTGTGGCGGGGGTTCCCGAAGTGCTCAACGAGGTAGGCGACGCGCTCCTTGCGGTCCAACGCTTGCGCGGTCTCTAGCGCTCGATGGGGGCGCCCACGGAGTTGCCCCACTCCGTCCAGGAGCCGTCGTAGTTGCGGACGTTGTCGTAGCCGAGCAGGTACTTGAGCACGAACCAGGTGTGGCTGGAGCGCTCCCCGATGCGGCAGTAGGCGACGACGTCGTCGTCCCCGGAGAGGCCGGCCTCGCCCTCGTAGATCTCCTTGAGCTCGTCGGCGCTCTTGAAGGTGCCGTCCTCCCGTGCCGCCCGCGCCCACGGCACGTTCGCGGCCCCGGGGATATGCCCACCCCGCAAAGCGCCCTCCTGCGGGTAGTCCGGCATGTGAAGGAGCTCGCCCGAGTACTCGCCGGGGCTCCTGACGTCGATCATCGAGCCGTTCGACTGCAGGTGCTTCTCGACGTCGGCCTTGAAGGCCCTTATCTGCGAGTCGTCGCGGGTCGGCGTCGGGTACTGCGTCTGCGGAACTTCGGGGACCTCCTGGGTCATCTCGCGGCCCTCGGCCTCCCACTTGACCCTTCCCCCGTCCATCACGGCGACGTTGTCGTGGCCGAAGAGGCGGAAGACCCACAACGCGTAGGTGGCCCACCAGTTGTTCTTGTCCCCGTAGAAGACCACCTTCGTGTCGGGGCCTATGCCCTTCTCGCCCATCAGCCGGGCGAACTTCTCAGGGTCGAGGTAGTCGCGCACGAGCGGGTCGTTCAGGTCCTCTACCCAGTCGATCTTTACCGCGTTCGGGATGTGCCCCACCTCGTAGAGCAGCACGTCCTCGTCGGACTCGACGATGCGCACGTTCTCCAAATCGTTCAGGTTCTCGGCCACCCAGTCGGTGCTGACCAGCGCCTCCGGATGGGCGTAACCCTTCTGCTCTATCTGCTGCTCGCTCACGTCTCTCCCTTCTCGCTTTTCAATGTTTCGAGGGAGTATTCTATCCGATCTCCTACAAATTTTGTCGGGTTTCGGTTGGGGGTCTTTCGGCGGGACGGATCGGGAGTATACTGCCCCTTCCGCGAGAGACGACGGGGGTACACGGTTTTGGTGCACGCGGCGACGGCCGACGAGGAGAGGCGCGAGAGGATCTACGAGCTGGCATGGGCGGCCTACGCCGACCCCGAGCCGGCGATGAGGGCGGCGTCTGAGGTCCGCGACCGCCATTTCGGGCCGCGCGTAACCTACTCCCGCAAGGTCTTTATCCCCCTCACCAAACTCTGCCGCGACAACTGCGGCTACTGCACCTTCGCCCACGGCCCCCGCCCCGGCGAGAACGCCTACCTGACGCCGGAGGAGGTGCTAAAGATCGCGAAAGCGGGCGCCGAAGCCGGCTGCAAGGAGGCGCTCTTCACGCTCGGGGACAAGCCAGAGAAGCGCTACCCTGAGGCCAGGCGCGAGCTGCGCGGGCTCGGCTTTGCGACCACCATCGAGTACCTGGCCCACTGCTGCCGGCTCGTGCTGGAGGAGACGGGGCTTCTCCCCCACGCCAACCCCGGGGTGCTCTCGGGGGACGAGGTGAGGGAGCTCAGGCACGTCTCCGTCTCCCAGGGGATCATGCTGGAGCAGGCCTCCGACCGGCTGCTCGGCCCGAACCTTGCCCACTGGGCCTCGCCGGACAAGGTGCCGGCCAAGCGCCTGAAGACCATGGAAGAGGCGGGGAGGCTCCGGGTGCCGTTCACGACGGGCATTCTCATCGGCATCGGCGAGACCGTCGAAGAACGCGTGGACACCCTGCTCGCGATACGCGGGGTCCACGAGAGGCACGGCAACGTCCAGGAGTGCATCGTCCAGAACTTCCGGGCCAAGCCCGGCACCCGGATGGCCCACTCCCCGGAGCCCGCCGAGGACGAGATGCTCGCGACCATCGCCCTCGCCCGTCTCCTCCTCCCCCCGACCGTGACGGTCCAGGCCCCCCCGAACCTGGCGGGGCCTGAGGGCGACGGCGCGCCCTCCTACGCCCGCTACATAGACGCCGGCATCAACGACTGGGGCGGCGTCTCGCCCGTCACCCCCGACCACGTCAACCCCGAGCGCCCCTGGCCCCACCTCGAGGAGTTGGAGAAGGCCACGGAGGCGAAGGGGTACCTGCTCCTCGAACGCCTCGCCCTCCATCCCTCCTACGCCCGCGACGCCGAGACGTGGGTGGACGGGCGCCTGCGACCCGGCGTGTGGGCCGCCCAGGACGCCGAGGGCTTCGCGAGGACCGAAGACTGGGCGCCCGGCACCACGGAGCCCGTCCCGGCGAAGGCTCTGGGAGAGGTTCGCGGGCTGCGGCCTTCGAAGGTGCGCCCCCCGTTCGCGCGGGCGCTCGCGGCGGCGGGGACCAGGGACCTTCGCGAGGAGGAGATAGCCCTGCTCTTCACGGCGCGCGGGACGGAGCTCGAGGAGCTCTGCCGGGTGGCGGACGGGCTCAGGCGCGAGGTCAACGGCAACGAGGTCACCTACGTCGTCAACCGCAACATCAACTACACCAACCAGTGCTACTTCCGCTGCCGATTCTGCGCCTTCTCCAAGGGGCCGAAGTCTCTGAATCTGCGCGGCGACCCGTACCTGCTGGACACGGCCGAGGTCGCCCGTAGGGCGCGGGAGGCTTGGGAGAAAGGCGCCACCGAGGTCTGCATGGTCGGGGGCATCCACGGCAGCTTCACGGGCAAGAACTACTTAGAGTACCTGCGGGCGGTAAAGGACGAGGTGCCGGAGATGCACGTCCACGCCTTCACGCCGCTCGAGGTGTGGCAGGGCGCGCGCACTTTAGGGATGACGGTAGAGAAGTTCTTGGTCGAGCTAAAAGAGGCAGGGCTCGGGACGTTGCCGGGTACGGCGGCCGAGGTGCTCGACGACGAGGTCAGGGCCGTCATCTGCCCGGACAAGATCAACACCGCGCAGTGGTCCGAGGTGATGCGCAAGGCGCACGGGATAGGGCTCTCCGCCACGACGACCATAATGTTCGGCCACGTGGACGGTCCCATCAACTGGGCGAGGCACCTCATGGTCCTCCGGGACATACAGGCCGACACCGGCGGCTTCACCGAGTTCGTGCCGCTGCCTTTCGTCCACATGGGCGCCCCGCTTTTCTTGCAGGGGCGTTCCCGGCGGGGCCCTACCTTCGCGGAGTCGCTAAAGATGCACGCGGTCGGAAGGATCGCGCTCCACGGCTACATAGACAACGTGCAGGTCTCGTGGGTGAAGCTCGGCGCCGAGGGCGCCAAGGCGTGCCTGCAGGCCGGCTGCAACGACCTCGGCGGCACGCTGATGAACGAGAGCATCAGCCGGGCGGCCGGGGCCAACCACGGCCAGGAGATGCTCCCGGAGGACCTGGAGGCCATGATCCGGGAGATAGGACGAACCCCCCGCCGGCGCACCACCCTCTACGGCGTCCCGCAGAGGACGCACTCCGCCGGGTAAACGGGTACACCCGCCGGCAAGCATAACGGTGTCACGGCGGCTCGGGAAAGGCGCCTGGCGGACCGCTAGCGCACCGCGCGGACCGAGAAGCCCTACGGGGCGAGATCTCGATCGGGCTCATAGACCAACCGCAGGCGTGCCTCTTCCTCCGGTTCCAGGGCGATGCCGATTGTGCGGGCAAGCACCTTAGCGGCGTCCCCCTAGTCCCGGTACACTACGAGGTCTTCGAGCGGCCTGCGGCCGCGGCGCTTCGGTGGGTCGCCCTCGGCGTAGCCGAGCGTGAGAAGTGCGTGCGGGACGAGCTTCGGGTCGAGGCCGAGCGCCTCCACGACTTTCTCCGGGCAGAAAAGCGGGGCGCACATCCAGCCGGCGTCGAGGCCCTGGCCGTAGGCGGCCAGGAGCGCGTTCTGCGCCGCGGACCCAAGAGATTGGACGGCCATCGTCGTCTCGTTCTCCTGGCGGCCGGGATCCGGGTATGCGTCGAGGTCTTCGAGGTACAGGCAGAGCAGGACCAGGACCGGCGCGTCCAGCAGCCGACGCCTGGAGCCTTCCAGGCGTCTCTCGACGATCCCGGGCTCCTGGCCGTCCATCTCCAGGTTGGAGCGCCACTCCTCGCCCATCGCGTCGGCGAGCCGCCGCTTGGTCTCGTCTGTGCGGATCACGGCGAAGCGCCAGGGCTGGCGGCCGTGCGGCGAGGGCGCCCACCGCGCCGCTTCGAGCACCCGCCCGACGGCCTCGTCCGGCACCGGCTTCGGCAGGTAGCGCCGCACGGAGCGACGACCGCGGATGGCATCGAAGGTCGGCGGCTCCGTCGACGGCGGCTCCTCCAGCGCCCCCCAGGAGGCGGCGTTCTCCGGCCGGACGGCGATCACCGGGTTCTCCTCTATCTTCATCTCCTCGTACTGGTGGTACTTCCCGCGCAGGAACCTCACGGCGGCGCCGTGCTCCTCCGCGCCGGGATAGAGCATCTCGGCCCTGCCGCGCACCATGACGAAGGCCAGCAGGCTCCAGTCCTCCTCGTAGCGGTCGGCGACGAGGGTGACACTGGGGTTCTCCTGGATGTTGCGCACCCGTTTGAGGCGGTCCGGTGGCACGTCTTTCGGCTTCTCGTCCAGGGCGATGTAGACGGCGCCGGGCCCGCAGGCGAAGCAGACGGGCACGGCGTGGGGCCTGCCCCCGGCGTCGGCGGTGGCGAGGCGGGCGACCCGCTGGCGGACGAGGAAGGCGGTCTGCTCCGGGGACAGGATGCCCGAGGCGGCCGTCACGCCGGGCGGGTCCCGACCGCTTCGCGGACCCGGGGGGCGACCTCGGTGGCGAAGAGGCGCATGTTCTCGATGGCTTCGTCGTGGGTGACGCCCGGGAGGCGTCCCCAGAAGCAGAAGTGGTCATATGGGGCTTCTCCGTGCAGCCCGATCAGGCCCTCCGCCACCTCCTCGGGCGTGCCGACGAGGTAGCGCTCCCACGGGAGGTCTTCTTCCCGTACGGGCTCCGGGCGGGGCTTCTCCCGGTCCGTCCCCCACTCCGCGTAGCGCGTGCGCTGGTAGGCGACTGCGGGGCCCACGATCTCCCGCGCCCTCCCCGACTCCTCGTGCACGAACGCAACCCCGGAGGCGACGTACGGGAACGGCTCGCCGCCCCTGCCGTGCCGCTCCAGCGCCTCCCGGACCTTCCTGTACGTCTCACCGAACGCGCCGCCCCCCGCCGATGCCAGGAACCCGTCCGCCAGCCGCGCCGCCCGGTCGATGGCGGGGTCCGCGAAAGCGCCGGCGTAGATGGGCAGCTTCCCGGAAGGCCGCGGCTCGAACGGCAGGTCCTCGAAGCGCCACCGCTTTCCCTCGTAGCCCGTGCGGCCCTCTTCGAGCGCCTGGCGAATCACCTCGATCCCCTCCTCGAAGAGGGAGGGCCGGTAGCGCCTCTCGTACCCCAAAGTCTCGAACTCGTGCTGGACGTAGCCCTGCCCGACCCCGAGCACGAACCTCCCGCCGGAGACGAGGTCGACGGCCGCCGCGTCCTCGGCCACCCGCAGGGGATGGTGCATGGGGAGCAGCAGGATGTTCGTCCCGATGGTGATGGTGATGGTGCGGGCCGCGACGGCCGCGGCGATTACTAGCGGCGAGGGCAGGTAGCCGTCGTCCACGAAGTGGTGCTCCGAGAGCCAGGCCCCCGCAAAGCCGAGACGCTCGCCCTCTTCGATCTCCTCCAAACACTCGCCGTAGAAGGTCGCGTAGTCACCGAGCGGCGGCCTCTGCCGGAAATCGTACCAGAGCCCGAAGCTCGGACCGTCGCCGTCCCTGACCAATCGCGCCTCCTCGATTGCTCGGTTCACGGCCAGAGTCTACACCCCGGAGGCCGGCCGCCGGAAGCGCTACACCGGTCGAGGTTTCCGAGCCTCGAGGGGCAGCGTACCTTCCCACCGACGGGAAGCGGGTTGACGGGACGCGCGACGCTAGTAGACGAGCGGCTAGTAGACGAGCGTCTGCCCGGCGTACACGTAGTCGGGGTTTGTCAGGCCGTTCGCCGCCATGAGGTCGTCCACGCTGGTCCCAAGCTCAGCGGCGATGCCGGTCAAAGTGTCTCCCGACTGGACGACGTAGGACCCGCCCGAAGCGGCCTCCCCGCCCGAGGCGTCGTCGTAGTCCGCTTCCGCGTAGTCCGCTTCCGCGTAATCCGTCTCCTCGTAAGGCTCCGCGGCGGCGTAGCCCCCGGCGCCCGTCACCTCGTAGTCCACGTAGTCCACGCCGACGGCGGTGAGGCCGAGGTACTCGGCCGCGCCCTGGGAGAGGTCGAGGTCGCGCCCGCCGGAGTACGGGCCGCGGTCGTTGACGACGACGTCCACCGAGCGCCCGGCGTAGCTGACCGTGATCTCCGTGCCGAGCGGCAGCGTCTTGTGGGCGGCCGTGTAGCCGTAGGCGTCGAAGACCTCGCCGCTCGCGGTGAGCTGGCCGTCGAAGCCAGGACCGTACCACGAAGCCAGGACCGTATCGGCCTCCGCGCGGTCGTTTCCGAAGGCCATAAAGGCCCCGAAGATGAGCATAATCCAAAGTAAGCGGCTCGCCTTGAGCAAAACGCGTCCCCCTCCGTCAGCGTCAGCTTTACGTGTATCTGTAATTCACATCGAGGTGCAGCGGCCAGGAGTATTGGAGAAGGGTAAGGCGATTTCAAGGGGTTTATCGCCGTTATCACGGGGTGATAATCCGGCGGGAGGGCTCCCCGGGCGGGCCGCAAGAATGCGTTCCATGCACCACTGGCGCGAGGCCCGTCGAAAAGCCGAAAACCGCCCGTATTCTCGGGCTGCGAGGGCGCCGGCGGGATATGCTAACATGCCCATCGGCGGAGAAAACGTAGAAAAATATCCGCGTGAAAATCATGGAGGGGTCCATCTACACCGTAGACGACGTCAGTGATCTCCTGGGCATACCCCGCCCAACCCTGTACCGTTACTTGAGGGAGTACTCGATTCCGCACCTGCGTCAGGGGGGCAGGATCCGGATCCCGGAGGACTCTTTCGACCGCATCCGGGAGGCCAGGGACCTGCACAAGGAGGGCCTCGGTACGGAGACGGTGCGCCGGCAGCTCCGGGAGGGCGGCGGACCGGACACGGGCGAGCTGAACCGCCGGCTGAACAAGCTCCACGACACCTTGGAGGACCTTCGCGGCGACCTGCGGGCGAAACCCGCCACGGGGGATGTCGCCCTCTCCCCCGCGCTCCAGATCATCCTGGCCCGCCAGAGCCTCATGCTCTCCGCGATGTTCAACCTGACGGGCATGGTCGAGGACCTCCTCTTCAACAGCGGCAAGGCCCGCAAGCGGTCTGTGCAAAGGTTCGAGGAGGACCTCGTGCCAACCCTACCGCTCCAGGCCGAGGAGCAAGCCCGGCTCCCCGCCCCCCTCGTCGCGGAGCCGGTCGCGGTAAGGGAGGCCGATGCCCCCGCCATCACCTCCCCCAACCGGCACCTGCCGACCAGGTTCGGCTCCCTCAGGCGCCGCCGCAAGCGCGGCGCCCTGGCCGTACTCTCGGCTTTGATGCTGAGCCTACTTCTGGTCTTCTTTCTCCCCAAGCTGAACGAGAGCGAGACGGCGACCTCGAACGGACCCGCCCCCAGCAGCGCCTCCGAGCAACAGAAGCCTCCCGGTGAGAGGCCGGCCGGTGCCGGCGCGGACGAGGCCGAAGGAGACGGCGGGGGCAACCAGGCCAACACCCCCGCGGGCGACGCGGCCCCCCCTCAAGCCGAGACCACCTCCGCGGAACAGAGCACCCGGACCACGCCGGCCGTTCGGACTCCCGACAGCAGAAGAGTACCGGACGTCTCAGGCGAATCCCTGGAGGAGGCCGCCAGAGACCTCTCCGAAGCCGGCTACAGCGTGGCCGCCATCAGGAGCGTCAAGAGCCAGGAAGAGCCCGGCACCGTCACCAGGACCGAGCCCTCCGCCGGAGCCGAAGCTCGGCCCAACGCCCCCGTCGTCATCACCATGAGCGCCGGCCCAGCCGGCGTCTCCTCCGCGGCCGCCTCTTCGGCGGGCGTTTCCTCAGCAAGCGCCCCCTCGGCGAGCGCTTCACCGGCGAGCACGTCCTCGGCGAGCGCGTCGGCATCACCCTCCCCGTAGGTCAAGAAGAGTAGCCCTCCGTGCCGGGACCCTTGAGCGTCCCGGCCCTCCCCCCGCGGCGCCTCTACTCGCGCGGCCCCCTAGCGCCGTCCTCCCTCGGCTCCGGCACGCCCCGTCGGGTCGAGTATCTCGTCACCGTGCGCCGTGTGGGCTTCGACCCGCCCCTCGGCCACGAGCAGCTCCTCGCCCTTATGATCCACCAGGACCTTGCCCGTGTGGTCGAAGAGGCCCTCGGGGGGCTTCGCCGCGGAGAGCTCGGCCCCGGTGGTCTCGGCGGCCTCGGCGGCGCTCACGTCGGCTCCCTCCTCGGCGGCGGGCTCCACGGAGGTCACCAGCACGTCGAGCCCGCGGTCGTAGTAGACGACGTCGCCCGGACCAGAGCCCATGAGCTCTATCCAGTCGCGCCGGCCGTCCCGGGCGTCCACCTCGTCGGCCCCGGAGCCGGCGTTCAGGGTGTCCTCGCCCGTGCCGCCCACGAGGAGATCGTCGCCATTCTGCCCGTCGAGCCTGTCGCTTCCGCCCCCGCCGTAGAGGGCGTCGTGGCCCTTCTGGCCGATCAGGCGGTCGCCCGCGGCGCCGCCCAGGACCTTGTCGCCCCAGCCGACCTCGTTGCCTCCCCAGACCGTGTCCCCGCCGCCGTAGCCGTAGACCAGGTCGGCCCCGCCGTAGCCGTGGATCGTGTCCGCGCGGTTGGTGCCGCGCAGTACCTCCCCGGCGTCCGTGCCGGGGATGGTCGCCGCGAGCGCAGCCCCGGAACCCACCACCGCCATCGCCACCGACACCGCCGCGACCTTGATCCCCTTGAACTTCTTCTCCGTCATCGCCGTTTCCTCTCCGCCCGGGCGCTGTGCCGGACCGCTCGTGGGGGCCGCTCGGCCCGCCGCTCTCTCTTACGGAGTAAGTCTCGCGCCTCGCGACCGCCCCGCCATCACGCAAATGGGTGATATCGGGGCGGCGTTGTGAAACCGTTATCAGAACGTCGCCTTCCTGTAACCCTCGCTCCCCGGGCGGCGACCTTCGGGTCTCTCGCTTCCGTCCTCCGCGCTGCCTCATCCGGCCGCTCACGCTCACCGGTACAGGGCGCGTGGGCAAGACCCGCCTCGCCCTTGGGGTCGCGCGCGGGGCCGCGGAGAACTTTCCCGCGCCATCCGTCCGACCGCGAGCACCACGACCGTGGTGCATGATGAGCCGGGCGACAACCCGGGCCGTTCTCGGCGGTCGGGCACGGGCGCGCCAGACGATCGCTGCGGCTACAAGAAAGGGCTAGAGAGCTGGCTAGTAGGTGAGGAGCAGGCGGACGCCGACAAAGATGAGCATGATGGCGAGGATCGTCTTGAGGGGTTTGCCGGGGAGCCAGGGGGCGATGCGGCTGCCGACGAGGACGCCGGGGATGCCGCCAAGGAGCAAGGAGCCCGCGAGGCCGAAGTCCACGTTGCCCTGGGTCATGTGGGCGAGGCCGACGACCAGGGAGAGGACCGTGGCGTGGGCGATGTCCGTGCCGACCACGATGGCCGGGGCCAGCGGGTAGAGCAGCAGCAGGATCACGGCCATCACGCTGCCCGACCCTATGGAGGTAAGGCCGACGAGGTAGCCGCCCAAAGCGCCGAAGACGACCGTGTAGGCCCGGCGCCTGGTGCTCATGCGGCCCTTGCCGTCCCAGACGTGGGGTTTGGGGCTGGCGTCCCGGTTCGGCATGAAGTAGTTGCGGTAGATTAGGGACGCCCCGACCAGCACGAGCGTGCAGGCTATTACCGTGATCATGATGGACTTCACCGTCTCGGGGTCGAAGGCGCCCTCGATCCACTCGAGCGTCGCCACCCCGAGCAACCCCGCGGGTATGCTCCCGAACCCGAGGAAAAGCGCCACCTCGAGGTTTACCGACCGCTGGCGGTAGTGCTGCACCGAGCCGGTGAACTTCGTGAGGGTGGCGAACACCATGTCCGTCCCGACGGCGGTAGGGGCCGGAACGCCGAGCCCCGCCACCAGGAACGGCGTCATAAGGGAGCCGCCGCCCACCCCCGTGAGGCCTACCAGAAAACCGACCAGCAGGCCGAAGAGGGTGGGGGCGGCGTCGAACATGCTAGACGGCCCGGTTGAACTCCGGAACGGGCTGGAGGTAGCCCTGCTCCTCGAGGTACCGGACGACCCGCGCGGCGCTCTCGGCCGGCTCCTCCTCGTTGGTCTTTATGTGGAGCTCGGGGGCGACGGGCGCCTCGTAGGGGTCGGAGACGCCGGTGAACTGCGGGATCTCGCCGCTGAAGGCCTTCTTGTAGAGGCCCTTGACGTCCCGGTCGGCGCACACGTCGAGCGGCGCGTCAACGAAGACCTCTATAAATCCCTCGCCAATATTACGCCTTACCTGGTCCCTTACCTCCTTGAACGGGCTTATCGCGGAGACGATTACGCCAACCCCGTTGCGCGTGAGAAGGTCGGCCACGAACCCGATCCTCAAGACGTTCGTGTCCCGGTCCTCGCGGCTGAAGCCGAGCCCCTTGGAGAGGTTCGTCCGCACGATGTCCCCGTCCAGAACCTCGATCTTGCCGTGCCGCATCCGGAGCTCCCTCTCGACGATCTCCGCGATGGTGGTCTTGCCCGCGCCGGACAACCCCGTGAACCACAACGTGAAACCGCCGCGCCTCGTCCCGTTATTCATCCCAACCTCTCCTTTACTTGCAGTTGCTTTTAGTTGCTTGCTGTTGCTACCGCGATCCAGTTTAACAAATGTTAAAAATTCTTCTAGGCGGTCTTCTGCCCCTCCATGAGGACTTCTATGACCTCGGGGCGGGAGAACTCCGGGGGCGGGTACTCGCCGTTGGCGAGCATCTCGCGCACCTTGGTGCCTGAGACGAAGACGTGGTTCTCTTTGGTGTGGGGGCAGGTTTTGGTGGTGCCCATGCCCTGGCAGGTCAGGCAGAAGAAGGCGTGCTCGAAGAAGAGGGGGGTGAGCCCGATCTCCCCATCCTCGAACTCGTCGAAGATGTGCTGGGCGTCGTAGTCGCCGTAGAAGGGCTTGCCGCTGGAGTCCTTGCCCGGGCCGGCGTGGTCGCGCCCCACGATGAAGTGGGTGCAGCCGTAGTTCTTGCGGCAGACGGCGTGGAAGACCGCTTCGCGCGGACCGCCGTAGCGCATCGCCGCCGGGAAGACGCCGAGGAGGGTGCGGTCCTTGGGGTAGTACTTCTCCAGGATGACCTCGTAGGAGCGCATCCTGACGTCCGCCGGGATGTCTTCGGCGCGGGTCTCGCCGACCAGCGGGTTGAGCAGGAGCCCGTCCACTATCTCAAGCGCGCTCTTCTGGATGTACTCGTGGGAGCGGTGGACGGGGTTGCGCGTCTGGAAGCCGACGACGCGCTTCCAGCCCTTCTCGGCGAACACCTTGCGCAGCTCGCGCGGGGTGTAGTGGTACTGCGGGAAGGGCTTCGGGTTCGGGTCGTCGACGAGGAGGGTGATCTCGCCCCCGATCAGGGTGTCCTCCTGGCGGTAGACGGCGGCCACGCCGGGATGCTCCTCGTTCGTCGTGCCGAAGACCTCGCGGGCCTCCCGCTCCTTGTCGTAGGAGAACTTGTCCTCGACCGTCATGGTGGCGAGAACGCGGCCCTCGCCGTTGACGAGCGCGACCTCGTCGCCCTCGGATATAGAGCCGGCCTCGGTGTCGTCCACGGAGAGGGTGATCGGGAGGCTCCACACCAGCCCGTTCTTGAGGTGCATCGTCTCGACGACGGAGTCGTAGTCGGCCTGGACCATGAAACCGGTGAGCGGCGAGAAGACGCCCGTGGAGATCATCTCCAGGTCCGAGAGCGCCCTGGGGCCGAGCGTTACCTTGCTCAGGCCATCTGCCTCCCGGAGTAGCCCTTCGCGGTCCTCCTCGGGGGCGAGGCGGTCTACCAGCTCCCCGCCGTGGGGGGCTATCATCTCTTGTTCCGTGGTGCCGATGGTCACGTTCTATACCTCCGCTTGGATGGCCTAGAGCGCCTAGGCCGGTAGCCTGCGCTGGGCGCGGCCGGCCAGCCCGGCCGCGCAGTGGTCCCAGGGACGTTCTCCGACCACCCAGAGCCTCAACTCGTCGGCGTAGCCGCGGGAGATCTGGAGGAAGCGGTCGTGGCCCATGCCGGCCGGTTCGAGAAGGTCCGCCCAGTCCTCCCAGAGGAGATCCGCCACAAAGGCCGCGTCAGCTACGAGGCGGGAGCCCTCCTCAGGCGACTCCTCCAAAAGGGCGCGGGTCTCGGCCCGCAGCTCGACGGGCTCTTCGCGCAGAGGAAGCTTCTCTTGGACACGCGACAATCAATACCTCACCGCTTCGTGCTCTACCGGGGCGCGGTCCGTCCCGGCGTAGTCGTTCAGATGGTCCTCGTAGTCTATAAAGAGCGGGGCGTCGGGGTCGAAGGCCCGCTTGAGGCTGCTAAAGGCCACCCTCTTGTCCAAAGCGTCAAGCTTATCCAATGCCTGCGGTTTGTCAAGCGCCCGGGTTAACAAACTGCCCTTGACGTGCTCGAAGGCGGCCAGGCCTTCTTCGCTGCGGATAAGAACGCTGGAGTAGCCGTCGGCGCTCCCGACGGAGCCGACGCTTATGTCCGCGGCGTGGCCCATAAAGTCCGCGCACTCGTCGCAGCCCTTGAGGGCGGCGCCGTGGAAGTCCCGGATCGGCTCCTCGAAGATCGTCTCTCCCGCAAGGTCCTGCACGATGAGCTTGCCGCGGATGATGTCCACCCGGCCGACGGTGTCGAGGTCGACGTCGCGCTTGTCCCGGATCTCCTCCAGCATCAACTTCTCGTAGTTGAAGCTCTTGGTGCAGAGCAAGGCTATCGTCAGAATGATCGCCTCTACCTGCGACGTGCCCCAGGTCCACGGCCTCGCCTGCATGGCCTTTATGCCCTCGATCTCGCACGGGGTACCCACGACCGCTATGCGCGGGTTCGGCGGCAGGTCGTAGCCCTTGAAGTCCACGTGGCCCAGGG
This sequence comes from Rubrobacter sp., assembly GCA_035936475.1. Classification (GTDB taxonomy): domain Bacteria; phylum Actinomycetota; class Rubrobacteria; order Rubrobacterales; family Rubrobacteraceae; genus Rubrobacter_D. The sequence goes on along the minus strand of DASYWA010000144.1, from coordinate 31,248 downwards.
CAAGCGTCTGGTTGTAGAAGCTGCCGGCGCACTCGCGGACCTCTTCCGGCGTGGTCGCCAGGAACGCCTCGCCCTTCCACCGCTCGGTCTCGCTCTCGCGGGCGAGGAGGGCGCCGTCTATCTCGTCGTTCTCTAGAAGCGAGATCAGGAGCGCGCTCACGAAACCGCCGTCCTGGACGCCCGCTATGTGCGGGTCGACCTTGGCGGTGAAGCTCTCCTGGACGTGGCCGAGGCCGTTGCCCCTGTGGCCGTTGCCTTCGCCCGAGATCTTCCACGTCGCCTCGTACTGGAGGCCGCCTCTAGGGCAGAAGTCCCAGCAAAGCGAGCAACCCGTGCACATCTTGACGAGCTCGGGCAGGTCGTCGGAGCCGATCCCTATGGAGTCGGTCGGGCAGGCCGCGACGCACACGCCGCACTGCACGCAGCGGTCCGCGTCGATGACGGCCTGCTCGAGGTCCCAGAACCAGACCTTCCCCGGGGCCTCGTCGATGTCGTTCATCATCTCCCGAATGTCGAAGCCCGCCACTAGCGGCCCCCCACCTTCGCGGGCTTGCGCAACGCCTCGCGCAACTCCGCGTTCTTCTTGCGCCGGGCCCACTCGTGGAACCGCTCGCCCTCGCGCCCCTCCTCCTTGAACTTCTCGAAGACGGAGACGAGCGCGTCCGGGACCTCGTCCGTGGGCTTCGCGCCCTCGACCCAGTCGATAAACGCAGCATCCCGCCCCAAAGATCCGCCGAGCCCGATGTCCACGCCCTCCACGATGGAGGTCCGGGTCTTCGCCGTCTCGCCGCGGAAGCCTACGTCCCCGATCTGGGGCTGGGCGCAGGAGGCCGAGCAGCCGGAGAAGTGCATCCTGACGGCCTCCTGGCCGACGTCGCCGACGCGCTCGTCCATCTCTTTCGCCCACTCGACGGCCCGGATCTTGGTCTCCACGATCCCGAACCGGCAGAACTCGCTCCCCGTGCACGCCACCACGCCCCGCTCGAAGGCCCCAGGCTTCGGCGAGAACCGCTCAAGGAGCGGCTCCGCGAGCAGGTCGTCGATGCGATCCGCCGGAACGCCGGTGATGACGAGGTTCTGGTCGGTCGCCAGGCGCACCTCGCTGCCGTACTGCTCGGCGAGACGCCCGGCCTCCACGAACTGCTCGCCGCTCATCCTGCCTACCGGGACGTTGAGCCCGACGTAGTACAGGCCGTCCCTCTGGGCGTGGACGCCGACGTGGTCGCCGCGGTAGTGCTTGGTGAGGTCCTCGCCGGCGGGCGTGAGCTCCACCGAGACGCGCTTCTGGAGCTCCTCGCGGAAGGCCTCGGGGCCGATCTTCTGCACCAGGTAGCGCATCCTCGCCGTCCAGCGGTTCTCCCGATCACCGAGCTCCCCGAAGACCTGAGCTATGCCGCGCGTGATCTCGACGGCCTCCTCAGGCCTGACGAACACGTCTATATCGGAAGCCATCCTCGGCCCGTCCGACAGGCCGCCCCCGACGCGCAGGTTGAAGCCGATGGTGCCGTCTTCGAGCCTGGCGGGCAGCATGCCGATGTCGTTGATCTCGGCCTGCGCGCAGTCCTCCAGGCACCCGGTCACGCTCATCTTGAACTTCCTGGGCAAATTCGCGTACTCGCGGTTGCCGGTGAAGTAGTCGCTTATGGCCTGCGCCACGGGGTAGGCGTCTATTACCTCCTCGTGGTCGAGGCCCGAGACCGGGCAGCAGAGCACGTTACGGGCGGAGTCGCCGCACGCCTGCACGGTCGTGATACCGGCCTCTTCGAGCCTGCGCCAGACCTCGGGGATGTCCCCCATCTTGAGCCAGTGCATCTGGACGTCCTGGCGGGTGGTGAGGTCGAGGAAGTTGTTGCCGAAATGGGGGTTCGGGATCGGGCCGTTGGCGAAATCGACGGCGATCTTGCCGATGACCTTCGTCTGCTCGGGCGTCAGCACGCCGCCCGGCACCTTGACGCGCATCATGAACGCGTCGCCGCCCTGCTTCTGCGGGTAGATGCCGACCCACTTCAGGCGCTCCACCTCTCCGGGTACGTCGTCCATCGCGGAGAGGTCTTTAGAATAGGTGTCTATTATGGCCTGCTGCACCTCCAGCGGGTGGCGCTGGAGCTTTATCTTCTCTACCTTGTTGAGGGTCTGACCCTCCCTGAGAAAGCGCATCGAAAAATACCCCTATAAAACTAGTGGGCGAGGATGTACGTCCGAAAAGCGAGGGTTACGAGTTGGGGCTACCACCGTTGGCGCTCACCCAGTGGAGGCCGCACTCGGTCTTGTCCATGCCGGACCACCGGCCGGCCCTCGGGTCCTCGTCGTCGTGGACGGGCCTGGTCTGCGGCTCGCAGCCAATGCTCTTGTACCCTTGGTGCAGCAGCGGGTTGACGGGGACGTCGTGCCGCTTGACGTAGTCCCAGACCTGCTCGTCCGTCCAGGAGGCCAGCGGAGCCACCTTGGCCGCGCCGTAGCGCTCCTCCCACGCGGCGATCTTCGTGTTCGCCCGCTGCGGGGTCTGCTCGCGCCGGATGCCCGTCATCCAGGCGTCGTAGCCTTGCAGGGCCCTCTGGAGCGGCTCTATCTTGCGGACCTGGCAGCACAAGTCCGGCGTGCAGGTGCGCATCTGCTCCCCGTAGCGCTCGACCTGCTCCTCCACCGTGAGCGCCGGCCTCAACACCTCGACCGGCAGCTTGTACCGGCGGATGACCTCCTCGCGGAACTCGGCGGTCTCCTTGAAGATAAAGCCCGTGTCGATGGTGAGCACCGTCACCTTGTTCGTGATCTTGGAGATCATGTCCAAGAGCGCCATCCCCTCGCCGCCCCCGAAGGACGCCGAGAGCGCCAGGTCGTCCCCGTAGGTCTCGACCGCCCATCGGATGATCTCCTGGGGTTCCGAACCCTCCAGCCGGTTGGACTCGAGATCCAACTGCTGGGGGTCCGGCACTATCCTATTCTCTTGCTGGAAACGCAGGGCTTCAGGCAAAGCGGTCCTCCATGGGGATCGTAAGACTCGGAAGGGTGGTTCAGTCGCGCGCGCTACATCGAGCGCCCGCGCGAGGCGCCGCGAACGTTCGCCTCTTCGCCTGTCCCTGCATACTTTGCAACTCCATGTGCGGGATAGTATGACCAAAACCCCGACCCGTCAACACAACTCCGACAATTTTTGTCGGATTTGGCGAAATCGCCCCCGGTCCGGGCCTGAGACCCGCCCCTTCGAGGATATCGTCTCCCAGGGCGGCCGCGGAATACGGCCGGACGCCCACCCTGCGGCCGGTCACCTTCGGGCGTGTTTGTCGGGTTCGTCTTCGAGGGCAGGTTTGCCTTGGTGGCGGATGGCGCGGGCGTAGAGGAGGAGGACCGGGGAGAGGATTAAGGAGGCCGCGGTGAGGGCGGTGCGGACGCCCGCGAGGTTGCCCACGGCTCCGATCACGGGCCCGGCGGAGGCCTCGCCGAAGGCGCCGGCCTGGCTGCCCATCGAGATCACGGTCGCCCGCACCCGGGGTTCGAGCCCCTCGTTGAGCCACGTGAGGTAGAGCGGCTCGGCGGGGGTCCGGGCGAGGCTCGCAAACCAGAAGGCCGCCAGGGCGAGCGCGAAGCTCCCGGCCAGGGCGAAGGAGAGCATCCCGACGATGGTGCAGGCGTTGAGGACGAGCAGCAGGCGCGCGGCCACGGCCGCGTCCCCGACGTTCAGCCTCCGGCCGACGACCTCCGCGGCGAGGTAGCCCAGGATCATGGCCCCCGCGTTTATGATCCCGAACCAAACCACAGAGTCAAGGGCGCCCAGGGAAGGCAGCCCGAGGCCGTCCAAAAAATGCTTCGCGTAGAGGCGGTCGAAGCCCTCCTCGGACATACCCGTAAAGACGGCGACGGAGAGCAGGATCAAGAGCACCGGCCGCGCCCGCACGAGCCTGACCCCGCCCCGCACCGTGGCCCGAACTTGCTGCAGAGACGAACGCCGCCCCTCGCGCGGGGAGGGACTGAAGTTGCGCTCCGGCATCGCGAAGAAGAGCGCGGCGCCGAGCCCGATGGTCAGGAAGCCGCCGATCAGGAGCGGCAGGTTCAGCGAGTAGGTGGCGAGGGCCACGCTGAGGATCACGCCCACGAGGGAGCCCGCGTAGTCTGCCTGCTCGCCGCGCAGGTAGACCCGGCCGAGGTTCCGCTCTGGGGCCTCGTCCGCGATCCAGGCCTCCAGAGCCCCGCTGATGAACGTGTACCCCACCCCCCACACCGCCTGCGCCACGAGCACCGCCGCGAACGTCGGGATCGCGCCCTCGAGCGCGAAGCCCGACCCCATCAGAAGAAAGCCCATGATCACCGAGCGCCGCCGGCCGTAGGTGTCCGCGAGCACCCCGGTGGGCACCTCGAAGACGAGGACCGCCACCTCCAGCGCCGTGCCGAGCAGCACGAGCCTCAAGGGGTCGAGGCCGACCTCCTCGATCCTGTGCACCGAAGCCACGGTGGCCCACAGCATGAAAAAGAGCGCGAACGTCCCCTTGATGCCGAGGTACACCGGGTAAGCCCTCAAACCGGTCACGAAAACCGCCTCTATTCTCGACGCGCCCCAACACCGACGAAGAAGCGGCGCGGGATAGTCAGCCTGCAAGCATCCGCGCACGTATTACCCGGGCGTCTGCCGGGGTGGAATCGGACGCTGCGGAGGTGCGGCGGGGCGAACGGGGACCATCCGGCCACCGTCTCGATCTTCGCCCGCCGTCTAGAGAGGAATTAGCACGCCGACCATCGTACCCCGGGCGCGGGAACGCCGTCAAGGAAACGTGCACGGTTCGGGTGCTTCATCATGAAGCGTCCGGCGAACAACCGGCCGTTGGTATACTGCCGCCGCGGCGGCAGCGCCTAGACGGCGGGCCGACGCCCGAAGGAGATGGCGACGGCGCAGGAGGCCGGACGGGATGCGCGAGGACCCTGGCCTGAACGTCCACGAGATCTCTGCCTGCCTCGAGGCGCATCACGGACTGCGCATCTTCTCCGTCGCATTCTTTCCCCTCGGCTACGACCCCAATGCCGCCGTCTACGAGGTCGTCTCGCGCGACGGCAGCGCCTACTTGCTCAAGGTTCGGTCCGGCGGCGTCCACGAGCCCGGCTTGTTGGTGCCGCGGGCGCTGATCGATCTCGGGATCAAGAACGTGCTCGCCCCCCTGCCAACGCGATCGTCGGCTCTGTGGTGCCCGCTCGATGGCTACCCCGGCTACAGGGCCGTGCTCTACCCGTTCGTGAGGGGCGAGAGCGCGATGGTCGCCGGGCTCTCCGACGACCAGTGGCGGGAGTTCGGCTCCACGCTGCGAGATGTGCACGCAAGCGGGCTCGGCGAGCGCCTGCGCGGTCGGCTGCCGGTCGAGACCTTCTTGCTGCCGTCGGCAGCAACGGTCCGCCGGCTTCTGGAGCTGGTGGACGGGACCGACTTCGGGGGTGCTGCGGCACGGCTGGCGGAGTTCTGGCTGGAGCACGCCGGGCGGATCCGCCGGATGCTCGCCCGGGCGGAGGCGCTGGGAAGCTCGCTTCGGGCCAAGCCGTTCGAGCACGTCCTGTGCCACGCCGACATCCACGCCGCGAACGTCCTCGTCGGCGACGACGGACGGATTTACCTGATCGACTGGGACGGACCGCTCGTCGCCCCCAGGGAACGCGACCTGCTCTTCGTGGTCGGCTCGAAGATCGCGCGGGCGGTGGAGCCCAGGGAAGAGAGGCTCTTCTTCGAAGGCTACGGGCCGGCCGAGATCGACCCGGAGGCCCTAGTCTACTACCGCTACGAGCGCATCATCGAGGACATCGGCGAGTTCGGCAAGAGCGTGTTTTTGGACCCGAGCCTCGACGAGCGGGCGCGGGAGGAGGAGGCCGAGCTGGCCATGAGCTTCTTCGCGCCGGGCGGCATGGTCGAGCTCGCCGAGACGGTCGCCCCGAGCAGCGCCGCCGGGCGTCCCTCCTCGTAGGCGCGCTCGAACGGGTTTCGGCCCGGCGAGGCGATCCCTCGCGGCGCATAAGGTCCTGTGCAAAACCTCCCAAAACCCGATGCCTGACGCCCCTACCGGAACATGTCCCTCTCGGGTGGCATGAGCAGGTCCTGGCCGGTGCCGGCGTCCCTGCCGTAAGCGTAGCCCCGCACGATGGCGAGGGGGACGCCGTCGGTCTTGCCCATCACGAGCTCGGCGGCGGCAGCGAGCTCGTCTGCGACCGCGAGCACGCTCGCCTCCATCGGGTAGCCGTGCGGGTCGTTCTGCCCGCGGTAGTCCGCCAGAGGGTCCATGCCGGAGACGCCGATGGCGACGTCGGTGATGCCGAAGCGCCACGCCCGCCCGAAGGAGTCCGAGACCACGACGGGCGCCTCCACGCGGAGCCGTCTTCGCAGGGCTTCGCGGAGCTTCGCCGCGCTCGCGTCGGGGTCCACGGGCAGGAGGCAGACCGTGTCCTCGCCGGGGACGTTGGAGGCGTCCACGCCGGCGTTGGCGCACACGAAGCCGTGGCGGGTCTCCGAGATGACGACGCCGCGGTCCATCCGGACGACGCGGCGGCTCTCGCGGAGGACCACCTCGATCTGGCGCGGGTCCTTGTCCCACCGGGCCGCGTACTCTTTGGCCAGCGCCGAGGGCTCCACGGTTGCGAGGTCCACGAGGCGTCCCTCAGCCTTGCTCATGATCTTGTGCGTGACCACGAGCACGTCCCCGGAACGCAAAGTGCCCCCGACGGCCTCCGCGACGAGCCCGTCGAGGTCGTCGCCAGGACGGACCTCGGGGAAGCCCTCGACGGGTAGGAGCTCGATCCCTTTCACGGTCCCCCGGTCCCCTCCTCCCTGTACTTCGCCAAATCCCCCGCCGTGTCCAGGTCGAAGGAGAGGTGCTGGTTCTCGCAGATTCGTGCCCCGGCGTCGCGGTCGCGGGCGGCCCGAAGGTGGGCGTCGAAGCTGTCTGGGCCGAAGAGGAAGGGCAGGGCGTCCGGCGGTCTGAGGAGCAGGGCGTTCGTTCCGGTGCGGGCCCCGTCCGGCGCGATGACGACCGGCGCCCCGCCGGCGGCCCCGGCGAGCACGGCGTGGACGTCCTCAGCCTCGATCAAGGGCAGGTCCGCCGGAAGGACGAGCAAGGCCGACGCCCCGTTCTCCGTCGCCCACGAGCGGGCCTCTTCGAGCGCCGGGTTCAGGCCCCGGCTCTCCTGCACCAGCGGGGTGGCGCCCCGCCTGAGGGCCTCGTCGAGCACTATAGGGTCCGGGCTGACCACGCCGACCGCGTCGACCCCGGCCTCGAGCGCCCGCGAGACGACGCGGCCCATCATGTACAGCGTGAGGCCGGCCCGGGCGGCGGGGTCGAGCACCGGCGCCAGCCGGCTCTTGGTGCCGCGCAAGTCCTTGACGGGCACCACCGTGTAGACGCCCCCTCCGGCGTCCGTCACGCCCCCAGCCCGGCGCCGAACTCCAAAACCTCCCGCGCCAGACGCCCGCGGTCCGCCGGGCCGCGCATCACGGCGTCCGTAGCAAGGACGCCCATGCCCAGCCCTTCGATCTTCTCCCTCTGCCCCTCGTCGGCCCCGTCTATGACCATACCGTCGAGGACGCCCCCGTAGAGGGCGGCCACGCCCGCGGAGGAGACCTCGTGGCCCAAGGAGGAGAGCATCCTGTCCGCCGGGCCTTTCAGGGCCTTGCCGCTCACGATCGGGCTGACGGCCACCTTCGGGGCGTTAGCGGCGGCGAGCGCCCCGCGCATCCCGGGGACCGACAGGATCGGCCCGAGGCTCACCACCGGGTTCGACGGGCAGAACACGACGACGTCGGCCCCCGAGAGGGCTTCCAGAACGGCTCCGGTGGGACGGGCGGCCTCTATCCCCCTGAGATCCACGCCGAGGACCTCGTCCCTCTGGCGCCGGCGCACGAAGTACTCCTGGAACTCCAGCAAGCCCGCCGGCGTCTTGAGCACCGTGGAGACCTTCTCGTCGCACATCGGGAGGATCCGGCCAGGGACCCCGAGGGCGCGCGAGAGGTCTTCCGTTGCCCCGGTCAGGGTACCCCCTTCGCGGAGCTTGTGCGTCCTCAGGACGTGGGTGGCGAGGTCCTTATCCCCGAGCTTGAACCAGGCGTCCTCGCCGTAGCCGGAGAGCATCCCGAGAAAGGCGAACGACTCGTCCGCGAGGCCCCACCCGGTCTCGGGGTTGGCCACACCAGCGAGCGTGTACATCACGGTGTCGAGGTCGGGGCAGACGCGCAGGCCCCAGGGGTCGAAGTCGTCGGCGGTGTTGACGACGACCGAGAGGTCGCCGGGGTCGAGCGCGTCCTGCAGGCCGGCCGAGAGCTTGGCCCCGCCGACCCCGCCCGCCAGCGCGCAGACCCTCACGCCGGGCTCCTCCCCGCCCGCCCGGCGGCGTACCCGAGGAGGGCGAGCTGGCTCAGGGCGTCCCGCATCCTGCCGTCCAGCACCATCGCGAGCGCCTCCTCGAGCGGCACGCGGCGCACCCCGAGGATTTCGGTGCCCTCCGGCTGCTGCTCCCCGGCGGAGAGGCCTGTGGCGAGAAACCAGACCGCCCGCTCGTCGGCGACGGAGTTGGAGAGGTCCGCCTCGCCGAGCTTCTCCCAGCGGTCGGCCTCCAGACCCGTCTCCTCTTTCAGCTCGCGCCGGGCGGCCTGCAGGGGGTCTTCGCCCTCGGGGCAACCCCCTTCCGGTATCTCCCAGGAGTAACGTTCGAGCGGGTAGCGGTACTGGCCGACGAGGTAGACGTGGCCGTCCTCGACGGGCAGGACGCCGACGGCGGTGTTCTTGTAGTGGACGACGCCGTAGATGCCGGGGCCGCCGTCCGGCCGCACCACCTCGTCCTCGCGGACGGAGATCCAGGGGTTCTCGTATACGGGCCTCGACCCGAGCCTGCGCCAGGGGTTGGGCGCCTCTTCGGGGTTCACGACGCCCCCGGGCCGCGAAAGACCTCGGCGAAGCGCCCGTCGAGCCGCCGCAGGAGGGCCGCGGGCGGGGCGGCGTCGTGCCTCCGCGCGAGCGCGTCCATCATCTCCCTCCCCCACCCCCAGGCGGAGAGGTAAGCCCCGCGCAGCTCCTCCGCGTCCAGGCGGGCGGTGCAGGCCACGTACCGTTCGCGGGCGGCCTCGGAGATCTCCGTCTCCAGGCGCTTCGAAGGGTTGACCCAGTAGACGATTGAGCCCTCGAGCACCCGGACCATCTGCGAGAGGCGGTACCGCACGGCGCCGAGGAGGTCCAGGGCGCGCGCCAGCTCGCCCCGGGCGAAGACGTTGGAGCCGAAGAGGAACCAGTTCACGAAGGCGTTGCAGACGGAGCGGACCTCCTCAGGGGTGTCGCGCTCGGGCGGCGGTCCGACCACCCCCTCCAGCAGGCGGGCCAGCTCGCCGGTCCGGTCGAGCACCAGGGCGGCGTCCAGCGAGGGGAGCCAGTCGGTATCCCTCATGGGTTCGCCCACGATCTCCCCCATCTCGGAAGCCCGGTCGAAGTGGAACTCGCCCCTGACGAGGTTGTCGAAGATCGCCGTCCCGACGCCGTACTCGTTGGTGAAGTAGAGCTCGACGGGGGCTATCCGGGCGACCCACTCTTCCTGATCCCGGTCGTCCAAGGCGCGCTCGTGGAAGAGCACGAACTCGATGTCCGAGAGCCCGTCCCCCCGGCCCTGGGCGAAAGAGCCGTACATCATGGCGGCGACGAGGCGCCCGTCCTCGCGGCAGACGCGGCGCACGCGTTCGATCATGGCTTCTTGCTGGAGCATCGCCCTCCGTGTTCTCCGGCGCTACGGGCTGCTATCTTAGCATCGGGATGTTTTGGGCCGCGAAGACGGGACCGGAGGCCGGGATGCCGTACGACGACCCGGATTACGTATCGGGCCAATACCGCGACGCGTCGAACCTCGGCGCGCGGGTGGCCCTGCACGAACGCTTCAGCACGAACGGGCACCCCTGGCAAAGGTGGGTCTTCGACCGATTCGACTTGCCGGCCGATGCCCGAGTACTCGAGGTCGGCTGCGGCCCCGGCAGCCTCTGGGCCGAGAACCTCGACCGCCTGCCGGAAGGGTGGACCGTGACCCTCACCGACGCCTCCCCGGGCATGATCCGGGAAGCCCGGAACCGCCTCGGCGACGAACGCTTCCGTTATGGGCCCGCCGACGCGCAAGCTTTGCCGTTCGAGAGCGGCGCCTTCGACGCCGTAGTAGCCAACCACGTCCTCTACCACGTGCCCGACAGGGGGCGCGCCCTCTCGGAGATGGCGCGGGTGCTCGGCACCGCCGGCGTCCTGTACGCCGCAACCAACGGCCGCAACCACAACCGCGAGATGGGCCGCATGCTCCGCGTCCTCTTCCCCGCGCGCCCGGACGACCACTATTACCAAACCCACGTCGGTTTTAGCCTGGAGAACGGGAGAGAGCAGCTCTCGCGGGGCTTCGCGAGCGTCCGGCTACTCAGGCGGGAAGACTCGCTCTGGGTTACCGAGGTGCGCCCGCTTCTGGACTACCTGCTGTCGGGCACGGCGGCCCACGCCGCGGGGCGCGACGGGGAAGTTGCCGCGCTCGCCAAAGTGCTCGAACGGGAACTGGCGTCGCGGGGGGGCATCCGCGTCGCGAAGGACACCGGCATGTTCGAGGCCCGCCGGTAACCGTGGAGATCCTGGCGGCGGGGCCCTTCGAGAACCCGGAGGACGGCTTCGGCCTGCAGCAGGCCGTCCTCGGGGAGGTAGCCACCGGAGAGCGCGGCCCCACGGCCCTGATGTGGTCCTCGTCGCCCTACGTCGGGGCGACCCGGCCGGAGACGAAGCTCGAAGGCTTCGCGGAGGCCGCCCGGTCGGCCGAAAGGCTGGGCTTCCCGGTCCTGGTTAGGAACTCCGGCGGCGGGGCGGTGGCGGCGAACGGGGGCTCGCTCTCCTTCTCCCTCACGCTCCCCGTGGAGGACCTCCGCCACGGCCTCTACGAGCGCTACGCCGACGGCGTCGAGCTCGTGGCGTCGGCGCTGCGGCGGGTCGGCGTCGAGGCGGAGGGCGGCGAGGTAGAGGGCGAGTTTTGCCCCGGGGCGTACTCCGTGAGGTCCGGCGGGTGGCGCGGCGTCAAGCACGCCGGGCTGGCCCAGAGGGTAACAAAACGGGCGGCGCGCCTCGAAGCCCTCGTGCTCGTGGAGGAGACGGAGCCCGTCCGGGAGGCGCTCGCGCGCTTCTACGGTGGCCTCGGGCTCCCGTTCCGCCCCTCGTGCGTCGCCGACCTGCCCGCGCGGTTGCCGGACGTGGTGGCGGCCCTCTCGGAGGAGGTGCGCGGGCGCCACGGGGGCCGGGCCGGGAGCATCGGCCCGGGGACGCTCGGTCGGGCGCGTGCCTTGCGGGAGAGGTGGCGGTTTATCCCGGAGACTGGGGCCTCCCTGTGAGGTAGAGTTGGCGGCGTGCCCGAGCTCGTCTTCAACTCGTTCGTGACGTTGCTGGTGGTCGTTGACCCTCTGGGGCTCGCGCCCATCTTCGCGGCGCTTACCCGGGGCTACCCGGCCAGGCGCAAGCGGGAGACCGCCATAAGGGGGACCATGCTCGGGGCCGGGATACTCCTGATCTTCGCCCTCGTCGGCGACGCACTGCTCTCGGCTTTGGGCATCGGCATCCCGGCCTTCCGCATCGCCGGCGGCGTCCTCCTCTTCCTCCTCTCGCTGGACATGGTCTTCGCGAGCCCGGCGGGCCTCCGTTCGCGCACGGTGCGCGAGCAGGAGGAGGACGACTACGTCCAGGACGTCTCGGTCTTCCCGCTCGCCATCCCGCTGGTCGCGGGCCCCGGCGCGATAACGACCGTCCTCCTCTACACCGGCGAGAGGAGCCCGGCGGAGCTCGGGATCTTCGTCGGGGTCCTGCTCTTTGTCCTGCTCCTCACCCTCGTCTCCCTCCTGCTCGCCCCCCGCATCATGGCCCTCTTCGGCGAGACCGGCGCGAACGTGCTCTCCCGGGTGCTCGGCGTGCTCCTCGCCGCCCTCGCGGTCCAGTTCGTGCTGGACGGGATCCAGTCGAGCCTGACCTGACGGCCGGGCGCACGCCGCCTGCGGCAGCTAGTCAGCCCGCTCCGGCTTCGCCTCTGCTTTCGGCCCGGCGCTTCGCGCCTTTGAGCTTTTTGCGGATTGGGGCGGATATACTTCCCGCATGCCTGTCGAGCCTGTCGTTATCGTGGGGGGCGTTACCCAGTGGCCCGGGAGTTACCGGGGGCTGGCGGACACGTTGGCCCGGATGTCCGGTTCGGATGTGCACGTCGCGGGCATCACGCCGCTAGACTGGGCGGCGGGGTACTTCAGGGGGTTCGGGCAGCTGGTGTTCGAGGTGGCCGGCGCCGTCGACCGGGCCCTGCTGGGGAGCGAGGCGAAGAAGGTGGTGCTCGTCGGGCATTCCGCGGGGGGGCTGGCCTGCCGGGTATTCATCGGGGGGGAGCCGCCCTACGGGGGGCGTCGGTACTCGGGTCACCGGCGGGTGTCGGCCCTGATCACGCTCGGCACCCCCCACGCGACGCCCCCCCGCGGGCGCCTCGCCGACCCCATCGCCCGTATAAACGACCTCTTCCCCGGCGCCCTGCACGCGGAGGCCGGCCTCCGCTACCTCTCCGTCGCGGGCAGCGCCGTGGACGGCTCGTCTTCGGAGAGGGCCCGCAGGCGCTACGAGGGGTTCGTCGAAGACGGCAGGACCGCCGGGGACGGGGTGGTGCCGGTGGGCGCGGCGCTGCTGCCGGGGTCCGAGCCGCTCGTTCTCGACGGGCTGCACCACAACCGCAGGCTCGGGCGCTGGTACGGGTCCGACGAGGAGACCGCGAGACGGTGGTGGCCGGAGGAGCCGGGCGTGGGGGGTTCCCTTGTGGGAGGCGCAGGCTCGTAGTAGCCTCCACAATGCCCCGCGCAAGAGAAGGGATGGGGATGCCGCCCGACGGCCGAAGCACAGCAGAAGATGCCCCTTATCCCTGGAAGGTGCTCGGGGCGGACGCCGACGCGCTCAGAAGCGCGATGGGCCACTTTCCCACCGGCGTCACGGTCGTCACCAGCGGTCGCGAGGAGCGGGCCGAGGGTATGACGGCAAACGCCGTGATCTCGGTCTCCCTCGACCCCCTGCTCTTCCTCGTCAGCGTGCACAGGGACGCCCGCCTGAACATCCGCATAAGGGAGGAGGGCCACTTCGCCGTGAGCCTGCTCGCCGACGATCAGGAGGGCCTCAGTAGGCTCTTCTCCTCCCCGGAGCGCTCCAGCGGCCCGCAGGCCGTGAACTCTCTGGGCGGCGGCTACGGCTCGACGGGCGACCCGCTCGCCGCCGGGGCGCTGGCGGTCATCGAGTGCGAGCTTGAGGAGACCTACGCCGGCGGCGACCATGACCTCTTCCTCGGGCGCGTCGTCGGCGTGCGGCTCGGCGACACGAGAAAAGGCCCCCTGGTCTTCCACGAGGGCGGCTACCCGACCCTGGGCCCCGCCGGGGGTCCCGGCGGGGGCCCCGGCGCCTTCATGGACTCCGTCCGCGGCTTCGACGCCCGCATCGGCCGCCGCCCCCGCCGCTAGATGTTCCGCCGCTCCCTCCTCCCCGTCGTCAGGCCCCACCCCTCCGACGCCCCAGGGCTCGTCTACGACGAAGGGGTCGAGGAGAACGGCCTCATCCTCTCCGGCACCACCCGCCTCCCGGCCACCGGCGAGATGTACCCCGTAAGGGACGGGCACCTCGACCTGCTCAAAGGCCGCCTCGGCGCAGACAACGTCGCGAACCTTACCAACTTCCTCCCCGGCGCCGGCCGCGGCTACGAGCCCCTGTGGCGCGTCCGCTCCCTGGACCTGCTCACGGGGGAGGCCTTCCCAAACGATCGCGAGCTGGAGATCATCGCAGAGAAGGTCGGCCTCGAGCGCGGCGGCCTTTTTCTCGACCTCGGCTGCTCCGCCGGCCTCTACACCCGCAACCTCGCCAACTTTTTAGGCGACGCGGGGGACGTCGTCGGGATAGACATCTCCCCCTCCATGCTCCGCGAGGCCGCCCGCCGGGCCAGGAAGGCCGGCGCGGCCCCCTCCTTCGTCCGGGCCGACGCGGCCTCCCTCCCCTTCGCCGACGCCGGCATGGACGGGGCCGTCTGCGGCGGCACCCTCAACGAGCTCGGCGACCCGGCGCGGGCCCTCAGGGAGACCCACCGCGTCCTCCGTCCCGGCGCCCGCCTCGCCATAATGGGCATCCTGAAAGCCGGAACCACCAACGGAGGCCTGCTCCAGCGCCTCCTCTCCACCGGCGGCATCCGGTTCTTCGCCGTAGAGGAGTTGGAAGGCATGCTCGACGACGCCGGCTTCGATCCTGACCCGATAACTACCCACGGCGCCGTCTTCTTCGCCGCGGGGACGAGCCGGTGAGGCGCCAGGGAGGTTGTTGCAGGCCGGGGTGGAACGACGGCGCCGGCTCCGCCCGTGGTACCTGAAGCCTTACACCTAAAACCTCAAACCTCTCAGAACGGCACCCCGCAGCGCAGGATCACGTTCGCGTAAGGTGTCGCCTCCCCCGTCCTGACCACGAGCTTCGCGTCGGCCGTCATGCGCTTCAACTCGTTGTGGGCCACGAGGCCCGCGTCCGGCAGGAGCTCGCGAAGCACCCTGGCGACGTCGGGGTTCTCCCTCGTCTCCTCGGCGACGGTGGCGCCCTCGACGACGATCTCTTCCAGCAGGCCGGAGAGCACGGTCTCGAAGGACGGCGTGCCCAGGCGGAAGGCCAGGTCCACGACGGCCGGACCGGTCGGGATGGGCAGGCCCGCGTCGCACACCACGACGAGGTCGGTGTGGCCGAGGCGGGCGAGCTCGCCGGCCAGCCGCGCGTTTATGATGCCGCCGCGTTTCACAGGGTTTCCAGAACGTCCGGGGTCGGGAGCGCGCCCTGCGCCCCCTCCCGCGTGACGGCCGCGGCACCGGCCCGGACGGCGTAGGCCGCCGCCACTTCGAGGGAGTCCCCGCGCGCGATCCGGACGGCCAGGGCGCCCACGAAGGCGTCGCCGGCGCCGGTGGTGTCCACCACCTCGGCCTCGGGCGCCGGGACGTGGCCGGCGCTCCCTCCCCCCGCGAAGACGGCGCCGTCCGCGCCGACCGTGACGACGGCGGAGGCCGGCCCGAGCGTCACCAGCCTCGGCGCGGCGGCCAGAGCGCCCTCGACGCCCTCGACCCCCTCGCCGAGCAGGAAGGCGGCCTCGTGCTCGTTGACGACCAGGACGTTCAAGCCCTCGAGCACGGGGCCTGGGATCTCGAAGGGTGGGGCGAGGTTCAGGATCGCGCGCGTTCCCACCTCGCCGGCTACCTCGACGGCCCTGGCTACCGTCTCGCGGGGCACCTCCATCTGGGCCACCAGGATCGCCGCCTCGCCTATGGTCCCGCGGGCGGCGTCCACGTCTTCGGGGGTCAGGCGCCGGTTCGCGCCGGGGGCGACCGTGATGGCGTTCTCCCCGTCTTCCGTCACGGTTATGAAGGCGGTGCCGGTCGAGGAGCCGGGGGCCTCTTCGATCAGGGCCGTGTCAACGCCCTTGTCCGCGAGCGCCTCCACCAGCGGCCCCCCGAACCCGTCGTCCCCGACCCGCCCGAGAAAGGCTACGGACGCGCCGAGCAGCGCCGCGGCGGCGGCCTGGTTGGCGCCCTTGCCGCCGTTGTGGGTGGAGAGAACGGCGTCCGTGACGGTCTCGCCAGGCTTCGGCCGCCGCCCGACCTTCAAGACGAAGTCCTGGTTTATCGAGCCCATGACGAAGACGTCGGCCATACGGGGCATTCTAGATTAGACGCCAGCCATCAGCTATCGACAGAGACAATCAAGCCGACCGCTGAGAGCGGGGGCCACGGGCCCCCGCAGGCTGACCGCCGAGAGCCCTACCTGCGCCTGAGGGCCAACTGCCGCACGAGCATGGAGGCGAGGGCGAGGGCGACCGCGCGGGTCATCCCCTTGAGCACCGCCTCAAGCACGTCGTCCTTTACGCCCCTGCGTTCGGGGATCTGCTCCCCTATAAACCTCGTCAACGGGCGGGTCAGGATCTGAGACCCCACTATGCCCAGCGCCGTCACGAGCATCTTCTGTGTTCCGTCGCTCAAGCCTGTCCTTTCCTGTGCTTCGGGTTCGTCGAGGCCGCGCATCTGGCGCGCCTTGTCCAGGCCCGCCACCGTGAGCTCGTAGTCCTGCCCGCCGCCGGTCGTCGGGTCACCGACGGCCCGGACGTAGCCCTGGTCGACCAGGTACCGCAGGGCGACCTCGTCCTCCGTGGAATCGGGGTCGACGCCGGCCCTCCGGGCCGCCCCCTGCGACGGGTCTTCGGGCACCACGACCGGGACCGGCTCGTAGAGCTTGCCGCCGGAGAGGTCGTAGATCGCCGCGAGCAACCTCAGTGCCGCGTCCCTTACCTCGCTCTCAGCCACCTTCTATCCTCCCTCTCGCGGGCCTACCGTCCGCCACCCTCTCCCACCTTCTCTTCGAGCTTTTCGAGGCGCCTCTCCAGGCGTTCCAGCCGCTCGCCCTGGCGGTTCAACCGCTCGTCGATCCATTCCCTGCGATCCTCGCCCCGAACCTCGTCCCCGCCACCGCGGCCCCCGGGCCTGTCGCGCCCCCGCCGTCTCCACGCCCGTCTCCACGCCCGCCTCCGCCGCCCCCGCGCTCTTCCCTGCGTCCGCCGCGTCCCATCGCGTCCTCCGTAATCGGTCTTATCGACGCCATGAGCGTACCCGGCGGCGGTCCGGCCTAACCCTTGCCCGCCCGCCTATTGGGGGGCGCCCTAGAGCGGGAGTGTAGAATACCGCCCCAGGCAAAGTTCGACGGGCACAAGAGCAAGGGCGGGATGCGTAGCGTGCAGGGAAGCGTCGTCGACAACCGTTACGACATCGTGCGGCCTCTGGGTAGCGGGGGCATGGGCGAGGTGTACCTGGCCCGCGACAGGACCCTGGGCCGCGACGTGGCGCTCAAGGTCTTGAGGAGCCAGTACGCCAACGACCGGGAGTCCGCGGAGCGCTTCAAGCGCGAGGCCCTGAGCGCCGCCAGGCTCTCCCACCCGAACATCGTGCAGGTCTACGACCGGGGGGACACCGAGGACGGCTCATCCTACATCGCCATGGAGTACGTTCCCGGCGGCACCCTCAAGGAGCGCATCACCGAGGATGGCCCCCTCGACGCCCGGCTCGCGGCAGGCTACGGCTACCAGGTCGCCGAAGCTTTAGGCGCCGCGCACGCCAAGGGCATCATCCACAGGGACATAAAGCCCCAGAACGTCCTGATCACCGGCCCCGGTCAGGCGAAGGTCGTGGACTTCGGCATCGCCCGCGCCGCCTCGGCGACGGGCGACTCCCACACGCGGACGGGCACGGTGATGGGCACGGCGGGCTACATGTCCCCCGAGCAGGCCCTCGGTCTCCCGGCCACCCCGAAGAGCGACCTGTACTCCTTGGGCGTCGTGCTCTACGAGGCCGTAACCGGCCGCCTCCCTTTCACGGCGGACAACCCCATCGCCGTCTCCATGAAGCACGTAAACGAGGCCCCGCGCCCGCCGAAGGAACTGAACCCCGCCGTCCCGGAGGGCATGAACGCCGTCATCATGAGGCTCCTCTCCAAGGACCCCGAGCAACGCTACCCCGACGCGGAGGCCCTCGCCGAGGACCTCTGGCGGGTGCGGCGCGGCCTGGCCGCCGCCTCGGGGGCAGAAGAGGCGAAGACCGTCGAGGCCCCGACGAGCCGGTTGGCCCCGAACACCCGGCAGGCAGCCCCGGCGGCCCGCAGAAAACGGAGCCGGGCGCCGTTCTTTCTCGGGGCTTTGCTCCTCCTCCTCGGCCTGCTCGGCGTGGGCCTGGCGCTCGCCCAGGGGCTCGGGTCCGCCGGCGTCGTCGAGGTCCCTTCCGTCGAAGGGATGCCCCGAGACGAGGCCGTGTCCCGTCTCGAGTCGGCCGGCTTCCGGGCGGAGGTCCGGGGCGGCGGCGGGGGATCCGGGACCGTGACCGGCCAGGATCCGCCCGGTGGCCGGCGGGCGCCCGAAGGTTCTAGAGTCGTCCTGACCGTGGGCGCCTCGACCGTGGCCGTACCCGACGTCGTGAACCAGGGCTTTCCGGAAGCGGAGGCCGAGCTCCAGGGCGCGGGCCTCGCCGTAGGAGAGACGTACGACGTGCCGAGCGATGCCGCCGCGGGCGTCGTGCTGCAGCAGGGCATCGGCGCCGGTACCCGGGTGCAGCCCGGGACGACCGTGAACCTCGGCCTCAGCACGGGCCCGGCGCCCGCCCCGACGACCCCGGCCTCTTCGCCGGACGCCTCGGCGCCGCAGGAACCCACGTCCGCCTCCTCCGCGCCCTCCGATTCGTCGCCCGATGCCTCCGCGGATGCCTCCGCCTCGTCCGCGGCCGACCCGCAGGGCCAGGGGAACGGCGCACCGGCGGGAGACGAAGGCGAGGAGGAAGAGGAGGACGAAGAGAAGGCCAAGGGGCCGAAGGTAAAGGGTCCGAAGGCCAAGGTCCCGGGAGCGAGGGGCAAGGGCAAAAAGGACGATTAGCGTCTTCCGGGCGAGGCCCGGCGGGTTCCCGGTAGAATGGGCCGCACGTTGGGACGAGGTCGAGCGGGAGGTTCTGGGGTGAAGGCGATCAGGGTAAACGAGCACGGCGGCCCGGAGGCGTTGAGCTACGAGGACGTGGAGGCCGCGGAGCCGGGCCCGGGGCAGGCGCGCGTAAGGACCGCCGCCTGCGGCGTCAACTTTATAGACGTGTACATGAGGACCGGCGTCTACCCCGGCGAGACGCCCTTCACCCTTGGCCTTGAGGGCGCGGGCGAGGTCGAGGCGGTCGGCGAGGGCGTCGAGGACGTCTCCGTCGGGGACTACGTGGCGTGGGCGGGGGTGCCGGGCTCCTACGCGGAGGCCGTCGTCGGCCCGGCCGACAAGCTCGTCCCTTTCAACGTCACGATGGTCGAGGCGCGGCTCGCCGCCGCCGTCATGCTCCAGGGCATGACGGCCCACTACCTGACCCACAGCACCTTCCCGCTGGAGGAGGGCCACACCGCCCTCGTCCACGCCGCCGCCGGGGGCGTCGGCCTCCTCCTCTGCCAGATGGCGAAGATGCGCGGCGCGACCGTCATAGGCACCGCCGGCACGGAGGAGAAGGCGAAGCTCGCCAAAGAGGCCGGGGCCGACGAGGTGATCCTGTACAGGGAGAGGGACTTCGCCGAGGAGACGGAGCGCATCACCGGCGGCGAGGGCGTGGACGTGGTCTACGACTCCGTCGGCAAGGACACCTTCGACAAGAGCCTGGATTGCCTGAAGACGCGCGGCTACATGGTCCTCTTCGGCGGGTCGAGCGGGCAGGTTCCGCCCTTCGACCTGCAGGTCCTCAACAGGAAGGGCGGCCTCTACGTCACCCGCCCGGCCCTCGCCCAGTACACCCGCACCCGCGCGGAGCTCCTCTGGCGCGCGGAGAGCCTGTTCTCCTGGATCGGCCAGGGCAACCTCGACGTCCGGATCGGCGGCTCCTACGCCCTCGAAGACGCCGCCCAGGCCCACCAGGACCTCGAAGGCCGCCGGACCACCGGCAAGCTCATCCTGATCCCGTAGCATGCCCTTAAAGCTGGACGCCGGCCTCGGCACGGAAGGCGACTACCTCAAGAACGTCGACCGGACCGCCCGCGCCGCCGAGGACTTAGGCTTCGCGGGCCTCTGGACCAGCGAGACCAAGCACGACGGCTTCCTCCCTTTGGCCGTCGCCGCCAACGCGACCGAGGAGATCGAGCTCGGCACCTCCGTCGCCATAGCCTTCTCCCGCTCCCCGATGGAGACCGCCCAGACCGCCTGGGACCTGCAAAGCCTCTCGGACGGCCGCTTCGTCCTCGGCCTCGGCACCCAGGTGAGGGCCCACGTCGAGCGCCGCTTCTCCATGCCCTTCGACCGCCCCGCCGCCCGCCTGCGCGAGTACGTCCTCGCCCTCCGGGCCATCTGGGAATCGTTCCAAGCGGAGGGTCGGCTTAATTTCGAGGGCGAGTTCTACCGGCACACCCTGATGACGCCCTTCTTCAACCCAGGCCCCATAGAGCACCCCGAGATACCGGTGTACATCGCCGGCGTCAACACGGGGCTGGCGCGCCTCGCCGGCGAGCTCTGCGACGGCTTCCACGTCCACCCCTTCCACTCCCCCGAATATTTGGGGCGGACGGTGAGGCCCGCGATAGCCGAGGGCGCCCGGGGGGCCGACCGCCCGGCCGACAGCGTCGAGCTCGCCACCAGCGTCTTCGTCGTCTCGGGCGGGGAGGAGCGGGAGATCTCGGAGGGCCGCGAGGCCGCGCGCTCCCAGATAAGCTTCTACGCCTCCACCCCGACGTACCGCACCGTCCTCGAGGCCCACGGCTGGCAGGAGGTCGGCGAGAGGCTTGGCCTGCTCGCCAGGGAGAAGAGGTGGGGCGAGATGCCCTCCCTCATAACAGACGAGATGCTCGAAGCCTTCGTCGTCGAGGCGGCGCCGGAGGAGCTGGGCCCGGCGCTGGAGGAGCGCTACGCGGGGCTTATCGACCGCGTCTCCCTCTACCTCCCGCTCGTGCCAGGCGAGAGGGACGACTTCTGGCGGAAGGTGGTTGGGTCGCTGCGCGGGTAGGGGCGGCGCCTTGAGCGCGTCCCGCCGGGCGTTCACAAAGCGCCCCCGAGATGGGACAATGGCGGCCGCGACGGGACCCGCGTTTCGAAGGAGCGTCGCCTCGGTAGAAAGGCATGCATGGCAGTGATCGGGCCCAGAAACGCCCCGGTGAACAACGGGCGGCGGGTGGACAAGTTCAGCCGAGACCTCTCCAGGCCGGACGTCCCCGACAGCCCCTTCCTCGAAGAGGCGCAGAGGTGGCTCCTGCACCACACCTTGCGGCTCGTGCACGGCCCAGGGGAGGTCTCGTACGGGACGGACGAGGTGATAGTCCTCGTCGTCGTCCGCGACGGCCGCGCCTACGTGAGGTCTTTCGTGGAACACTACCGCGCGCTCGGGGCTAAGCACCTGGTCTTTCTCGACAACGGCTCGACGGACGGCACCGTGGAGGCGTTAAAGGGGTACGAGGACGTCACGGTCTTGTGCACGTCGCTGCCCTTCAAGAGGTACGGGCTCTCGATGAGGAAGTACCTGGCCGAGCGTTTCGGGCGGGGGCGCTGGACCCTGAACGTCGACGTGGCCGAGCTTTTCGCCTACCCGTACATGCACGTCGTGAGCCTGCGCGCGCTCCTCGGGTACCTCAACGACAACTCCTACACCGCCGTGGTCGCGAGCGTGCTGGACATGTTCCCCGCGGAGCCCCTCTCGGAGGTCGTGCGCCACAGCGACGAGCCGCTCAAGGAGCTGCACAGGTTCTACGACCTCTCGGAGGTACGCGAAGAGGCCTACGAATCCGTCGGCGACGTTGGAAACGTCCTCGCGAACCCCGAGGTCCCGATCCTGCGGGGTGGCATCAGGCGCACCCTGTTCGGCATGAACTCGCTGCTCATAAAGCACCCCCTGATCTTCCTGGACGGCAAGCTGAAGCCCGTCGATCTCTCCGAGCACTGGGTCGGCGACGCCAGGCTCGCGGACTTCACGGGCGTGCTGCTCCACTACAAGCTGCTGAACGGCCTGTACGCCGCGGTCCGGCGGGAGGTCGAGGTCCGCAACTACCCGAACCGGTGGGGCAAGTACGACAGGTACCTCAAGGTGCTCGAGGAGGCCCCCGAGCTCGCGATCAAGGCCGAGACGGCCAGGGAGCTCACGAGCACTAACGATTTGGTGGGCACCCGGTTCATGGTCCCCTCAGAAGAGTACATGGGCTTCGTGCGGGAGGAAGACCGGAGGCTTGGCAACCCCCCGGAGCGGCACATCGAGAGGCTATCCGAGGCCTTCTTCAGGGCCGCCGCCGAGGCGACGGAGCAGGGTAGGAAGGCCTGGGATACCAGGCAGATCGTGGCCGCGGCCGCCTCCCTCCAGAGGCAACTGGAGGGCGTGCTGGCGTCGAGGACCTGGCGGGTGCTCGACGGGCTCAACCGCAGGATAAAGCGGGCGCGGGCCAGGGGATAGCCTTGGGGGCCCCGGATCACCAGCCGTGGTCCCTCTCGTAGCCGAGCTCGACGAGCAGGTCCCCGGCCTCCTCCTTGAAGACGCGCCTGTCCCCCTCGGTGAAGGTGCCCCTCTAGTCCCCGCAACTCCCTTCCTGACCAGCGAGGTAGGGTCCTCCTCCCCCCTCCTCCTGCCGCCCGAGAGCCTCTCGAAGCTCGCCTCCTCGACGCAATGCCGGACCACCGCGTCCCCCGCTTCGGCGCCCAGAAACCGGAGCAGCCTCCCCGTCTCCGCGAACGCGTCCGCCAGCAGGCTCTCGTACCTGACCTCCGTGTAGTTGGCGCCCAGAAGCTCCGGCCCCTCCCTCGTGGCCTCGCCCACGGTCTCCCTCCACTGCGCGGCTCTAACCCGGAGCTCCTCCTCGTCGAACATCCCGGGCCCCGCAGCCTGCCCGCCACCCCCGCGGTAGGCCTCCCGGCGCTCTGCCTCCCCGGGCCGCAGGACCTGGATGCCGCCCTGCGCCGTGGACCTGTTCCAGCGGTGGTGCATCCAGGAGACCTCGGCGTCCCTGCCGTCCCTTATGACGTGGATCACCCTGGCCTCGGGGTAGATGTCGTGTATCTCCTTTATGGTGTGCGCGCCGGGAAGGAAGGGCGTCTTGTCCCCCACTATCCTCTTGTCCGTCCCGGCGAGCCTCTGGTCGAGAAAGTAGTCGAGGGCCAACCGGGTAAGGTTGGCGAGGTGCTCGTCGGCGTCCCCCCGGCGCCCCCACACGGACCTCTCCGCCCAGAGCCTGAGGTCCCTGGAGTTGGCGATGGCGCCGGAGAGCGTCCGGGGCGGCACCCTCGCCTCCACCTCCCCGAGGTCCTCCCTGTGCCACTCCTTGCCGATGAACCTACCCTCCCACAGGCACAGTATCTCGGGGTGAGAGCCGAGGAGCCTCGCGAGCCACGTGGTGCCGGACTTCCCGTGTCCCACGATAAAGAAGACCGTCGGGCGCCCCTCCAGGATCGGCCTACGCACCCGCCGCTTCCGCCCCTGACGGCCCCCCCGAGGCCGGGGCTCGTAAGAAGGTCCCGACGACCGCCCGGGCGCAGCCCCTGCTTCGGGTTTCGAAGAAAAGTAGGCGCCGAGCCTGCGCAGGATCTTCATGCTGGCGAACGTGCGGGATCGGGCATCCTTGCGCTCCTCGGCCTCGCTCTACTACCGGGAGCCTAGTACGAAGGGGCTCGCCACGCAACGACGGCGCGGGGGAGCCGGCCGGACGACCTGCGCGGCAGCCCCCGGGTCGGTCCCGCTAGGGCTTGAGCACGCACTTGATGGCGCCGTCCTGCTTTTTCTGGAAGATCTCGTACCCGTGAGGCGCGTCGTCCAGGGACATCGTGTGCGTTTTGAGGTCCTCGACCTTCAGGACATCCTCTTCGGTGAGGAGCGGGATGATCTCGTCGGTCCACCGGCGGACGTTCGCCTGGCCCATCCGGACCTGGATCTGCATGTCGAACAGGTCGCCCAGAGGGAAGGCCTGGATAGGCCCCGCGTAGACGCCCGTGAGGGACAAGGTGCCGCCGCGCCGGACCGAGGACATGGCGGCGCGCAGGGCGGTGGCCCGGTCTAGCTGGATCTTCGTGGTCTGCAGGATGGAGCCGACGACGGAGCCCGAGGCCTCCATCCCGACGGCGTCTATGGCGGCGTCGAGGCCGCGGCCGTCGGTGAGGTCCAGGATCACGTCGCGCACGTTCTCCACGGCCGAGAAGTCCAAAGTCTGGACCCCGTGCCTGGAGGCCATCGCCAGGCGCTCTGGAACGTTGTCTATGCCTATGACGCGCCCCGCGCCCTGGTGGAGCGCTATCCTCGCGCAGATCTGTCCGATCGGGCCCAGGCCCCAGACGCCGACGGTCCCCCCCTCGGGAACGTCCGCGTACGCGACGGCCTGCCAGCTCGTCGGCAGCACGTCCGAGAGGTACAGGAAGCGCTCGTCGGGCGGTCCCTCCGGCACCTTTATGGGTCCGAAGTGGGCCTGCGGGACGCGCAGGTACTCGGCCTGCCCGCCCGGAACGGCGCCGTAGACGTGCGTGTAGCCGAAGAGGCTCGCGCCCCTGCCGCGCCCGAGCAGGTTCACGCCCCGGGCGAGCTTGCCCTCGTCGCGCGTGTTCTCGCACTGGGAGTAGAGGTCCTGATCGCAGAAATAGCAGTGGCCGCACGAGATGTTGAAGGGGATCACGACCCGGTCGCCCGGCGAGATGTGCTCGACCTCGCGGCCCACCTCCTCGACTATCCCCATCGGTTCGTGCCCGATGATGTCCCCCTCGCGCATGAGCGGGGAGAGCTTGGAGTAGAGGTGCAGGTCCGAGCCGCAGATCGCGGTCGAGGTTATGCGGACTATGGCGTCGGTCGGCTCCTGGATGATCGGGTCGGGTACGCTGTCCACCCGGACGTCTTCCTTGCCGTGCCACACTACGGCTTTCAGGGCTCCCTACCTCCTACTCCCGTGAGGAACTCGCGGATGCGGAACGGGCCGCTCGTCTTGGGCGAGAGCGGCGGCGTGTCGAGGCCCGAGCCGGTCCTGAGCCCCTCCAACAGGTCGAGCAGCGCCTCGTCCGCGGAGAACCCTGGCGTCCACCCGAGTTCCGTGCGCGCCCTGGTGGTGTCCATGATGGGGACGTTGCGCGAGAGGTCCAGCCACCCGGGCGGCACCGGCTGCAGCCGCAAGGCCCAGGAGAGCCCCGCCCCGGCGCGGGCCAGCTGCGCGGGGACCGGAAGCGGGCGGGCGTTCAGTATCCGCCCTATCTCACCGGCGTCCAGCACGGGCTCCGCGGCGATGTTGAAGGCGCCCCGCGCCTCCCCGTTCAGGACGGCGAGCCGGAAGGCCTCGCCGACGTCGTAAGAGTGGATCACCTGCGAGCGCAGGTTCTCTATGTCGGGGACGAGGTTGATGAGGCTCGGGTTGGCGAGCAGGGCCGGGAAGAAGGGCCCGGCGAAGAGACGCCTTATGCCCTGGGCCGCCTCCCTCTTGAAGACGAGCCCCGGGCGCATCCTGACGACCCTGACGTCGGGCGCCTCGGTCTCGAAGCGGTCCAGCCTGCGCTCCACCTCGGCCTTGTGGCGGGCGTAGTAGGAGGTCGCGATGCCGTTCGTGGGCCAGCTCTCGTCCACGCGGCGGTCCTTCGGCCCGGGAGAGTAGGCGCCGATCGAGGAGGCGTAGAGAAAGGCGGGAACGCCCGCCTCCTTCGTGGCGTTCGCCACCCGCATCGTGCCCTCGACGTTGATCATCCACTGCTTGTTCAGATCCCTTGAGGGCTGGATGATCCAGGCCAAGCAGACCACGGCGTCGGCCCCGCGCAGGTGAGGGACCAGATCGTCGGTCACGACGTCGGCCTGCGCCCACTCGACCTTCTCCACCTTGAGATTCGGCAACCTGCGGGCGATCCCGAGGACGGACTCCACCCGCTCCTCCATCGAGAGCGAGCGCAGGAGGCTCGTCCCAAGGTTTCCGCTTGCGCCTACGACCGCTACCCTCATGCCCCAACCTTTACCCCGGGCCGTCTCCGCCGAAACGCCGCTCGAAGACCGGCGGCATGTTGTACCATCGCCCGCAACATATACGGAGACGGGGAGAGAGATGCGCGTACTTGTAACGGGGGCCAGGGGCAAGGTCGGGCGGGCGACGGTGGCGGCGTTGCAGGAGGCCGGCCACGACGTCAGGGCGACGGACGTCATGCCGCCGGTCTTCGAGCGCCCCGCGCCCGGCGAGGCCGACTACTTCCAGGCGGACCTTACCGACGCCGGCCAGGCCTTCGCGGTGGTGCGCGGGGCGGAGGCGGTGGTCCACGCCGCGGCGATACCGGAGCCGACCAGGAACCCCCCGCACGTGGTTTTCCAGAACAACCTCATGGCGACCTTCAACACGCTGGAGGCGGCGATCCGGTTCGGATCCGGCAGGTTCGTCAACCTCTCCAGCGAGACCGTCCCAGGGTTCTTCTTCCCCGAGCGGCCCGTGCTGCCCGAGTACGTGCCGGTGGACGAAGAGCACCCGATCCGGCCGCAGGACCCTTACGCCACGGCCAAGCACTTCGGCGAGCAGCTCATGGACGCGGCGCTGCGGCGCTCGGACATCCGGTGCATCTCCATCAGGCCCTCCTGGGTCCAGCACGAGGGCAACTACGAGCGGAACCTGGGGCCCATGATCCGGGACCGCTCGGAGACGAGCCCGGGCTTCTGGAGCTACATCGACGTCTACGACCTCGCGGACGCCATAGTCCTCGCCGCCGAGAGCGACCTCCCGGGCCACGAGGTCTTCTACATAGCCTCCCCCGACAACGTAGGCTCCCGCCCCTTCGAAGAGGCCGTCCGCGAACACTACGGGGACAGGGTCGAGGTAAAGACCCCCCTCCCCCACGAGGACGCCTCCGGCATCTCCATAGAGAAGGCCAGAGATATGCTGGGCTACGACCCGAAGCGCTCCTGGAGCGACTACCTGGACGACGAGGGGCACCTGAAGCCGGGCGTGAAGGGGCTGTTCAGCTAGTCGGCCCGGCGCCCCGCGGGCGCGCTGAGAGCCCCGGAAGGGGACGCGCCCGCTAGCTCTCTTCGAGCGTCGGCTCCGGGCTGGACGAAGCTTCCACCGTGGTGACCTTGTAGCCCGCCGACTCGAGGGACTTCACTATCCCCGAGGGGTTCGTGGTTTCGAGGCGGAGGACTATGAGGCGGTTGCTCGCGCGGTGGGCCGGGGAGAGGAAGACGCCGCCTATGTTCACCTTTTTCTCCCGGATCACGTCGGTAACGTCGGCGAGCTGGCCCGGCTCGTTGGGGACCTCGACCTCGACCCAGCTCCCGCGGTCGCGCGCGCCGACGAGCTCGACGAGGATCCGCATCATGTCAGAGGAGGTGATGATGCCGACGAGCCCGCCGTCGGCGACGACGGGGAGGCAGCCGATCTTGCGGTCGTGGAGCTCCCTCGCCGCGTGGTCGATGGTGTCGAGCGGGTGGATGCAGGCGAGACCCGTGCTCATGATGTCCCCGAGGCTGCTCCAGTTGAGCGCGTCGCGCTCCCCGGTCGAGCCGCGCGGCGGGCTCGTGTCCCTGAGATCCCGGTCGGAGACGAGACCTACCAGGCGCCCCTCGTCGACCACGGGAAGGTGGCGGATGTTCTTCTCCCGGCACAGCCTCCAAGCGTCGGCCGCGCTCGCGTCCGGCCCCAACGTCACGACGTCCCGCGTCATGGCATCCCTTACCCGCAGCATATCGTTCTCCCTTTCACTCGCGCCGGTGCGTCCTCCCGGCAGCTTACCAGAAGCCGGCAGACCGCTGGGCGCGTCCGAGCACCTCGCGCGCCACCTCGACGACAGGCCGGCCCGAAGTATCCACGACGAGCGGCCCGCCGGTCGACTCCCGTGCCATGCTCCGGGACTGCTCGATGGTGCGCAGCGCTTGGTAGTCGTAGCCCGAACCTACCTCCCGACCACCCACGCGCCCAAGCAGATCGTCCTCCGAAGCGCGCAGGCGAGCCGTGACGATCCGTGCCTCCGGTATCGCCTGACGGACGTTCGTCAGCTCGTCTTGGAGGGAGACCGCTACCATTGTCAGGATCAGGCGCGGGGCACCCGCGGCCCGCAGACTTGCCCATACGGCGGCCAAGTTTCGCCGGGCAAGGTCCGTCTTGTGGGGATCATCGACCGGCGCAGGGTAGATGCGGTCCAGCTCGTCGGTGTCGATCATGGCGTGGGCAACGCCCGCCGCTTCGAGCTGCCGGCAGACCTCGAAGGCCACCGTCGTCTTGCCGACGCCGCCCGGGCCGGTGATGAGCAGCGTCGGTACGGTCCCGGCTACCCCCAGACGTTCTCCGCCGTCCGCACGATGGCCCGGAGCTTGCGCTCCTCGTCCTCGACGCTCAGGGCGTTGCCGACGATGGACGTCGCGAAGCCGCACTGGGGGCTGAGCGCGAGCCGTTCCAGCGGGACGTACTTCGAGGCTTCCCTGATGCGCCTCTCCAGCTCCTCGGGCGTCTCGGGCCTTCCCGACTTTGTGGTGACGAGGCCGAGGACGGCGGTCTTGTCCTCGGGGACGTGGGCGAGGGGCTTGAAGGTGCCGCTGCGCTCGTCGTCGTACTCGAGCATGAGCCTGTCGGCGTTGACGTTGGCGAAGAGGTGGTGGGCGAGCGGCTCGTAGGAGCCGGAGACGAGCCAGCGGCTCCCCTGGTTGCCCCGGCACAGGTGGAAGGCGAACGTGACGCCGGGGTGGTCCCCTATGACGTGGTTGTCGAGCTCGACGCCCCGGGACATCCAGCGCTCGAAGGGCCAGCCGCGCTCCTCGTAGAAGCCGCGCGTCTTCGGGTCGAGCAGGAGCGGGTAGTGCGGGGCGTCGAGCTGGACGTACTCGGCGCCGAGGCGGACCAGCTCGTCCAACTCCTCGCGCAGGATCTCCGCGACGTCCTCCAGGAAAAGGTCCAACGTCGGGTACGCCTCTTTCGAGAGCTCCGGCGACCACAGGTTGGCGTACATGCTCGGGCTCGGCAGCGTGACTTTTACTACCCTGTCCGTCCGCGCCCTGGCGTAGACGAACTCCTCGACCGAGAGGTGGCGGCGCCTGCGGAGCTTGCCGATGACGCCGAGCTCCGGCGGACGGTCCATCTTCTTGTCCCCGACGGCCTCGTCGCCGTGCCAGTCCCCCCACAGCCAGGCGTCGATGGTGTGGCCGGAGAAGCCCTCCACCGCCTCGACCAGCTGGCTCTGGAAAGATTCGCGGCGCATCTCACCGTCCGTCACCACCGGCAGGCCGGCCCGCTCTTGCAGCGAGATCGCCCAATCCACGGCCCGGTCTTCAATCCTCTTGAATTCCGGCGCCGAAAGCTCCCCGGACGCGTAGCGTCTGCGGGCGTCCAGAAGCTCGGGAGGCCTGAGCAGGCTCCCGACGACGTCGGCGCGTAAGGTCCCGGTCACGGGCGCCAGTCTAGCACCGGGCCGTGCAGGTGGCCTAGTGGATGCGCTCCACCTCTTCGCAGTCGGTGGCGACCCGGTCGACGGCGTGGGCGATCACCCGGTCGTTGCAAGGGCCGCAGGAGATCACGTCGGACTCCCGGGACGACGCGCCCTGGGGCGAGATTCCCCACCGAGGTTCCCGCTCCCAAACGCGCCGCCCAGGACTAGCCGCAGATAGCTACTTGCGGACCACCAGCGTGTGCGCGGCCATGTCGCCGAGGCGCTGGTTCTTGTGCGAGGCCAGCACCGCGATAAAGGCGACGAGGTAAGAGAAGAAGCCGTCCACGATGCGCAGCACGGTCCTTATGGCGGCGGCCTTGAGGCCGGGAACCCCGCTCGTGTCCTCCCGCTACCTATCCGGCGGACGGGGTATCAGGAAGGGAACCTTTTGCCGGTAGCGCTCGAAGGCCTCGCCGTAGGCCATCCTGAGCCGGCGCTCCTCGTGCATGGAACCGAGCACCACGTAGAGGGCCACGAGCGCCGCGAGTGTGGCGCGGTTCACCGTCATGCGGGGCCACAGCAGGAAGAAGCCCATCGCCCCCAGGTTGCCGGGATGCCGTGTGAACCGAAAAGCCCCCAACGTCTCCATCTCGCCGCCGGCGCCGATAGGGGGCCCCTGCGCCTCCGGCTCCGGGCGCGACTCTTCTGCCGTCAATGCCTCCCGCAGGGGGATTATGCCGGCGAACTCCAGCATACCGACGACCCGCACCCCCGAGAAGAGCACGCCCAGGGAGCCGACCTGTCCGGCCCGGAAGAGCCAAGACCAGGGCGGCTCCGCGCGGTAGAGCTCCCGGTCCGGCATACGCGCCAGCCGCCTCGCAGCCCAGGCCACCGTCACCAACGACTGGGCGTTGTAGGCCAGGCGGTACAGGCCGTCGCGCGACCGTCCCCCCGCGGCCCTCGCGAACAGATCCTTGGCCCCCTTGGAGGCCAGCAGGCTGTGGACGCCGGCCCAGACCGCGCACACCAGCACGACCCGCCCCGGGGCGGCGCTTCCGCGCGCCACCCCCGAAGTCGCCCGCCCTCTCATCCGTTCTCCCTCCCTCGCGGTAGGCGCCATGGGCGCCCCGGCACGCTCACAAGCCGGACGGCCCATTTGACGGGCCCACGGACGCCCGAACCACCCAGCAATCCGATGGAGCCGTGGTCGAACCTCCGAGCTTCGCGCGCTCCGGCTCCTGTCGCCGCCATCACCGTTCTATGCGTTCCGCGCCGGAAGGCGATGGAGGCCCCGGTAACGCCGTGGACGTTCCTCTCCGTTCGTCGGAGAAGGGCGCCCACGGCTGGTTGCTATCCCTGGTGTAGTCCAGGTCCGTGCTCTACGGGAGGAAGCGCGACACGGCGCTAAAGCGCGTCGACTCGGTAGCCTTCATGGAGAGGATCGTCGTTATGCCGAGGATGGCGCCGGTGACCCCGATGTTGATGTTCCCGAGCTGGTTCACCGAGCGCAGGAGGCTGGTGGCCTTCTCCGGCGTCGAGGACGAGGGCGTGGTTCCGGAGGCGATCGGAACAGCCCCGTCGGGGGCCTGGCCCGTCAGCGACCTGCCCTGGATCACGCTGGCGAGGCCGGTGAGAGCCCCGATGCCGAACAGGACGTCCTTGGCAAGCACGAGGTTCCGCGTCTGCTGGTCTATCTCCTGGCCCGAGAGCCCGAGCCGCCCGGGGAACCAGGTGAGGGCCGCCGTGGCGAAGGAGGCCATGTTGATGGCGTTGTAGCGGTTCCACGTCGTGTTCAGGATCTTGCCGCGGTCCGCCTCGGAGTCAAGAACGCTGAGGCTGGGGTTCAGCGCGGTCTTGCCGAACAGCAGGCCCCCGAAGCAAGCGCCCAGTCCGACGTTGTGGGCCACCCAGGCAACGGTAGATAGCGTACGCACAATAAATCTCCTTTCGATGTCTACGTAGCCCCTACGGTCCCCCCAAATCGCTCTATCGAAACCGCGCGTCCTGCAAAAAGGGCTATTCTTTTCGTTTCCGTGGCCGCAACCACAATATCCGCCGGATGGTCACGCGGCCGGCAAAAAACGACCCTCACCCCGCCGCGTCGTTCGACGGACGCTCTGGTATCCGTCCTGTGCCTCTCTCGTAACGGCCGCCGTAACGCGCGGGAGACGGGCTTCCGGTAGAGTGGCGTCGTGACGGTCGAGGCGAGCGGACAGACCCGACGGAGCGGTAAGCCGGGCCGCGGTGCCGGACGGCTAGCGTGGGGCGCGTGGGCGCTCTCGGTGGCGCTCGGCGCGCTGGCGGTGCTGTTCTATCTCCTGAGTTCCTCCATCCCGCTCGAGGGCAGGGAGAGGCCTCCGCTCGCGTTCCTCCCGGTCGCGCTGCTGGCCGTCCTTT